>JBOGEI010000025.1:0-28608 GCA_050701935.1 Microbacterium sp.
TCGCCGAGCGCAGCGTCGATCGCCGCCATCGTGTCGGCGTCGAGCTTCACGCCCGAGGCCTTGACGGTCTCGGCGAGCTGCTCCGGACGGGAGGCCCCGACCAGGGCGGCGGCCACGTTCGGGTTCTGCAGCACCCACGCGATCGCGAGCTGCGGCATCGACAGCCCGGCCTGCTCGGCGATGGGCTTGAGCCGCTGAACGGCGGTGAGGATGTCGTCCTGCAGGAAGCTCTTGATGAAGTCGGCGCCGCTGTGCGGGTCGGTCGCACGCGAGCCCTCGGGCACCGGCTGGCCGGGCAGGTACTTGCCACTGAGCACGCCCTGCGCCATCGGCGACCAGACGATCTGCGAGATGCCGAGCTCTTCGGACGCCGGAACGACCTTGCCCTCGATCACACGCCACAGCATCGAGTACTGCGGCTGGTTCGAGATGAGCTGGATTCCGAGCTGCTTGGCGAGGGCGTGCCCCTCGCGCAGCTGCTCGGCCGTCCACTCCGAGACGCCGATGTAGAGCGCCTTGCCCTGACGGACGACGTCGGCGAACGCCTGGAACGTCTCTTCCAGCGGGGTCTCGTAGTCGAAGCGGTGCGCCTGGTACAGGTCGACGTAGTCGGTGCCGAGGCGCATGAGCGAGCCGTTGATCGACTCGAAGATGTGCTTGCGGCTCAGGCCGGTGTCGTTCGGGCCCTTCGGACCGGTCGGGAAGTAGACCTTCGTGAAGATCTCCAGCCCTTCGCGGCGCTGCCCCTCCAGGGCCTTGCCGAGCACGACCTCCGCCGCCGTGTTGGCGTAGGTGTCGGCGGTGTCGAAGGTGGTGATTCCGGCGTCGAGGGCGGCATGAACGGTCTTGACGGCGGCATCGTCGCCGACCTGCGAGGCGTGGGTGACCCAGTTGCCGTAGGTGATCTCCGAGACCTTGAGACCGCTGTTGCCGAGATAGCGATAGTTGACCATGGATCAACGCTACTGGCTGCCCACTATGACAGGGGCCGGATGGGGGTCGGATGCGGGGCTCGGGGTCAGACCGACGCGGGAGCGGAGCGTGCACGGAGCACGGTGACGACCCCGCCGATCACCAGGGCAGCGGCGGCGAGTGCACTGACCGCGTAGAACGGTCGCACACCGGGAAGGGTCACGCCTGCCGAGATCATGAAGGTGTCGGCCAGCGCCATGCCCGGTCCGAAGGATGCGATGAAGAAGCCGGGGCCTCCGAGCATGAGGAGGCTCAGGAGACTCATCGCGGGAACCACGGGATGGGCACGCGCACGCACGGCCACCACCGCGATAACCAGGGAGAGCACGACCCCGACACCGAGGATCGCGATGGTCATGCCCACGCTCATCGACTCACCGGCGTCGCTCAGTTCTCCTCTGATCTGATCGAGCGTGAGCCCCGGGGCGGCCGCGAGCGGCGTCCACACCAGGATCTGCACGGCGGCGAGCGCGGCGTAGGCCGTGACCGCGAGCACGCCGGCGATCGAGATCCACAGGGTCTGAGTCCACAGGGCGCGGCGCTGCATCCGAGTCATGCGGGTCATCCTAGGAACGCATCCCGAGAGTCTCCCGATACTCACGCCAGGCGGCGCCGAGCCGGCGGATGCCCTCGGTGAGCACATCGTCGGGCGCGGTGAAGGGGATGCGGATGTGGTCGTCGGGCGAGACGGAGACAGCGAACGCCGCGCTTCCGGCGATCGACACGCCGTGAGTCGCGGCCGTCCTGCCGAGCGCGGCTGCCGACCCCGCGGGCAGCCGCACCCACAGCGACAGCCCACCGCGGGGCGGCTCCGGAGCCCACTCGGGCAGGTGCTCGGCCATCAGAGCCAGCAGCAGCCGTAGTCGCGCCTGATGGATGCGGCTGTTGGCCCGGCGCAGGTCGTCGGCACGGGCGATCAGGTCGAGCGCGAGCAGCTGGCCGGGCACGCTGGTCGACTGGTCGGCGAGCTGCCGCGCACCGCGCAGACGTCGCACGAGCACGGGGTCGGCGCGCAGCCAGCCGATGCGCAGCCCCGCCCACACCCACTTCGACACCGACTCGACCACGATGACGGGGGCATCGGCGCGCTCGGCCGCGAGCGTGGGCGGCACCACCCCGTCGAACGAGATGCCGGCGAGCACCCGGTCCTCGATGACCGGAACACCGTACTGCGCAGCGAGCTCGGCCACGCGGTGCCGTGCGGCCGCGGGCAGGCGCGACCCCGTGGGGTTCTGGTGGTGCGGGTTGAGGGCGACGAGCACGGGCCGCAGCCGCGCGAGTGCCTGTTCGAGCGCGTCGACGTCGAGCCCCTCCTCGCCCATCGGGATGCCGTGCACCGTGCCGCCGCGGAGACCGACCGAGTCGGTGACCCCTGGCCACGTGATCTCCTCGGCGAGCACGATGTCGCCGGGGCCCACGAGGGCGTTCACGACGAGGCTGATGGCCTGCTGCGCGCCGTGTGTGACGAGGATCTGCTCGGGAGTCGTCGGCGTCCCCTCCCCGGTGTACATGTCCGCGATGAGGACGCGCAGTGCGGGAAGGCCTGCGGGATCGGTCTCGGGCAGCAGAGCGAGATCGAGCCGCGGCTTGTGATCGCTGATGAGCTGCACCCCGAGCTCGGAGATCTGCGGCACCGTGCGCAGCAGGTCGATCGCGTTCGGCAGCGCGGCGAACAGCGCTTCGCCTCGTCCAGGACGCTGGGCCGGCACGGCGGTTGCGGCAGTGCCGGCGATGCGGGTGCCGCTCCCCTGTCGGCGGTCGACGAGGCCCCGTTCGGCGAGGTCCGCGTATGCGGCGACGACGGTGCCACGCGACACGGAACTCGCGGCGGCGAGCGCGCGTTCGGCGGGAAGCCGATCACCTGGCCGCAACTCGCCGCTCGCGATCAGGGCCTCGACGCCCCTGGCGAGCCGGGCGGCGAGGGTGCCGTCTCCCTGCGTCCAGCGACCGAGCCGAGCGGCGAGCGCCTCGGATGACACATCACCTGCCCGCACGAGCGTCGCGGATCCACGCGTGGCCGATCCGTGATCCACTGGCCGAGAATTGGCCCTGTCATCGATGGTCATGAGACCTGATTCTGGACCAATGGACACGCCATTGACCATCCTCGCCACCGATCTCGTGCCAATTGATCCGAATTGGACCATAGCCGAGCTCGTCGAGTGGCTCAGCGACGACTCGCGGCAGCACGACCCGTCTCTGCAGCGTCCGCTGGCTCTGGTCGAGGCCGCGCTCACCGGCGCCGCGTGGTCGCGCACCCCGTCGACGGTCGCGCTGATCCGCTCGCTGACCCTGACCGCCCAGGATCGCCCCGGCTCTGTGATCGCCGATGCCCTGCTTCCGGTCGCAGTTCCTGCCGCCCATCGCGTGAGCGGACGGCAGAAAGTGCGACCGGAAGGGATGCCGCGACGTCAGGTGGCCTGAGCCGAGGAAGTGGCAGCGGACGGGGTCGGTGTCGAAGGTGTGGTCACCACGATGTCGGCGCGGTCGCGGAAGCCCTCGGCCGTCACCCTGTCGAGCGCGACCTGCTTGCGGATCGCGGCGGCCTTCTCATACAGGCTCGAGTCACCGTAGCTCGTGAGCACCTTCACCAGCACCGGCAGCAACTCGATCATGAAGAACAGCGCGGCGATCAGGATGTGCGCCCACAGGATCGAGGGCTCCTTCTCGCTCAGCCGGTTGAGTCCGCTGATCTGGCTGAGCAATCCCACAGCTCCGGCGTTGCCCTGAGCCACGGCATCCGCCCGCGCGTTGTACGCGGCGAGCGCCTGGTCGTAGGAGTCACGGGCGGTCGGCAGCTGCGACTTCGCCTGCTCGCGGTTCTGCGTCTCCGACGACGAGGTGTTCTCCTTGGCGGCGGTGCCGGCGGCGGCGAGCTCCTCGTTGGCGGTGCGCAGCTGGGCGGCGAGTGCGTCGTAAGTCTGCTGCGCCTCGGCGAGCTGTGCCTTCGCGGCGTCTGAACTGGCACCCTGGCCGTTGACGCCGGTGCAGCCGGGAACCGTGCCGGCGCCTTCTCCGGTGAGCTCGCACTGGTAGAGCACGCGCGCCTGGTCGATGACAGCCTGCTGGGCGGTCATCTTCGCCGTCACGTCGTCGACCGTGGCCTGCGCTGCCGACTCGGTCGCCGACGAGGAATCCGTACCGGCCACGATGCCGGTGGCGGCCTGGTTCTCGAGTGCAGCGACCTTGGCGGTGGCCGCGTCCAGCGCGATCTTCTCCGGCCCCGTCTCCAGCGCCTCCTGATCGGACTGCGACTGGGAGATGTTGGTGGACGCGACCTCGCGGGCGATGTCGTTGTGGAAGATCTGCAGGACCAGCGGCTCGGCGACGACGAAGCCGATGATCGCGGCCATGATCACACGCGGGATCGCGAGGCCGATCAGACGCCACACGTTCCTCGTCGAGCTCATGGTCGAGGTGAGGAAGCGGTCGAGGTTGAAGATGATGAGCGCCCACACGAGTGCCAATGGCACGGCCAACCACATCGCGGCCTGCACACCGGTGGTGAGGGCGAAGAGCATCGAGATCGCGGAGACGAGTGCGGTGCCGGCGAGCACGAAGAACATCTGCACGAAGCGGGGCGTCTCGCCGGGAACGCGGTCGAGGATCTCGCCCTCTGCGCCGCCGAGGATCGCGAGGGTTCGCGCGCGCGAGCCGGGAGTGCGCTTCTTTCGGGGTCTGCGGACACGCGGCTGACGCGGAGGCTTCACCGGGGCGGGCTCATCCCCGATGGCATCGGCGATCGGGGTCGCCTCGGCAGGGGTTGCGACGGGCGCCTCTCGGGTGGCGTCGTCGGTGCCGGTGGGCTCGAAATCGCGCAGGAAGTCGAGGTCATCCGTGACGGCGTCGGATTCGCTGTCGAGGATGATCCGACCCTGCGAGTCGTAGCGACCCGGTCGATGGGCGGAATAGGGCATCCGAACAATCTACGAAACGTCGCCTGTGCATCGCGTGGAAGAGTGCTTTGAGCGACTCACAGGTTGGGCCAGAAGCCCGGTGCGGATCACTCTGCGGGAAGGAGCCGATCAAGGGCAGCGGCGTAGGCCGAAAGACCGTCGTCGAGTGTGAAGTGGCCGGCGGCGGCGAGCGTGCCGAGGCCGTGGATCAGCCCCCAGAGCGCCACGACATCGGTCGGTCGGTCAAGGCCTGCCGATGCCGCCCCCTCGGCGAGCACGGCCTCGAGCCCATCGATCAGCGGTGCCATCGTCGCGGTCGGCGACCCGGGAATGCAGACGGTCGGATCGTAGACGGCGTCGAACGCGTGCGGGTGCTCGACGGCGAAGCGGATGTAGGCGGAGCCGCCGTCGGCGAGTGCTGCCCGCGGGGTCGACGCCTTCTCGGCTGCGACGCGCACCTGGCCGAGGAGGTCGGCCATGCTGCGCTCGGCGATGGCCTTGAGGAGTCCGAGCCGGTCGGAGAAGTGATGGTACGGGGCGTTGTGACTGACGTTCGCGGCCCGAGCGACCTCGCGCAGACTGATCTCGGCCGCAGGCATGCGCTCCAGAAGCTGCATGGCGGCGTCTTCGAGGGCGCGGGCGAGATCGCCGTGGTGGTAGCCGTCCTTCGAACTTGACATGAGCAACATCCTCTCCTATCTTGACAGTGTCCAGCTAGTTGACACTGTCAAGATAGGAACAACGCCATGCCCGCTCTCGTGATCGACGGCCACCCCGACGCCCGCTCCCTGACCGCCGCGCTCGCCCAGCGCTATGCCGTGGGGCACGGCGGCGCCCGAGTGCTCGCGCTGCGCGACCTCGAGTTCGACCCGCACCTGCGCTTCGGCTACCGGGAGCGCATGACGCTGGAGTCCGACCTCGTCGACGCGAAGCAGGCGCTGCACGAGGCAGACAGCATCATCGTCACCACGCCGCTGTGGTGGGGTTCGGTACCCGCCATACTCAAGGGCTTCTTCGACCGCGCGCTGCTGCCGCAGCAGGAGTACCGCTATTCGAAGCTGGGCCTGCCCGAAGGCCTGCTCCCCGCCCGCCACGGCCGGCTGCTGCTGCTCGCAGACACCCCTTGGTACGCGGTGCCCTTCACCGGTTTGCCCGCGCAGACGCAGGTGGTGCGCAACACCCTGCGCCTGTGCGGTGTGCGCTCCGTGCGCACCCACCGCATGCTCGGCGTGAAGGATGCCGGAGAGGCCACGATCACGCGATGGCTCGATCGCGCCGAGCGCCTCGGATCCATCGATGCCCGCCGCGTGGCGGAGCCTCAGGCCATCGCGGCGGAGGCGGCCTCATCCTCGGTGGTGGCGACGAGCTGACCGCAGGCGCCGTCGATCTCCTTGCCGCGGGTGTCGCGGAGGGTCGTCGGGATGCCGGCGTCGTTGAGGCGCCGCACGAACTCGTTCGTGACGTCTTTCTCGGACGCGGTCCAGATCGAGCCGGGCGTCGGGTTCAGCGGGATCGGGTTCACGTGCACCCAGCCGCGACCGCGCTCGTTGAGCTTGTCGGCCAGCAGGTCGGCGCGCCAGCCGTGGTCGTTCATGTCCTTGATCAGCGCGTACTCGATCGAGACACGGCGACCGGTCTTCTCGTAGTAGTAGCGGGCGGCGTCGAGCGCCTCGTCGACCTTCCACCGCGAGTTCACCGGGATGAGCTCGTCGCGCAGGTGGTCATCCGGTGCGTGCAGCGACAGCGCAAAAGTGACGGGGATACCCTCGTCGGCCAGCTTCTTGATCGCGGGCACCAGGCCGACCGTCGACACGGTGATGCCACGGGCGCTCATGCCGAGGCCGTCGGGCTGCGGGGCGACCATCGAGCGCACCGCATCCATGACGCGCTTGTAGTTGGCGAGCGGCTCGCCCATCCCCATGAAGACGATGTTCGAGACACGCTCCATGCTGTGGTCGTCGGCCTTCTTGCCGCCGAGGCCGCCCTCGGCGATCAGACGGTTGGCACGCACGATCTGCTCGATGATCTCAGCCGTCGACATGTTGCGGGTCAGCCCCGCCTGACCGGTCGCGCAGAACGGGCAGTTCATCCCGCAGCCGGCCTGGCTCGACACGCACAGCGTGATGCGACCGGGGTAGCGCATGAGCACCGACTCGACCAGCGCGCCGTCGTGCAGACGCCACAGGAACTTGATCGTGTCGCCGCGGTCGGTCTCGAGACGCCGCACCTCGGTCAGCAGCGGCGGCAGCATCCCGGCGACGAGCTGCTCCCTCGTGTCGGCCGGGAGGTCGGTCATATGCTCGGGGTTCGACGTGTAGTGGCGGAAGTAGTGCGTCGACAACTGCTTCGCGCGGAAGCCGGGAAGACCCAGCTCCTTCACCTTCTCGACGCGCTCAGCGGGCGTCAGGTCGGCCAGGTGCACCGGCGGCTTGCCGCGCTTGGGGCTCGCGAACTGCAGCAGGGGGCGCCCCTCGGCATCCTTCTGCTGGGTCCATCCCTCGGTCGCAGGGCGCACCTGCGCCGGCTTCGTGGATCGGACCTTGCCCTGGGCGGGTCGACCCTCCGGGGCGGACGCGGATGCTGCAGGGCGCGTCTCGCGCGTGCGGGGAGTCTCGGTCATACCCTCCAGGGTACGCGGTGACGGATGGGAACGCCCTGGGGCGCAGGCGGTGACCTCTCTAGACTGAGCCCATGGATGCCGTGCTGTGGATCATCGGGATCGTCGTCGGCCTGATCGTGGTCTTCGTGATCCTCGCCGCCGCGCTCCGCGGCATGCGCCCGAAGCTGCCGGAGCCGCAGGTGTTCACCCCGTCGCCCACGACGGCTCGCACGACCCCGGCCTCGTCGGCGTCGACCGCCACCTCGGGCCTCACTCCGACCGTGATCGCCGAGATCGACCGGCTCGTCGCGGGCGGCAAGAAGATCAACGCCATCAAGCTGTACCGCGACCACTCCGGGACAGGGCTCAAAGAGGCGAAGGACCGCATCGACCACTGGTCGGTCAGCACCACGGCGCCGCACACCGCAGCCGTGTCGAACACCACCGCCACGCACTCCTCGATCACCCCGACAGCGGCGACTCCATCGTCAGTTCGCGCCCAGCTGCCGGCGTCCGTGGCGTCCGACATCGACAAGCTCGTCGCCGGCGGCTCCAAGATCGCCGCGATCAAGGCGCTCCGCGAGCACACCGGACTCGGGCTCAAGGAGTCGAAGGACCTGATCGAGGCCTGGCCGCACAGCCACGCATCCTGATCAACTTGTCATTACAGGCTGCGCCCGGGAGAATGGACGAGCCCGCCCGAAGAAGGAGCCCCATGCCCGACCGTCTCGACCGCGCCCGCACCACCGGCATCCTCGCCGTGCTCCGCGCCCCCTCTCCTGAGCTGGCGCTGGAGGCCTCCGAGGCGATCATCCGCGGCGGAGTCACCGGGATCGAAGTGACCTTCTCCACCCCGGACGCGCCAGCGGTGATCCGCGAGCTCATCGCCCGCCACGGCGATGCCGCCTACGTCGGGGCGGGCACCGTGACCACGGCAGCACAGGCCGAGCAGGCTGCGGATGCCGGAGCCGAGTTCCTGGTCAGCCCCGGCACGCTGCCGCATCTCACGCGCAGCATGCTCGACACCGGTCGCGTCGTGATGACCGGCGCGATGACTCCCACCGAGGTCATGGGTGCGCTCGAGCTCGGGGTCGACGTCGTGAAGATCTTCCCGGCATCGCTCGGCGGTCCGTCGTACCTCGGCGCCCTTCGCGGCCCCTTCCCCGACGCTCCGCTGATGCCTACCGGCGGCGTGAGCCCCGACAACCTGGCCGCCTGGTTCGCAGCCGGCGCGGTGGCGGTCGGCGCCGGCGGCGACCTCGCCAACGGCGCCTCGATCAAGGCATCCGACTGGGCGGACATCGAGCAGCGCGCCGCACGGTTCGCCGCAGCGCTCGCCGCCACGCGGGGCTGATCTCGCTGCACCCGGCATCATTTGGTATACCGGATGCATGGGTGCACGTCGAATGTCGGCCATCGGTGCCGTCGCGATCACGCTGCTGATCGCGACGGGCTGCTCGGCCGGGCCGGATCCGTCGACTCCGGATCCGCACCCGCCGACTCAGGAGGCCACCATGACCGACGCCACTCGCGATCTGCTCGCCGCCGCGGCGATCGGAGATGCCGCTGCCGTGCAGACGGCGCTCGATGCCGGCGCGGAGATCGAGGCACGAGGAGCCGAGGGGATGACTGCACTGGTCGCGGCGACCAAGGCGAATCACGTCGATGCGGCGCGGACGCTCATCGCGGCCGGTGCTGACGTGAATGCGAAGGACGACATCCAGGACTCCGCCTACCTCTATGCCGGCGCCCGCGGACACGATGAGATCCTCGTGCTCACGCTCGAGAACGGCGCCGACCTGAGCAGCACGAATCGCTTCGGCGGCACGGCGCTGATCCCGGCCTCCGAACGAGGACTCCTCACGACCGTCGGGATCCTGCTCGAGGCCGGCGTTGACCCCGACCACATCAACAACCTGAACTGGACGGCGCTTCACGAGGCGATCGTGCTCGGCGACGGTTCGGCCCGTTACGTCGACGTGGTGCGCGCACTCCTCGACGGCGGCGCCGACAACGGCATCCCCGACGGCGACGGCGTGCTCCCGGTCGACCTCGCGAGGGCCCGAGGCTACAACGCGATCGTCGCCGAGCTCGAACGGTGATCGCCCTCGACCCGTGGGCGTGGGCGGCCCTCGCCGTGGCCGCGGTCACGATCGGCATCTCGAAGACGGCGCTTCCCGGCGGCAGCATCCTGGCGATCGCGCTGTTCGCCGCGGTACTGCCTGCGCGCACCTCGACCGCGGCGACCCTGCTGCTGCTGATGGTCGGCGATCTGTTCGCACTGTTCGCCTACCGCCGACACGCCCACTGGCCGACGCTGCTGCGGCTCGCCCCCGCTGTCGTCGCCGGCCTGCTGGTCGGGTTCGCATTCCTCGCGCTCGCGGGCGACGCGGTGGTGCGCCGTGCGATCGGTGTGATCCTGCTGCTGATGATTGCTGTGACGCTCTGGCGACGGTGGCGCCAGAGCAGGGCGGATGCCGTGGCCCCGCCCTCCGGTGGCCTCCTGCTCGCCGGCGCCTACGGGACGCTCGGCGGGTTCACCACCATGGTCGCGAACGCGGGCGGGCCGGTCATGTCGATGTACTTCCTGGCCACCCGCACGCCGGTGCAGGTCTTCCTCGGCACCTCCGCGTGGTTCTTCGCCATCATCAACGTGATCAAGGTGCCGTTCCTCGCAGGCCTCGGGCTGTTCCAAACCCCGGTGCTGCTGATGGATGCCGTGCTCGCCCCACTCGTGGTGGTCGGCGCGCTCGTCGGACTCCAGGTCGCCAGGCGCATGAATCAGCGAGTGTTCGACCGCATCGTGATCACTCTCACGATCATCGGAGCGGTGTACCTGCTGATCTGACCGGCCTTGGCCCCGGCCGACGACACCCTCAGTCGAGGAAGATGTCCGGGAAGAGGGCGCTGTCGGGAGTGCCGGGGATCGCCGCATAGCCGGAGAAGTCGGTCACACCGTCGGCCTCGAGCACGTCCTCGACGATGAGCGTCTGGCCTGTGTAGGACGCTGCGGGCTTGAGGAGCACGGCATACGCGGCGTCTGCATAGATCTCGGGCGTGCGGCTCGCCGCCATCACCTTGTCGCCGCCGAGGAGGTTCTGCACCGCCGCGGTCGCGATCGTGGTGCGCGGCCAGAGCGTGTTGGCGGCGATACCGTCGCGCGCGAACTCGGCAGCGAGACCGAGGGTCGCCATCGTCATCCCGAACTTCGCGAGCGTGTACCCGGTGTGCGCGCCGAGCCATTTCGGCGACGGGTTCAGTGGCGGCGACAGCGAGAGGATGTGCGGGTTCTCGGCGTCCTTCAGGATCGGCACGGCTGCGCGGGAGAGCATGAACGTGCCGCGCACGTTCACGTCTTGCATGAGGTCGTACTTCTTGGCGTTCAGGTCGAGCGAGCGCGAGAGGTCGATGACACTGGCGTTGTTGATCACGATGTCGATGCCGCCGAACTCGCCCTGCGTCTTCATGACGGCTTCGGTGATGTCGTCGTCGTCGCGGACATCGCCGACGATCGGCAGCGCGTTCCCGCCGGCGGCGCGGATCTGCTCGGCCGCGGTGTGGATCGTGCCCTCGAGCTTCGGATGCGGGGTGTCGGTCTTAGCGAGCATCGCGATGTTCGCACCGTCGGCTGCTGCCCGCAGCGCGATCGCGAGGCCGATGCCGCGGCTGCCGCCCGACATCAGGATGGTCTTGCCTGCAAGGGACATGGGTTCTCCTGGTTTCTCAGCCGGAACGGCGGGTTATCTCGGGGCCATGCGGATCGCACCGTCGAGGCGGATGGTCTCGCCGTTGAGGTAGCCGTTCTCGACGATCTGCTGCACGAGGGCGGCGTACTCATCGGGACGACCGAGGCGCGACGGGAATGGGACCTGCTGGCCCAGCGAATCCTGCGCGGCCTGCGGGAGCCCCATCAGCATCGGGGTCTCCATGATGCCCGGAGCGATCGTGCACACGCGGATGCCGTAGCGGGCGAGCTCGCGCGCCACCGGCAGGGTCATCGCGTGCACGCCGCCCTTGGACGCGGAGTAGGCGGGCTGGCCGATCTGTCCATCGAATGCCGCGACGCTCGCGGTGTTGACGATGACGCCGCGCTCCTCATCATGGGGCTCGTTCTTGGCGATCACGGCAGAAGCCTGCGAGATGACGTTGAACGTGCCGACGAGGTTGATGCGGATCACGCGCTCGAAGTCGGCGAGCACGGCCGGGTTGCCCTCGCGGTCGAGCACTTTGGCGGGGGGCGCGATGCCTGCGCAGTTCACGACCACGCGCAGTGTGGCCGCCGACTGCGCAGCCGCGACTGCCGCCTGCACCTCATCGGCGTTCGTGACATCGGCGGCGACGAAGAGCCCACCGAGCTCGTCGGCGATCTCGGCTCCCTTCGACGAGGCGAGGTCGATGATCGTGACGTGTGCGCCCGCGGCGACGAGTCGGCGCGCTGTGGCGAGCCCGAGACCCGAGGCCCCACCGGTGATGAGTGCACCCTGTCCGCTGATCTGCATCTGATGTTCTCCTTCGAACGTCGTCGTGCGACATGCATTGATGGAACGCAGTATCAGCCTACGTGGTTCTTGGTTTCACCACGAGCCGAGAGAACTGCGTCGAGAGTGAGCCTACGACACCGCTTCCCGCTCGAAGCAACGCGATAAGTCGTGGGAGTAGGATCCGAAGAATGCGCCGCTCGCCCGGGACCCGACGATCCGCGGGTCCGTTCGAGCAGCCATTGATAATGCGCCTCATTACCACTGCGAGTCTGGCTCTCCTGCTGCTCTTCGCCTTCGCAGTGACCGCCCACGGTGATGCCGGTGAGACCGGAACCACACCCTCCCTGGCCGCTGCATCCGTCGACTCTTTCGGTGACACTGCCGCGGGGGATCCGGCTCAGACGCTGACCGCCTCACCCGCCGCCGGGACGAGCGCCCTCGCCGGCGTGGCGCTGTGCGTGCTGGGGGTGCTGTGCGGCCTCGCCGTGGTGCTCCTGCTGTCCCACGTGCTGCGGCGGCCCGGCCCACTCGCGGCCCTCAGGGAGAGACTGCGCGCATTGCCCTCAGTCCCGGCTTCTGCCGCGCACTCCCGCGCGACGGCCACCTCGCTCATCCGGCTCGGCGTCTCCCGAACCTGATCCTCGGCACGCCGTCCCCCGGACGGCGCCTTCCGTCGAAGCCGCGCGATCCGCGGCCTCCTGTGTCGAGTCCGCACACCCCGACGTCCCGATCGCGCCCGCGCTCCCCGCTGGATCACGCGACCCTGCCTGACGGCATCCGATGCTTCGCCCCTGCTCACCCCTTCGAAGGAGACCCCATGAAACCCGCGCTGAACGACGACGAACCGTTCGCTCCCGACAGGTCGCGCCGGTGAACCGGTCGGTCGGACCCATCCCTCAGCATCCGATCCGCACCACTGTCGTCGCGGCATTGCTCGGTGCTCTGCTCGTGTTCGCCGGTGCGGGAGCCGCTGCCGCCGGAGAGGCGCAGCGTATCGCCGGCTCTCCCGGAACCGATGCCCGCTCGTCGAACTCGACGCCCGCTCCCCCTCCGACCCCGACACCCGCTCCGACCCCGACACCCACTTCCCCTCCGACGCCGGCCACCGGCACCACCCATGAGCAGCAGAACGGCGAGAAGCGGGTTCAGCGCACGGACCTCGGCTTCCTCGGTGTCGCCTTCCTCTTCGGGATCGGTTTCCTCCTCGCTGCCGGAGCACTCGGCGTTGTCGTCTCCGGGCGTGCGCGGCGTAGACGCGACCGTGCCACGACTGATGTGGAGGGAGCTTCCGATGACGCGTGAGAACAGTCCCCGGTATGCGATCGCCTTCGTCGTCGCCGGCATCGTCGTGCTCATCGATCAGGCGAGCAAGGCGGCCGCGATCGCGGGGCTCAGCCAGACGACGCGGATACCCCTGTTGGGCGATCTGCTCGGTCTGCAGCTCGCTTTCAACCCTGGCGCTGTCCTGTCGCTGGGGTCAGGCGCGACGTGGGTGCTGACCGTGGTGGGGGTGGGTGCGGTCGCGGCGCTGTTCGTCGCCGCGACCCGTGCACGCACGTCGTCACGGGCCTTCGGGTTGGGGTTCATCCTCGGCGGCGCCATCGGCAACGTGCTGGATCGTCTGCTCGCACCTCCCGGCTTCGGTCGCGGTCACGTCACCGATTTCCTCGCCTACGGAAACTGGTTCATCGGGAACCTCGCCGATGTCGCACTCGCGATCGGAGGCGTCATCCTCGTCGTCGGGCTCTGGGGCGAGCATCGGGCCGCAGCGCGGACTGCGGACGAGATCGACGAGCCCGACGGCCCACGGGAGGATGCGACCGGATGAACGACTGGATGCCCGACGCCCCTCCGACGCTCTCCGCCTTCTTGGCGCCGGCGGCTGGACCGTTCCCGCTCCTGCCCCTTGTCGCCGCAGTGCTGGCTCTCGCGTATCTGGCCGGGGCGATCCGGTTGTGGCGGCAGCACCGTCGATGGCCGGTCTGGCGAACCGTCGCCTTCGTCCTGGGGTGCATCGCGCTCGCGGCCACCACGGGCCTCGGCGTCGAGGCGTACGGCTACGCGCTGATGTCGGTGTTCATGTTCCAGCAGCTCACCCTCATGATCGCGATCCCTCCGCTGCTGGTCCTCGGCTCACCGGGAACGCTCCTCCTGCGCGCCACACCGCATCACGGGCTCGGGTCCCTCGTCCTGCACGTCACGCACGCCGGCCTTCGCAGCAGGAGCGCCCGCTGGCTGCTGAGCCCGTGGATCGCGCTGCCGGTATACCTCATCGCCTTCTACGGGCTGTACCTGGCCGGCCTCGCGGATCGTGTGCTCGCCGCACCCGGCGGCCACATCGCCCTGGAGATCGGCTTCCTCGTCGTCGGCATCCTGTTCGCGATCCCGGTGCTGAGCTCCGACCCGCTTCCGGTGCGCCTCGGTCACGGCGGGCGCGCCCTGGACGTGTTCGCAGAAGCCGCCCTGCACGCGTTCTTCGGCGTCTTCCTGATGATGGCGACCACCATGCTCGTGGACCACTTCGTCGCACCCACCATCGCCCTCGGGATGGATCCGCTCGAAGACCAGCAGCTCGCCGGCGGCCTGGCGTGGTCGTACGGCGAGGCGCCCACTCTGCTGATGCTCGTCTATGTGATGCATCGATGGTTCCGAGACGACACGGCCCGCGCCGCCGCCGCCGATCGCTACGCCGACGCTCACGGCACCACCGAGCTCGATGCCTACAACGCCTACCTGGACGGCCTGCGTGACGATCACCGCTGAGGCTGACGCTGACCCTGCTGAACGGTAGACGTCGGGCAGGATGGAAGGATGAGCATCCCCTCCGCCTCCACCGACGTGCCGTCGCGGGTTCGCGAACTCGCCAGGGGTGCCGCACTCGCCCCGGTCTGGCGCAACGGGATCGGCGGGCTGACGTTCCGCACCGACGACGGTCGCTACATCAAGTGGGGTCCGCTCGACGATGAGGCGAACATGCGCGACGAGGCCGAGCGCATGAGATGGGCGCGCACCTGGATCCCCGTGCCGGAGGTGCTCGAACAGGGTCAGGATGACGCGCACGAGTGGCTCGTCACCGTCGCGATCGACGCGAGCAGTGCCGTCGACCCCCGCTGGGCCGAGCAGCCGGAGACCGCGGTGCGGGCGGTCGGTGCGGGCCTGCGGATGCTGCACGATGCCCTGCCCGTGACCGAGTGCCCCTGGGAGTGGAGCACGGATTGGCGGATCGCCAACGCCGCTGAGCGCGGCACGGTGGTGCCGGAGGACCTGCACGAGGCGCCGCCGATTGACCGCTTGGTGGTGTGCCACGGCGACGCCTGCATGCCGAACACGCTTCTCGACGCCGAAGGCCGCCCCGCCGCGTTCGTCGATCTCGCCGCCCTCGGACTCGCCGATCGCTGGGCCGACATCGCCGTGGCGTCGATGAGCACGATGTGGAACTTCGGCACGGGGTGGGAGGACACGCTCATCGAGGCCTACGGCGTCGAACCCGACCGGGAGCGCCTCGAGTACTACCGCAGACTCTGGAACGAGACGTGAGCGTGACTCCTTCGTCTCCAGGGCGGCCCCCGGTGTTCGGCCCGGTCGTCGACGACATGACCCGGTGCGTGCACTACCGGGGCCCGACCGACATCATCGCGATCCGCTTCGCCTGCTGCGGCCACTACTACCCGTGCCACCTCTGCCATGAGGAGTCGGCGGGGCATCCGGCTGCGCAGTGGGCGCCCGAGCAGCACGACACCGAGGCGATCCTCTGCGGGGCATGCGGGCACGAGCTCACGATCGCCGAGTACTTCGCGGTGACGGCCTGCCCGAGCTGCGCTGCCCGGTTCAACGAGCGGTGCGCGCTGCACAGTGACCACTACTTCCAGCCGAGCCCGAGCTAGCGCTAGCTCCACACGAAGCGGAACGTCCCGACGAGAACGGCGGCGGCGAGTGCGAGCGCCATGATCGCGATGCCGCCGATCAGCGCCACCGCATCCCGCGGATGCAACCGCGACGGACGCGACCAGGTGCGGGGCATGCCGGAGCCGAAGCCCCGCGCCTCCATCGCGAGCGCCAGCTTGGATCCGCGCCGCACGGCGAACACGAGCAGCACGAAGGCCATCGAGAAGAACCGCCGCAGCGCCCCTCGGTCACCCACCCCTCGCGCTCGGCGGGCCAAGCTCATCGTGCGCCAGTCGTCGAGGAACAGCCCCAGCATGCGCGTGCCGGCGAGGATCCCGAGCACGAAGCGGCTCGGGAGCTTGGCGACCTGGGCCAGGGCATCGGCGAGCTCGGTCGGGTCGGTGCCGCCGAAGAGCAGGATCGTGGGCAGTCCGAGCGCGATCACGCGCAGGCTCACCGCGATCGCGAGTGTGATCGAGTCCTCGCTGATCGTCGCGAATCCGAACGTCCAGTAGATGCGGCCTGCGGGTTCGGCGTACAGCAGCATGCTCACCCCGGCGATCGGGGCGAAGATAGCGATCGGCAGCAGCCGCTTCAGCACCGTCGACAGACGCAGTCCGGTCAACGGTAGGCAGAGCAGCTGCAGAACGATGGCCGTCAGCGCGCTCGTGACGTCGATGGATGCGAACAACGGCACCGAGAGCAGTACCGCGAGCACCAGCTTCGTGACCGGGTTCACGCCGTCGAGCCACACCCGCCGCGCGGTCTCGGTCGCCGTCACGATGCCGCTCCCAGCTCGATGCGATGACCACCCAGGTGTCGGATCACGGCGTCGTCGTGCGTGACCGCGATGATCGACCGACTGCGCGCGATCTCCTCCTGCAGCAGGGCGACGAGTGAGATCCACCCTCGCCTGTCCTGTCCGAAGGTCGGCTCGTCGAGCACGATCACTTCCGGCGCTCCCGCGAGCACTGTCGCCACCGACAGCCGACGCTTCTGCCCTCCGGAGAGTGTGAACGGGTTGGCGAGCGCGAGAGGGGCGAGGCCGAGGCGCTCGAGCAGATCGTCGACGACGGCGTCAGTCCTCGCGCGGTCCCAACCGAGTGCGCGCGGGCCGACCGCGAGCTCGTCGCGCAGCGTCTGCGCGAGGAACTGATGCTCCGGCTCCTGGAACACCATGCCGATGCGGGTCAGCAGTTCACGCGAGGTCCAGCGGATGGGGCGCGTGCCCTTGCGTCCCGCCAACTCGGGCGCCGACCGCACCTCTCCCGCCTGTTCCGGGATGAGCCCGGCGAGCGTGAGCGCGAGCGTCGACTTGCCCGCACCGTTCGGCCCCGTGATCACGGTCGCGTTCGCCCGCGGCACGCGCAGGTCGAGCCCCGACTGCACCACGACGCCCGCCTCCCGCGCGATGGAGAGACCCGTGGCGGTGAGCGCATCGGCGGCAGGCACCGACTCCAGCACGGGAAGGTCGATGCCGCGGTCGGGCACCCACACCCCCGCGTCGGCGAGCACGTCGCCGTAGGACGCGAACACCTGCTCGGGCGCTCCGTCGGCGAGCAGTCCTCCATCGGCCGCGAGAACGATCACCCGGGTCATCAGATCGACCCAGATCGGCGTGCGGTGCTCGACCACGATCAGGGTCGCGCCGGAAGACACCACAGCGCGCTCGACGCTCGCTCGCACCTCCTGCACCCCCTCGGGGTCGAGGTTCGCAGTCGGCTCGTCGAGCAGCAGCAGTCCCGGGCGCATCGCGAGCACGCCGGCCAGCACCAATCGCTGCTTCTGTCCGCCCGAGAGCGCCTTCGTGGGGCGCTGCAGCGGAACGTCGAGGCCGACGGCATCCAGAGCCTCCGCGACACGACCGGGGATCTCGGATGCCGCGACACCCAGGTTCTCGCAGCCGAAGGCGACATCGTCACCGACCTTCGACAGCACGATGCCGGCATCCGGGTCCTGCAGGACGAGCCCCACCTGACCGTGCCGTGACTCGGGGGCGGCGCCGTCGATGCGGAGCGATCCCGTCCGCTCCCCCTCGTCATCGTCGCCGAGGACCCCGGCGAGACCGGCGAGCAGCGTCGACTTCCCGGCGCCGGAGGCGCCGAGCAGCAGCACCCGCTCGCCCGGTTCGATCGTGAACGAGACGTCCGCGACAGCGGGACGCTTCCGGCCGGCGTAGCGCCAGCCCCAGCCCGCAGCCTGCACGCGGGCCGGGGAGGCGAAGGTCACGCTCAGACCTCGCGCACGTGCTCTCGCCCGACGGCGAAGCGGTTGAGTGCGCCGGTGACGGCGAGGGCCCGCACGAGCAGCCAGCCGACCACGCCGGCGAGGATCGCGCCGGAGACGACCACGCTCACCAGATAGATCGTGTTGAACTCGACCGACTTCAAGATGTTCGGCGAGCTGCCGTAGAAGAGCTCGAACACCCAGGCAGCGACCGCGGCGCCGACGCCGGCGAGTGCGGCGACCGCGAGCCCGAAACGACGGTAGAAGAACAGGGCGAAGATGATCTCTGCGCCGAGGCCCTGCACGATGCCGGACAGCACGGTCGAGATGCCCCACACGTTGCCGATCAGCATCGACACGATCGCGGCGACCAGCTCGACGACCAGCGCGGCACCGGGCTTGCGGATCACGAGACCACCGACGACGCCACCGAGAAGCCAGATGCCGACGGCGATGCCACCGAGGCCGGGAGTCAGAGCGTCGGCCGCACCGAACCAGGCGTAGCCGATCGTGTTCCAGCCCCAGAACACGAGGCCGATCGCGACGCCGAGGACTGCGGCGACGACGATGTCGACGACGCGCCAGCGCCAGATCGATGTGCGGTGCAGACCGTTCGCGGCGGCGGATGCCTGCTGCGCGGACGCGGACGTGGACGTACTCATCTGAACTCCTCCCTGCGCTGGCATGACCCAGATCAGGTTCGACGGTCGAAGCGCGATTCGCTCCCTCTCAGCCCGGCTCGCCGGACTCCCGTGGTTGTGCTGATGATCCTACCCGCTGGCGACACCCGCGCGTCGACGGGGCTGCGCGCCGCGGAACTCGCTCGGGATTGGGTACCGTAAGCGAGTGACCGCTTCAGATCCCGCCGACGAGGCGACGGGCGTCGTCAGCGACGACAGCCCGGCGACCGCCGCCCCTTCCGGACCTGTCGACGCCGCGGCAGCCGGCTCGGTCCTGACTGCCGGACAGACATCGACACGCGAGCTCGACTCGGAGGCCGTCATCGCACCCGACGCCGTGATCGCCCCTGAACCGGTGACGCCCGCTCTGACCAAGCCCCCGTTCATCCCGAAGGAGCGCCTCGTCCAGGAAGACCCTGACGAGGCGAGCGCCCTCCTGGATCCGAACTCCCCGCGATGGACGGATGACTCCACCACGGCCACCGCACTGACGTGGGTCGATACCGCGACGGTCGCGACGCATACCGGCACGGCCGCTCTCGATGAGACCCCCGAGAGCGAGGAGGCGCCGGCGCTGATGCGCGGGGCACGCCTTCGCCCAGCGATCGCCCGCCCAGGACTCCTCGTACCGCTCGGCACGCTCTTCGGCCTCGTCGCCGTCTACGCCGGCACGACGCTGCTCTGGCCGCTCCACGAAGTGGCGCCGACGGTGCAGTCCGTCGAGATCGTGACCGTCCCCGCTCCCGCAGCCACGGTCACCTGGCCTGCACAGGGCGCGGGAGCGGTCGGCATCGCCGGGCTGAGCACTGCCGCATCGGTCCCCGATCCCGTGAGCATCGCGAGCATCACGAAGGTCGTGAGCAGCCTCATGGTGCTCGACCGGATGCCGCTCGCGCCCGGTGAGCAGGGCCCCGAGTTCGCCTTCACCCGGGCCGACAGCGTGAAGTACTGGGACTACCGGCGCAGCGACCAGTCCGCTCTCGATGTGCCGATCGGTGGGGTCCTGACGGAGTACCAGTTGCTGCAGGGCACGCTCATGGGCTCGGCCAACAACTACATCGATCGCCTGGCGTCAGAGATCTGGGGCTCCGACAGAGAGTTCGCGGCGGCGGCAGCAGTCTGGCTGCGCGAGCGTGGTCTCACCGGAATCACCGTGGTCACTCCCTCGGGCTTCGACGAGCGCAACGTCTCGACTCCCGAGGCACTGGTCGCGCTCGGCGAGCGGGCGATGCAGAATCCGGTCTTCGCGGAGATCGTCGGCACCAAGTCCGTCGACCTTCCGGGCGCCGGCACCGTCGTCAACACCAACGGGATGCTCGACGATCCGGGTGTGGTCGGCATCAAGACCGGCACGCTCGTCGGTTGGAATCTGCTCACCGCGAAGGATGTGACGGTCGGGGACACGACGGTGCATCTCTTCGCCGCGGCCCTGAACCAGGACGACAACGAACAGCGGCTCGCCCTCACCCGTTCCCTGTTCAACGAGACGGAAGCCGCGTTGGAGGCTCAGGATCCGGCGGTCGCCAAGGGTACGGTCGTTGGCCAGGTCACGACGCTCTGGGGTGACGAAATCGACATCATCACCGAGGCAGACACCGACGTGGTGCTGTGGAACGGCGCAACGGCCACGGCGACCGCGGCCTTCGACCTCGGCGAGAAGCGCACGCAGGACGCCACTGTGGGAACGCTGACCGCAGCCGGCCCTCTCAACACCACCACGACCCCGCTGGTTCTGGCGGAAGACGTCGACGGCCCGAGCCCCTGGTGGCGGCTGACCCACCCGTTGGAGTTGCTCGGCATCACCGCAGAACGCTCCTGACCCGGCACCGTACGTCCGCCGACCGCGCACAGCACGACGCCCCACCCCGCGTGAGCGGAATGGGGCGTCGTACTGCGATACGCGGAGTCAGGAACGGCGGCCGGAGCCGTCTGCACCGTCTTCCAGCACAGCCTGCGCTGCTGCGGTCTCGGCACCGGGCATCTGAGCCCCGACCGACGCACCGGCCACGGCTGCCGCGGCTTCCGCCACACTGCCTTCGGCGTTGCTCGCGTCGCCCGTGACGACGACCGGCGTCGTCCCGGTGAGCGCGTCTTCGGCATCGATGTCGGTCGCCGCCTGCTCGAACTGCGACTGGTACAGACGCCAGTAGGCGCCCTGCGCGGCGATGAGCTCGTCGTGCGTGCCCTTCTCGACGATGTCGCCGTGCTCCATCACCAGGATGAGGTCGGCGTCGCGGATGGTCGACAGACGGTGCGCGATCACGAACGACGTGCGTCCCTCTCGGAGCGCGGCCATCGCGTGCTGCAGCAGCAGCTCGGTGCGGGTGTCCACAGCCGACGTCGCCTCATCGAGGATGAGGATCGACGGCTGTGCGACGAACGCCCTGGCGATGGTGATGAGCTGACGCTCACCCGCCGACACGTTCGCAGCGTCTTCGTCGAGCACCGTGTCATAGCCCTCGGGGAGGGCGTGCACGAAGCGGTCGACGTACGTCGCCTTCGCGGCGGCGAGAACCTCTTCGTCGGTCGCGGTGGAGCGGCCGTAGCGGATGTTCTCGCGGATGGTGCCTGCGAACAGCCAAGGATCCTGCAGCACCATGCCGGTGCGCGAGCGCAGTTCGTCGCGCGTCACCGCGGCGATGTCCTGGCCGTCGAGCATGATCCGCCCGCCACTGAGCTCGTAGAAGCGCATGATCAGGTTGACCAGCGTCGTCTTGCCTGCACCGGTCGGACCGACGATCGCGACGGTCTGACCAGGCTCGACCCGGAACGACAGGTCCCGGATGAGCGGGCGCTCCGGTGTGTACGAGAAGGCGACGTTCTCGAACTCGATGACACCCTTGCCCTCAGCGAGCTCGGGGGCATCGGCGTCGTCCGCTTCCTGCTCATCCGCGTCGAGCAGCTGGAACACCCGCTCGGCCGATGCCGTGCCCGACTGGACCACGGCAGCCATGCCACCCAGCTCGGAAAGCGGCTGCGTGAACTGCTGCGAGTACTGGATGAACGCCTGCACGTCGCCGAGGCGGAGCTGGCCGTTGGCGACCATCAGACCACCGAGCACCGCGATGCCCACGTAGCTGAGGTTGCCGACGAACATCATCGCCGGCATGATGACGCCGGACAGGAACTGGGCCTTGAAGCTCGCCTGGAACAGTTCTTCGTTCTCGACCTGGAATTTGTCTAGCGCGTCCTTCTCACGTCCGAAGACCTTCACCAGTGCGTGCCCGGAGAAAGCTTCCTCGACGCGGGCGTTCAGTCGACCGACCTTGCGCCACTGCGTGCCGAAGGCCTTCTGCGAGCGCGGTCCGATGATGCCGAAGATGACACCCATCAGGGGCAGCGTGATGAGCGCCACGAGAGCGAGCTGCCACGAGATGGAGAACATCATCACGAGCACGCCGATCACGGTGAGCACCGAGGTGAGGGCGCCCGAGAGCGACTGCTGCATCGTCTGGGTGATGTTGTCGATGTCGTTCGTCACGCGCGAGATCAGCTCACCGCGCTGCACCTTGTCGAAGTACGCCAGCGGCAGGCGGTTGATCTTCGCCTCGACCGCCTCGCGCAGTCGCCACATGGTGCGGACCATGATCACGTTGATGACGTAGCCCTGGATCCAGGTGAGGAAGGCCGCAGCGACGTAGATGGCGAGGACTGCGGCGATGACCAGCCGCAGCGCGTCGAAATCGATGCCCTGTCCGACCGTGAAGTCGCCCAGCGCCCCGACCTGATTGGCGAAGTCGTCTTGCCCTCCGGCTCGCAGCGCCTCGACGACGACGTCTTGCGACGTGCCGGCGGGGAACCCGGGAAAGCCATCGGTCGGCTGTCCGAGCTGGATGGAGATGAAGCCCTTGTAGACGAGGTTGGTCGCCTCGGCGAGCACCTTGGGCGCCGCGACCGTCAGGACCACACCGATCGCACCCAGGATCGACACGAAGACGAACCAGATGGCCGATGGCTTCAGCAATCCGATCATGCGCGCGAAGCTGGGGCCGAAGTTATCGGCCTTGCCCGGCGCGACGCTGTCCCAGTCTCCCGAGTTCTGACGCGCCTGCTCGGCGAGCTCGGCTTCGTACTTCTCCTCGGCGGTCAGTTCGACCTCGACCACCGCCGCCTTGCCACGGCCGCGCTTGACCTTGCCCTTTTCGTTGTTCTGCTCGCTCATGCGTCCACCCCCAGCTGCGACTCGACGATCTCTCGATAAGTGTCGCTCGTCTCGAGCAGCTCCTCATGGGTGCCGACACCGACCATGGTGCCCCCTTCGAGCACGACGATGCGGTCGGCATCGGTGATCGAGGAGACGCGCTGCGCCACCACGATCTTCGTGACGTGCGGGAGCTCCCGCCACAGTGCCTGGCGCAACCGGGCGTCGGTCGTCAGGTCGAGGGCGGAGAACGAGTCGTCGAAGACGAGGATCCGCGGCTGGTGCACGATCGCACGGGCGATGGCGAGACGCTGACGCTGACCGCCGGAGACGTTCGTGCCGCCCTGGGCGATGCGGGACTCGAGGCCGTCGGGCATCTCCTCGACGAAGTCGCGACCCTGCGCGATGTCGAGCGCGTGCCAGAGCTCTTCGTCCGTGGCCTCCTCGCGTCCGTAGCGCAGGTTCGACGCGACGGTGCCGGTGAAGAGGAACGGACGCTGCGGCACCAGGCCGATGCTGTCCCACAGCGACTCGACGTCGGCCTCGCGCACATCGGTGCCACCGACGTGGACAGAACCACCGGAGACGTCGAACAGACGCGGGATGAGCGAGACGAGGGTCGTCTTGCCCGAGCCGGTCGATCCGACGATCGCGACCGTCTCACCCGGCTCCGCGGCGAAGCTGATGCCGGTGAGGACAGGAGAGTCGGCGCCCGGATACGTGAACTCGACGTCGTCGAGCGCCACGGATCCGGGGACCGGGAACTCGGTGACGCCGTTCTCGGGGCGCAGCAGCGTGGACTCGGAGTCGAGCACCTCGCCGATGCGCTCGGCCGAGACGGCAGCGCGAGGGATCATCATCGCCATGAAGCTGGCCATGATGACGCCACCCATGATCTGGCCGATGTACTGCATGAAGGCGAACAGCGTGCCGACCTGCACCGTGCCGTTGTTGACCTCGATGCCGCCGAACCAGATGACCGAGACGACGGTGACGTTGAGGATGAGCATAAACAGCGGGAACAGCAGGACGAACAGCGAGCCGACCTTGCGGCCGACGTCCATGATGTCGGTGTTGGCCCCGCGGAAGCGCTCCTCTTCGATGCGCTCACGTACGAACGCGCGCACGACGCGGACACCGGTGAGCTGCTCGCGCATGATGCGGTTGACGTTGTCGAGCTTGCCCTGGTAGCTGCGGAACAGCGGCACCATGCGCCCGATCACGAGAGCGGCGAGGATCAGCAGGAGCGGCACCGAGACGGCGATGAGCCAGCTGAGGCCGACGTTGGTCTGCACCGCGAAGATGATGCCGCCGATGGCGAGCAGGGGTGCGGTGACGAGCATGGTGGCGCCCATCATCGCGAGCATCTGCACCTGCTGCACGTCGTTCGTGTTGCGCGTGATGAGGGAGCCGGCACCGAACTGCGAGACCTCGCGCTCGGAGAACCCGCTCACCTTGCCGAAGACGTCGGCGCGGATGTCGCGGCCGGCACCCATCGCGGCACGCGCGGCGAAGAAGGTCGCGGTGATCGAAGCGATGATCTGGCCCAGCGACACGGCGAGCATGAAGAGACCCGTGCGCCAGATGTACCCGGTGTCGCCCTGGGCGACGCCCTTGTCGATGATGTCGGCGTTCAGGCGCGGGAGGTAGAGGGTCGCGGCCACGCTGGCGAGCTGGAAGACCAGCACCGCGAGCAGCAGCCATCGGTATCGGGAGAGATAGCGGAGGAGAATTTTTCCCAGCACAGGCGGACTTTCTAGGAAGGATGAAGCGGCGGATTTCTCGGCTGACGGATGCCGACCGACAATCGGCCACAAGACAGAGTGCCACGATCCGCCGACATTCGTATCCCCCTCACGGTGGACCTTCGCTGACAGCGAACCGCTTCCCGTCCCGATCAGCGGTTTCTGCACACGGGCGAACAACGGCGGGGCATGCGCTCTCCTCTCATTTGTATTTACCACCTGATACAACTTGTGATAGACATGTGGCACAAAGAGGACGGACTCCCCATGCTCGCGATCACCGCATCCCCGCTCGAACCAGGCAGCTGGCAGCTGAACCCCTGGCAGATGTTCGGCGGGCTCCTCTCGATGCCCTGGGTGTCCCTGATCCTTGCGGCGATCATCGCGGTCGGCATCACCGTCTCGCCGCGCTGGCGCGCGCGCACCGAGACCCGCGTGCGCCTCGCCCCGCCGGCATCAGGTGCGGTCTTCGCGCGCTACGCGCCAGAGCACCGCACCCTGGGCGTCGTCGCGATCGCGGTGATCGGGTTCTTCGTCGCCGAGAATCTGATCACCGCATACGCACTGAACCTCTACGGCGTCGTCTCCTGGTGGCGGTACGCGCTGCCGGTGTTCACGGCCTGCGTCGGGGTGGCCGTCCTGCTGATCCTGATCGCGACGAGGGGCAGCACGCCGCCGGAGCGCCCGGTCGCCTCCGCACGCCGCACCTGGCTGAGCTTCACCTCGCGCCTCGGATCGGCCGGCACCGCCATCGTGCTGCTCGCGCTCACGACCACCACGCTGCTCGCCGGGCTCGCCTCTTCGAACATCGACGGCGGCCCGTACGTCTTCCTCGAGATCGACGTGCCCAACCAGGCGATCGATCCGATCAGGCCCTGGTTCTACGGGTGGGCGTACGGTGTCCCCGTGCTGATCTGCACGGCCGCGCTCATCGCCGTCACCGTCGCCGCCCTGCACACCAACGCCGCTCGCTCCTTCCTCCGGCCGGAGACGGTCGTCGCCGAACAGCGCGAACGCCGAGACATCGCCACGGGGATCGCCCGGATCGCGACCGCCGGCGCCCTTCTCTCCCTTGCAGGGGCATGGCGGTTCATCGCCGAGGCCGGTTCGATCAGCGGACTCGCCATCGAGGGCGATGGCCGCAGCGACTCCTACGAGGCCTTCTGGCGGTATGGAGAGGTCGCAGCCGTCGGCGGCTGGCTGGCACCCGTGCTCGAGATCACGGCGTTCGTGCTGCTGCTCCTCGTGACCGCGCAGCTGTGCACGCCGGGGGATGACGCGGAACCGACGGTCGCAGCCGAGAGCCCGGCCGACCGGGAGGCCGCCCAGTGAGCCCGACACCCCGGCTGTCTCCGGCCGACGAGGCGAATCCGGCGCTCGACATCTACCGACAGCTCCGCGGCCTCATCGTCTCGGGGCAGCTCGGCGCCGGGGAGCGGCTGCCGACGGTCCGACAGACGGCGAGCGACCTCGGCGTCGCCCCCGGAACCGCGGCGCGCGCATACAAGATGCTCGAGGGAGAAGGGCTGGTCGTCTCCCGCACAGCCGCGGGAACGCGGGTGGCCGAGACGGCGGGGGTCCTTCCCACATCGGTGATCCGGCGCATCCGCGACCTGGTCGATGAAGCGGGCTCCGTCGAGGCTGATCCGGATGACGTCATCGACGTGCTCCGCGCGATCTGGCAGGCGCGTTCGGGCGCGGAAACCTCCACCAGCCCCTCCGACTAGCCCGCGCCCCCGCCCCGCGAGCGCCCAGGTCATCCGTCGGGAGTTTCGGCATCGAGCACACCGAAGCAGTCGAATCCGCCGGACACCCGTGCTCTCTCCCGATGGGTGGACGGGCAGCTCTCGCAACCCGACACCTGCCTCAGAACAGGGCCGGCCTCAGAACAGGGCCGGCTGCGGAACGTAGGCGCGCGCAGGGGCACCCGCGTCCGGGGCGAGCTCCGCCAGCGTGGGCGGGTCCCACTTCGGGTTGCGATCCTTGTCGACCAGCTGCGCCCGGATGCCCTCGACCAGGTCGGGATGCTCGTTCACGAACCACAGCACTCTGCGGTACTCGCCCTCCAACGCGGCGCGAAGCCCCGGCAGCTCGCGCGCCTCGCGGACGGCATCGAGCGTGACGGTGAGCCCGGTGGGCGCGAGTCCTTCGAGAAGATCCGCCGTCGCCGCGGCCTCCGTCGTGCCCTGCGCCTGCAAGCGCTCGACGATCTCGCCCACGGTGGGAGCGGAGAACGCCTCGTCGATCCATTCCCGCGATGCCGGCAGTTGCGTGGGCTCGGGGGTCTCGTCGAAGAGCAGCACGATCTCGCTCGGCCCCGTCGGATCGGCACGGAAGGCGAGGGCCTCGCTCAACGCTTCGAGGCGATCGGACGGGACGAAGTGGTCGGCGAACCCCAGGTACACCGCATCCGCACCGCTCATCGTCGCCCCGGTCAACCCGTAGTACTCGCCGAAGCGCCCGGGAGCGCGGCCGAGCAGCCAGGTGCCGCCGACGTCGGGCGTGAAGCCGATGCGGGTCTCCGGCATCGCGAGCTTCGAACGCTCGGTGACGATTCGGATCGCGGCGTGACCGGCCAACCCGATTCCGCCGCCCATCGTGATGCCATCAGCGAAGGCGACGATCGGCTTGGGATACTCCGCGATCATCGCGTTCAACGCGTACTCGGCTCGGAAGAACTCAGCGGCCTGATCGGCCTGCCCCGCGACGATCTGGGCATGCAGCGCGCGGACGTCACCGCCGGCGCACATGCCGCGCTCGCCGGCCCCGTCGAGCAGCACGATCTGCACGTCGGTGTCGTCGCGCCAGGCGTTCAGCGTCTCGGTGAGGCTCTCGATCATGCCGACGTCGAGCGCGTTGATCGCCTCCGGGCGGTTGAGCGTGAGCCGCCCCAGGGCCCCTTCGGTGCGGACGAGGACGCGGGATGCAGCGCGAGAATCGGTCACGCTGGCCAGGCTACCCCTTTCGACAAGGGCGGTATTCCGCGCGAAATGCGGGATCCGACAGGCTTTTCCGGCAGGATAGGGAGGAACTGTTCAAATGCGACGAGAGGTCACGGATGCCTGAAGGACAGGTGCTCGAGTTCACGCACGTGACGAAGCGCTTCAATGAGGTGACCGCCGTCTCGGACTTCTCCGCGCGCGTCGAGCCCGGTGCCGTCACCGCCTTCCTCGGCCCGAACGGAGCCGGAAAGACCACCACGCTGCGCATCCTGCTCGGGCAGGTGCGTGCCACATCCGGAACCGCGACGATCGGCGGCACGGCCTATGCCGAGCTCCGCCAGCCGCTGCGCACGATCGGTGCGGTGCTCGAAGAGACCGTCTACCGCCCTCGCCGCACCGCCGAACGTCAGCTGACCATCGCCGCGAAGGCCAACGGGATCCCGCTCGCCCGCGTGGGCGAGGTCCTCTCCCTGGTCGGCCTCGAGGGCGAGGGCGACTCCCGGATCGGCGGCTTCTCGCTCGGCATGCGTCAGCGCCTGAGCGTCGCGCACGCGCTGCTCGGCGACCCCGGTGCGCTCGTGTTCGACGAGCCCGCGAACGGCCTCGACCCGGAAGGCATCCGCTGGATGCGTCTGCTGATGCGTCGTCTCGCCGACGAAGGACGCACCGTGCTCGTGTCGTCGCACGTCCTCAGCGAGGTGGAGCAGGTCGCCGACAACGTGCTCGTCCTGTCGAAGGGCAAGCTGCTGCTGGCCAGCGGCATCGAGACACTCGCCGACCCGAAGGGCGGCTCCGTGATCGTGGACGCCGCCGATCGGGGTGCACTCACGGCGGCGCTGTCGGCGGCCGGGTTCGACATCGAGGTTCTGCGCTCCGGCCTGACCGTCCGCGGCGGAGACGCCGGCACGGTCGGCGCGGTCGCCGCCGAAGCCGGAATCGCCCTGAGCACGCTCGTGCAGCGCGGACCGACTCTGGAAGACGTCTTCATCGACCTGATGCGCGGTGGCCGGCTCATGCCGAGCGTCGAGGCAGCCACAGCGC
>JBOGEI010000026.1:0-27444 GCA_050701935.1 Microbacterium sp.
GCTGAGCACGGCACCGCCGGCGACCACGCCGAGCAGTCCGACCGCCGCGCCACCTGCGGCGACCGCTGCGCCGCCGGCGCCAGCGCCGCGCACCCGCGACAGCAGGCCGCGCATCCGCCCCGGCTTCATCGCTTCGGCACGTCCGGCAGCGCGGGCGAGATCGTCGGGGGATGAAGATCGTGGGCGCTCACCCGGCGCGAGTTCTTCCCTCATACGCGCTTCGACGAGCGCCCGCTGCTCGGGAGTCAGTCGGGCGAAGGCTTCGCGGTGGATCTGTTCGACCCGCTGCGGATCTGCCGTCTGCAGCAGGTAGTCATAGCGGGCGATGGCCGCCCGATCTGCTTCGGTGGCTCTCTGCGAAGCTCGGGGAGCTCCGGGAGCCGGCGGCGCATAGGGATCCGACGTCGATGGTGCCGCGCTCGTCGATCCCCCACGCTGACCGGGCGAGGCTGGCGGCGCATACGGGTCTGCCGGCGCGGGCCGGCCCTGGTTCGACGGCTGCTCGGGGGCACCCTGGCCCCGCACGGCGTCGACCGCACCGCGGAGCATGCCTCCCCAGTCAGTCGAGCGGGGTCCGTCCTGCGAGCGGGATCCGTCGGTCGAATGACCGTTGCGCCCGGAGCCGGCATTCTTCTCGAGCGCCTCGGATGCCATTCCGATCAGGCGGGAGAACTTTCCCATGAGTGCGTCCCTTCGTGGTGCGGACCACCGCGGATCCACGACGTCGGGACGACGGCAGGGTTCTCTCGGCAGCCCGCGATGCGGGTGCCAAGGTCTCCTCCACCCTCACGGGCCAGCGGGCCGGAGCACGATCTCGTGCTCGTAATGACGACTTCACTGCAGACGGGAGTACTCCCCTTGCTGCGGAAAGGCTACCGGCTTCACCTATGCATCGCCTCGGAGCCGCCCGTCGCCGAGACGACGATCGGCCCCGGCGCAGAGCGCACGGGGCCGATCGTGGTGTTCTATCAGTCGACTACTTCGCCGCAACCTCGACGGGGTCGGCGGCCTTCTTCGCGGGAGCCTTCTTCGCGGCCGGCTTCTTCGCGGCCGGCTTCGCTGCAGCCTCGGCCGATGCAGCCGGAGCGGCCTTGGCCGTCGTCTTCTTCGCGGCCGGAGCGGCCTTCGTGACGGGGGCGTCCTTCGCAGCCGGAGCAGCATCTGCCACGGGAGCGGCGGGAGCTGCCGGACGCGGGCGTGCGGCGAACTCCTCGAAGACGTAGCGCGGGTTCTGCACGGTCTCGAGGTTCACCAGGTCACGGCCGAGCCACAGGTTGTTCCACCAGCCCCAGATGACACGGAACTTGCGCTCCCACGTGGGCATCGCGAGACCGTGGTAGCCGCGGTGCGCGACCCAGGCCACGAAGCCCTTGAGGGCGATCTTTCCGGACTGGAAGACACCGTTGTAGAGACCGAGGCCGGCGACGGCGCCCATGTTCTTGTGGAAGTAGTCCTTGGGGAGTTCTCCGCGCAGCACCGCGACGAGGTTCTTCGCGAGCAGCTTCGCCTGACGAACCGCGTGCTGGGCGTTCGGCACGCAGAAGCCGCCGACTCCGCCACCCGAGAGGTCGGGGACAGCGGACACGTCACCGGCAGCCCAGGCGCCCTCGACGAATGCCTCAGGGGTGCCGACGCGAAGGTCGGCACGGGTCTGGATGCGACCGCGCTCTTCGACCGGAAGGTCTCCGCCGCGCACGACCGTCGGGTTGGCCATGACACCGGCCGTCCACACGATGACGTCGGTCGGGATGACCTCGCCGGTGGAGAGCTCGACATCACCGTTGACCGCGCTCGTCAGCTGCGTGTCGAGGTGCACGTTGGCGCCGCGCTTGGCGAGGTCCTTGAGCACCCACTCGCTGGTCTGGAGCGAGACCTCGGGCATGATGCGGCCCATCGCCTCGATCAGGTGGAAGTGGGTGTCTTCGAAGCTGATCTGCGGGTACTTGCCCACAAGTGCAGACGCCAGCGAACGCAGTTCGGCGAACACCTCGATACCGGCGAAGCCACCACCGACGACGACGACGGTGAGCAGACGGTCGCGCTCGGGGCCCGCGGGAAGCGAGGCGGCCTTGTCGAAGTTCGACATGACCTTGTCGCGGATCGCGACGGCTTCCTCGATCGTCTTCAGACCGATCGCGTTGTCGGCGATGCCAGGGATCGGGAAGGTGCGCGAGACCGCACCGGCGGTGACGACGATCTGGTCGTACGCGAACTCGTACGGCTCGCCGACCGGCGGCGTGATCGTTGCGACCTTCTGCGCGTGGTTGATGTTCGTCACCTTGGCGGTGAGGACGTTGGTGCGCTTGAGGTGACGGCGGTGGGCGACCACCGAGTGCCGAGCTTCGATGGAGCCTGCGGCGACCTCGGGGAGGAACGGCTGGTACGTCATGTACGGCAGCGGGTCGACCATGGTCACGTCGGCTTCACCCTTGCGCAGGTGCTTCTCGAGCTTCCACGCAGTGTAGAAACCTGCGTACCCTCCACCGACGATCAGAATCTTGGGCACAGTGCTGTTCTGAGGCACAGAAGAACTACTCCTCGGAGTCGGGGGTTTGGCGTACGGAAATGCGCGCCGATCGGATGCGCCGGGCAGCTGCGGTGACGCCAAGCGCTACCAGGATACCAGGGACGGTGAGCGCAATGAGCGGCAGGGTACCGTAGCGCAGTGAATCCGCGCTGGGAAGCAACGGTGAACCGGCTTCGGTGGGCGCGTCGGCCGCCGGCAGAGGGGCGACCTCGACCGGTGTGACAGGCGCTGCGGGCTGCGGTTCCGTGGCGGCTCGGCGGAAGACGCGGATCCATTCGGCCAGGTCTCCCATGGGATTCTCATTCACCGGAGCGATGTTCGCAGAGATCGCCGCCGCGGCATCCACGAGCCCGTAGCCGTACAGCGGATCCTGCGGCTTGGTCGCATCCGGAACCGGAATCGCGGTCTTGATGATGCGGTTGATGACGTCGATCGCCTTGATATCAGGGTGCGCTGCTCGGATCAGAGCGGCGACGCCGGCGACGATGGGCGCCGCACCGCTCGTCCCACGCCACTGCGCGAGGGTGCCGTCCGCCGAGACGCCGATCAGCCCCTCACTGGGTGCGGAGATCCCGATCGTGATGCCCTGAGTCGAAGCCTCGATGCTCGCTGTTCCGGTCTGGTCGACGCCGCCGACGGTGAGCACGCCGGGAATCGTCGCGGGAGCGCCGATGATGTTCGTGCCGCTCCCCCGGTTCCCGGCAGCGACGACGACCACCACGTCATGCTCGAACGCGTAGAGGAACGCATCGTCCCAGCTCTCGTCCCAGTCCAGGGTGTTCGTGGTGAAAGAGAGATTGATGATGTCGGCGCCGTTGTCGACGGCCCATCGCATGCCCTTGGCGACCTGCTCGGTGAACGGCACCGCGGCGGCGGCGCCGAACCCCACCGAGATCGACAGCAGGTTGGCCTCCGGCGCGACACCGATCATGCCGGTGCCATCGGGCGCACCGCGCCCGGCTGCCAGCGACGCCACCCATGAACCGTGGTTTCCATCGACGGCGCCCAGCGGCGTGCGGCCGTCAGGCGTGCCGGCTCCCGACACGTCGGTGCCCCCGACCACTGCCTCGCCGAAGACCGCAGGCACCTTGCCGATGCCGGTGTCGATCACCGCGATCGTCACACCCTTGCCACGGGTCGTCTGCCATGCCTCGCGAATCCTCGCGCCGTCGAGCCAGTACTCCGAAGCCCGCACGGGATCAGCCGGATCATCAGGGACGGGCGGCGGCGTCGCGGTGGCGCCGACGAGCAGCACGGTCGCCGCGACCACCACGATGGCGGCGGCGCTGCGCAGCGTGCGGCGGACGGTCATACCGAGGACGCCGCCACTTCACGGGTGGCTGCGCCGGGGTCTTCGCAACGGCAGACCGAGGGCGACCACGAGGAGCGTGCGAGCGCCGCATCGCCGATCGGGTTGACCCCGGGTCCTGCGGCCAGAGCGTGACCTGCGAGCGCGTGCAGGCACTTCACGCGCGTGGGCATGCCACCGGCGGAGATGCCGTCGATCTCGGAAACCTCCCCGAACTGCGTGCGGTCGGCGAGGTACGCCTCATGGGCTGCGAGATAGGCGGCTGCCACCTCTTCATCGTCGACGAGGAGGGCTGCGAGCTCCGGCATCACCTGCGTGGCCTCGAGAGTCGACATCGCCGCCGTCGCCGCGGGGTGCGTCAGGTAGTAGAACGTCGGGAACGGTGTGCCGTCAGGCAGCCGTGGCGTGGTCGCGACGACAGTCGGGTTGCCGCAGGCGCAACGTGCCGCGATGCCCACGACACCGCGGGCGGAACGACCGAGCTGGGCCGATACGACGGCGAGCTCGGCGGGCGTGGGTGCAGGGAACGGCGGCGTGGTCACCCCACCAGCGTAGGGGAGCCGCCAGGGAAGATGCTCGAAGCGAACTCTCAGGGGGCGACAGCCGCCGTGTCGCTGAGCCCCGTCGACACGAGGGTGCGCAGCAGCTGCGGCATCCAGTCCGCCGGCTTCTCCTCGAGCGTGTCGCTCACCGGCTCCTGCTCGCGAGGGAGCGCTGCCGGGTCGAGGTCGTTGTCGATCAGGTAGACGACCTCGCCGGGCTTCACGTAGTAGAGACGTTCGCGCGCCTGGGTCGTGATGTACGCGGGGTCATTCCAGCGTTCGCGCTCGGAGACGAGCGCAGCGATCTGGTCTTCACTCACCTGTACCGAGGCCTCGAGAGCGGCGATCTTCTGACGCTGGTCGATGAAAGTGCCGAGCGTCGGGACGAGCACCCAGGCGCCCAGCACCACCAGCGAGAGCATGATGACGGAGAACGCCGAAAGACGGATGCCGGAGGCCCACTCGCGGACGTCGACGCGCGGCGCCTCGCCGCGGGCCTTGGCCGAAGCCTTCGTGGCCGAGACGGGGGCGGATGCCTTCGTCGATCTCGAGGTCGTCTTCCCGGAGGTTCGTGCTGCCTTCGGCGCGGGAGACGGCGAAGGAGGAGCCGGTCGTCGTGCCACGGCTCCTCCTTCGTCGTGCCGCTTCAGCGGCGGTGTTCACCGCCGTGTCGGCGGCTTGTTCGATGTTTCGTCGCGCTCAGCGCTGCGAGCGCGGGAACGCGGAACGACCGGCGAAGACCGCGGCGTCGCCGAGCTCTTCCTCGATGCGAAGGAGCTGGTTGTACTTCGCGACGCGCTCGCTGCGTGCAGGCGCACCCGCCTTGATCTGGCCGGCGTTGGTCGCCACGACCAGGTCGGCGATCGTGGTGTCCTCGGTCTCGCCCGAACGGTGCGAGAGCATCGCCGTGTAGCCGGAGCGCTGCGCGAGGCTGACCGCGTCGAACGTCTCGGTGAGCGTTCCGATCTGGTTGACCTTCACCAGCAGCGAGTTCGCGACGCCGCGCTTGATGCCGTCGGCGAGACGCTGCGGGTTGGTGACGAACAGGTCGTCGCCGACCAGCTGCACCTTGGAGCCCAGGGCGTCGGTGAGGTGCTTCCAGTTGTCCCAGTCGTCTTCTGCCAGCGCGTCTTCGATCGTGACGATCGGGAAGTCGTTGACGAGTCCGACGTAGTACTCGGTGAGAGCGGCCGCGTCCCAGTCCTTGTTGTCGAGGCGGTAGACGCCGTCCTTGAAGAACTCGGTCGCTGCGACGTCGAGGCCGAGGGCGATGTCGGTGCCGGGGGTGAAGCCGGCCTTCTCGATCGCCTTGACCAGGAAGTCGAGGCCCTCGCGGTTGCTGGGCAGGTCGGGGGCGAAGCCGCCCTCGTCGCCGAGGCCGGTCGCGTAACCGGCGGCCTTCAGCTCTGCACGCAGCACGTGGTAGGTCTCGACGCCCCAGCGGAGCGCCTCGGAGTAGGTCTCGGCACCGATCGGGGCGAGGAAGAACTCCTGCATGTCGATGCCGTTGTCGGCGTGCTCGCCGCCGTTGATGACGTTGAACAGCGGAACGGGCAGCACGTGCGCGTTCGGGCCACCGAGGTAGCGGAACAGCGGGAGGTCTGCCGAGTCGGCGGCGGCCTTGGCCACCGCGAGGCTCACGCCGAGGATGGCGTTGGCGCCGACGCGCTTCTTGTTCTCGGTGCCGTCGACGTCGATGAGGATCTCGTCGACGATGCGCTGCTCGCTCGCCTCGACCCCCTCGATCGCGGGTCCGAGCTCGTCGATGATGGCTTCGACGGCCTTGAGCACACCCTTGCCGCCGTAGCGGCTCTTGTCTCCGTCGCGCAGCTCGTACGCCTCGAACGCGCCCGTGGATGCGCCGGACGGAACGGCCGCCCGCTGCACGATGCCGTCGTCGAGGAGGACCTCCACCTCAACGGTCGGGTTTCCGCGCGAGTCGAGAATCTCGCGTGCGCCTACAGCCTCGATCAGTGCCACTGATGTGCTCCTTGCTCAGGGGGAAAACGTTGTGTGGAGCGTCGTCGATCCGCGCCCAGTCTAGCCCGGCCATCCGACGGACTCAGGGACTCGCCTGGGCGTGGATCCGACGCGGGCGCGAACCCGTCGAGGTCAGACGACCACGGCGATCGCGAAGCCGTCCCACCCCTTCGCCCCCACGGTCTGCAGGGCCGTCGCATCGAAGCGCGGGTCATCCCCCAGCATCCGCAGACCCTCGCGGGTGCCGATGACCTTGGGATCGGTGCTGTCGTCCCGGACGATCTCGCCCTCGCGCCCGATGTTGTCGAGCACGATCACGGTGCCAGGGTGTCCGAGCTTGGCCGCCCAGTCGAGGTAGATCGTGTTCGATTCCTTGTCGGCGTCGATGAACACCAGGTCGAATCCGCCGACCAGGGTCGGCAGCACGTCCGCTCCCCTGCCCACCCGGATGTCGACGCGATCGCCGACGCCGGCGGCATCGATGCTGGTACGGGCGACCGCTGCGTTGTCCGATTCCGCCTCGATCGTCACGACGCGACCCTCAGGACCGACGGCCCGGGCCAGCCAGATCGTGGAATAGCCGCCGAGGGTGCCGACCTCGAGCACCCGACGTGCGCCGCTGATGCGGACGAGCATGTTCAGCAGCTTGCCGGCGACCGGCGCGACCTCGATCTCCGGCAGGCCTGCCGCGCGTTGCGCCTCGAGTGCTGACTCCAACTCCTCGTCGGGGCCGACGAAGAGATCGGAGAGGAAGGCGTCTGCTTCAGACCAGGCGGCGGGGGTTGATTCCATGGCCTCAGCCAACCCCCGCCACAGCCGTCCGTCAAGACCGCGGGACCGAGAGCAGGCGACCCGGGGCGTCTGCGAGCTCGGGCTGCTGCCGGAACTGGCCGGTCAGCACGAGCACGATCACCACGAGGGCGGCCACGATCCATCCGGCGACACCCAGTGGCCCGGCGAGAGCGAGATCGGGCTGCGCGGCGGCGAAGATCACGATCATGCCCCCCGCAGCGTTCAGCGAGCCGTGCGCGATGACTGCGGGCCACACGGATGCCGACCGCAGGCGCAGCCAGCCGAGCAGAACGCCCCAGGCCACGCATCCGCCGATCATGAACAGCACCCCGGTGATGTCTGTGCGCCCGAAGTTGTAGCCGAGCAGGATGATCGGACTGTGCCACACGCCCCAGATCACGCCGCTGAGGATCAGCGCGGGCCAGGTGCCGAGTGGGCGCAGCGCCGGGAGCAGCCACCCGCGCCAGCCGAGCTCCTCGCCGAAGGCGAAGAGGCTGTTGAACAGTCCGCCCACGGGAATCATCGCGAGCTGGGCGAACACGATGATCTGGACAGGAGGAAGCGGAGTGCCGGCAGGTACGGCCTTCTCGAGTTCGGCCGCGAAGGCCGCGAACGTCAGATCGAGCTGCACGAAACCGAGCGCAGCCGAGAGCAGGACGCCCAGGCCCACCAGCAGCGGCGGAACGAGCCAGGCCGCGACCATGAGCCAGATCACGCGCTTGGCGGGGCGCAGCGGCCACAGTCCGAGGAAGCGGGCGCGCTGCCCGCGTGCGGGGACGCGCATCACGAACGTCACGACGAGGGCTGCCACCGCGGGCGTGGACATCATCACCGGCAGCAGGACGACCGAGATCGGCTCGGCCAGGCCGTCACCCAGCCACAGCGGCAGTGCCACGAGCCATGCGAGGGCGAAGGAGACCGCCACGAAGACGATCACCGCGGTCCACGGCACGCTACGCGGGTGCAGGGTCTGGTCGTTCATGAGGTCGCCTTTCCGGAGTCGGTCGAGGGGGCGCCCGGTGTTCGCGAGCGGTCGACATAGGCCTGCAGCAGCGCCGCGGCTTCTTCCGCGCCGTCGATCGTCACGATGAACGGCCGCCGGCCGTGACGGGAGACCTCGATCGCGGAGCCGCGGCGCATGACGATGCCCGTGCGCCCGTCGACCGCGATACGCCACCCCCAGCCGCCGAACTCGCCGAACGGAGAGATCTCCACTGCGCGTGCGGATTCGACCTCGTCGAGCGGGATTCGGATGCGCGGCCATCCCAGCAGGGCCCGTGCGGCGAAGCCCTCAGGCGTGACCGTGACGCGGAAGGAGGCGGTCGCCGCCAGCGCGAAGCCCACGACGAGCACGACCACCGCGACGATCCATCCCCCTTCGACGCCGGTGCCGAGCATGTACGCGGCGAGCACGACGAGACCGAGGAGCACGAACAGCAGGAAGGCGAGCGCGCCCCGCGGCATCGTCGTGGTGGCGACCCACACGACGCGTTCGCCCTTGTCGATGTGCACGGCGTAGCGCGACTCCAGCGTGCGCCCCTGTTCGGCGCGAACCCGAGGCTGCGCGAACCATGCCGCGGCGCCGACCAGCAGGAGGGCGGCGAAGGCGAGAATCATGACCCCGCCGATGCCCGGCACGTCGGCGGGATCCGCCAGATCGCGCTGGATCGCGAGGGATCCGAGGCTCATGACCGCGGCGAAGGCGGCCATGCCCGCGGCGAGCGCACCCATCAGGCGCGCGGCCCCACCCCAGTGCGCACCGACCGAGGCGAGCGTCACGATCGCCATCAGCACGGGAAGCCCGAGTCCGATCCCGATGAGGAGCCAGAGATACGTGGCGGGTGGCCCGAAGCCGTCGGCGCCACTCACACCCCAGTGCGTCGCGACCTGCGCCGGCAGCGTGGGCAGCCAGGTGAGGAGGACCACGACAGCGACGGCGGTGATCACGATCGGCGCGATCACCGCGACGATGAAGAAGGTCAGGCGTGCGCGTCGCAGCAGCTGAGGCGGCGTGCGGGTGAGGTCGTGGGTGGTCATGGCGAGTCCTCCTCGCGGCTGTCGGGGCGGTGGAGATCGGAACGGGAGTCACGATGCGCATGCACGATGCCGGCGAGAGTGTCGGCGGAGACACCGAGCGCTGCGGCACGGCGCACCAGCTCGTCGATGTCGTGCGCGAGCTCGGCCAGAGGCGCGGCCGAAGCCGAGATGACCGCTCCCCGTCCGCGACGCAGGTCGACCAGGCCCTCATCGCGCAGCCGCTGGTAGGCGTGCAGCACGGTGTGCTGGTTGATGTCCAGCGCCTCGGCGACATCGCGTGCCGCGGGAAGGCGGTCACCGGGCGCGAGGACACCGGCGAGGATGTCGGAGCGGATGGAGGTCGCCACCTGGTCGTACAGAGCACGGGGGCTGTCGGGATCGACGCGGATGAGCATCCGACCCTCCTCTCGTGGAATCGCTACTTATTCTATGCGAACTATAACAACTGTGCCAACCCTCCAGACGTCTTTGTCGGGATCGGTCGAGTGCTCCACACTGACGTTCATGCGCATCACTCCCCGCCGTCTCGCGATCGGCATGAGCCTGTGGATCCCCAATCTCTTCAGCGGCATCCGCATCCGCCGCTTCAGCGAGGATTGGACGCACGCCACCGTCGAGCTGCACGTCAACGCCTTCACCCGCAACTACGTCAAGACCGCGTTCGGCGGCTCGATGTCGGCCATGACCGACCCCTACTTCTTCATGCTCGTGATGCACCAGCTCGGACGCGACCACGTCGTGTGGGACACCCGCGGCGAGATCGAGTTCCTCAAGCCCGGACGAGGCGTGCTCACTGCCGAGTTCGAGGTCTCGAAGGAGAAGGCCGAGGAGATCCGCGAGCGCGCACGCGGCGGAGCCAAGGTGCTCGAATGGTTCGAGACGGTCATCACCGACCGTGAGGGCGACGTCGTCGCGAAGGTGCGCCGCGAGGTCTACATCCGCGAGAAGAAGCGGGTCACGGCCTCGCGGGCCTAACCGCGAGCGTCGACGACCTCGTGACCAGGGTGGGGGCGAGTCGCACGGTGTCGTGTGCGGTCGATGCGCCCGACACCAGTCCGAGGACGAGTTCGAGGGCCGTGCGCCCACTCTCCTCGAACGGCTGGCGAACGGTCGTGAGGTCGAGCGCCTCTGCGACCTCACCGTCGTCGTAGCCGACGACCGCGAGCGGCGCGGTGCCGGGATCAGCCCGCAGTGCCGACATCACCGCAGCGGCGAACTGGTCGTGGTTCGCGACGATCGCCGTCGCTCCCGCCGCCCTCGCCGCCGCGATCACCCGGCCATCGACCGAGGAGGGACCGGCGACCGCCAGATCGGTCATCGACAGGTGCTGCGTCAGCCCCTCGATGCGGAGCATCCCCGCCGATACGTACGCCGGCGAGCGCTGCGGCTCATGCACGAAGAGCACACGGCGGTGCCCGAGGTCGGCGAGGTGATGGCCGATCTGCGCACCGCCGTCGCGGTCGTCGACGAGGACGACCGGACCGCCCACGTCCGACCGCGTCGGCACCACGTCGACGTAGACGACCGGGATGCGCGCAGCTCTGCTCGCCCGGCGTGCGGCGCCTCCGAGCGGAACCCCCATCACCACGAGGCCGGTGGCATCCGTGCGGGTGGGCAGCACATCCAGCAGCGGCTCATCCGCCGCGGCGGCGGAATCGAGGTCATAGGGGATGATGTCGACGGCTGCGTCCCTCGCACGGCGGAGCATTCCGGAGAGGCGGCGCAGGTACGACGGATAGGTGGTGAACGGCGCGGCGACCGCGATGCGCGCCGCCCCCACTCGCCTGCCCTGCGTCATCCGATACCCGAGCGCGGTGGCTGCGGCGACGATGCGTTCACGGGTCTCCGGCCGCACCCGATGCGGCGCGCTCACCGCGAGCGACACGGTGGAGATGCTGACGCCGGCGCGCTCCGCGACGTCGTAGATGGTGACCCGTCCCGGTCGTGCGCGCATGGTCGGACTTCCTTCTTCATCGAAGTTCTTCGATTCTTCAGACTAGGTCGGAACTCGCATCGGTGGGAACCCGCCGGCGCAGAACCATCGAAGGAGATGCCCGATGTCGACACCACGCTCTCGATTCCGGCGCCCCACGCTCGACAGTGCGGTCGCGGCGTGGGAGGAGCGGGTCGCGCCTCTGCTCGAAGCGGAACCCGCAGACCCCGCAGGTCGACGCCGGGTCGCTGCTCGGAACGACGACATCGTGAGCGCCGCACTCGGGATCGCACCGCTGCCCAACGCCTCCGAAGAGCACATCGTTCCGGTCGACCGGCACCCCGATGTGCGTGTCCGCGTGTACTGGCCCGGCGAGGAGCGCACACCGCCAGGGTCGGGCCTGCCGATACTGGTGTACTTCTACGGCGGCGGATTCACGATCGCCGGGATCGACTGGGTCTCCTGGGACGCCCGCTTCCGAGCCAGAGCACGGGATGCGGGGATCGTGATCGTCGCAGCCGACTACTCCCACGCACCGGAGCAGCGCTTTCCCACCCAGCCGGAGCAGTGCTGGTCGGCCTTCGAGTGGACGCACGCTCACGCCGAAGAGCTGGGGGCGTCGCCGGACCGGCTCGCCGTGGGCGGAGCATCGTCGGGAGGCGACCTCGCCGCCGCCGTGACCCTCATGAATCGCGACCGCTCCGCGCATCCGATCGCCCTGCAGCTGCTGGAGAACCCCGCACTCGACCTGACCATGGGGCACGCCGACATGAGCGGCCTCGATGCCCGCATGCCCGGCGTCATCGTGCGGGCGGTCGGCCGCAACCTGGTGCGCCAGTACGTCGGAGACGACTCCGCGGCTGCGCGCGGACCGTACGCCTCCCCCTTGTTGGCTGCGACACACGAAGGACTCCCGCCCGCGGTGATCCTCACCTCCGAGCTCGACCCCCTGCGCGGCGACGGCGAGGCCTACGCGCGGGCGCTCTCCGCCGCGGGGGTGCCCGTGACAGCGACGCGCTTCATCGGCCAGACTCACGGGTCGCTCGGGTCGACCGGATACGTGCCCGCAGCAGACGTGGCGCACCGCCTTGTCGTCTCCGAGCTGCGTACGCTTCACGAAGGAGCTGGGGCATGAGCGGGCTGCAACAGGGTCTGCCGCCGCTGAGTCCACAGATCCTGGAGTGGATCGAGCGCATCCGCGAACTCTCTTCGGCTCTTCCCGACCTCGACTCCCCCGACCTGGGTGCGCGCCGGCGGGCGCAGCGGGAGTTGAGCGATCTCCTGGCCGTCGAGTTCACCGCACCGGTTCCTGCCGGCGTGGAGATCGACGACCTCATGCTCGCCGGCGGCGCAGGTCCGCTGCGTGCGCGTCGGTACCGGCCCGAATCTGCGACCGGCGCACGGCCGACGATGCTGTGGCTGCACGGCGGCGGCTGGACCGGCGGCACGATCGACGAGCTCCTCAACGACCGTCTCTGCGCAGATCGCGCGCTGCGCTCCGGCGTGCAGATCGTGTCGCTGGAGTACCGGCTGGCGCCCGAGCATCCGTTCCCCGCTCCGGTCGATGACGCCGTCGCGGCATTGGCGAATCTGCGAGAGCGTGCCGACGAACTCGCGATCGACGCAGATCGGCTGGGCATCGGCGGCAACTCAGCGGGAGCGACCATCGCGGCCTCCGTCGCCCTGCGCGAACGCGATGCCGGGACGTCTCTGCACCACCAGGCGCTCGAAGTGCTCCCCGCCGCGCTGCGCATCGTCGGCGAGTCGATGCCCCGCCACCTCGGCGCCGCGGATATCGCGACGGCCATGCATCTCGCCGAGGTCTATCGCTCCGGCGCTTCCCTCCCCGAAGCTTCACCGCTGGACGCGACGGATCACCGCGGCCTCGCCCCCGCGCTGATCCTCGCCGCCGAATTCGATCCGCTCAGAGACGGCGCCATAGCGTACGCCGACGCGTTGCGGGAGGCGGGAGTCCTCGTCGTGTTGCATATCGGCGCTGGCCACGATCACGCCTCACCCGGACTCACCGCTCGGTGGGAGGGTGCACGCGAGTGGCGCGACGTGTTCGTCTCGGCACTCGCCGATGCCTACCGCACGACCAGCCGCTCGATCACCGATCCGGTGACGACCACCGCTCTACGCCCGTGACCAGCCCCCATTCCGACCGAGACCCGGAGACGATGATGTCAACGCACGCAGTCGATCCTGTTTTCCCCACCGATGCCACTCCTCCGCTCACCTCGGACACGATCCCGGGTCAACGCCAGAGCCGCTTGTTCTGGATCGCCTTCGTGCTCGCCTGGCTCGGATCCGGCATCGCCCAGGGCGTCGCGAGTGTGGCGATCCCCCAGCTCCTCAAGGAGTGGGACCCCGATCAGGCGACGGGCAACCTCAGCATCATCCTCACGCTCGGCGGCGCGGCCATCCTCGTCACGACGCCGATCTTCGGCCGGCTCAGCGACCGCTCGATGTCGAAGCTCGGCATCCGTCGGCCGTGGATCCTCGCCGGCTCGCTGATCGCTCTCGTCGGATACGGAGTGCAGGCCACCGCGCCGTCGCTGCTCGTGCTCGGCCTCGGCACGATCCTGGTGCTGATCGGCTGGGGCGCCGTGTCGATGACCGTGCACACCCTTTTCGCCGATCAGATCCGCCGCAGCATCCGCGCCATCATGTCGGCCGTCACCGGAGCCGCCACCGCGATCGGGATCCTCGGTGGCGTCTCGCTCGCGGGCATCGTCGCCCCGACCGGCCAGGTCGGCATGTTCCTGATCCCCGGCGGGCTCTCCGTGCTCCTGGCCATCTCGCTGTTCTTCACGTTGAAGGACATCCGTCGTCTGCTCCCGGCTGAGCCGATGGATTGGAGCGGCGTCCTGGCCACATTCTGGCTGAGTCCACGCCGCTACCCCGACTTCGCCTGGGCCTGGGTGTGCCGCTTCTTCATGACCGCGTCGATCGTGTCGGTCACGAGCTACCTCTACCTGACGATCTCGGGACGATTCGGAATCGACGACCCGAGCGAGATCGCCGCGGTGCAGACGCAGGCGACCGCCGCCTTCACCCTGATGAATCTGGTGATGGCGTTCGTGTTCGGAGTGATCTCCGATCGCACGGGGCGCCGCAAACCGAGCGTCATCATCGGTGCGCTCGCGAGCGCGGGAGGACTGGTGCTGGCGATCTCCTTCGGCGACATCGCGTTCTTCCTCGTCGGGATCGCGATCGTCGGAGCGGGGCAAGGTGCCTACACCGCCGCCGACGTCGCTCTGATGACCGAGTGCCTCCCCTCGGTCGAAGACGCCGGGAAGGATCTCGGCATCGTGGCCCTCGCCTATCTGCTGCCGGGCATCCTCGTGCCCGTTTTCGGATTCTTCGCCACACGCATAGGCTCACCGACAGGTGAGAACTTCGCGGCCCTCTACATCGGCGCGGTCGTGATGGCCGTGATCGCCGCATTCGCGGTCACCAGAGTGAAGGGCGTGCGATGACCGATGCTCCCCGCCTCAGCGGTGCAGCCCGCCGCGAGTACCGGCGCCTCTCCCGAGCCGCCGACATGCCGCCGCGGACGCACCGCAACGTCGTCCGGACGGCGGACATTCCGGTCACGGCAGACGACGGCGCCGCGCTCCTCACCGACCACTGGCATGCGGAAGGACCCGGCGGGCACACGGTGCTGATCCGCACTCCTTACGGGCGTGACGGGATCGCCGGGGTGGCGCGGTTCCTCGCCGAACGCGGGCACCATGTGGTGGTGCAGAGCTGCCGCGGCACGTTCGGATCCGCTGGCGTATTCGACCCGCTGCACGACGAGGTCGCCGACGGGCAGGCGACGATGCGGTGGCTGCGTGCGCAGCCATGGGCGACGGGGCGCGTGCACGCCTGGGGCGGAAGCTACTTCGGCGTGACCCAGTGGGCCTATTGCGACGGCGACGAGCGCCCCGACGCCCTGGGCATCGCGATCTCGGCGCGACGCTTCGACGACGCCATCCTCTACCCGGGCGGCGGATTCTCGATCGACACCCCGCTCACCTGGGCCTACGCACTGGACATCCAGGAGCGGTCGCTGCCGTCGAAGGCGTGGGCGCTGCTGCGTGCCCGCAGCGGGTTCCGGCGCGGGGCGCTCGCGATTCCCCCCGCGGATGCCGTGCGCGTGGCACGCAGCGCCGACCCGCAGTTCTTCCGCGACTGGGTCGAGCACAGCGATGAGGGCGACCCGTGGTGGGAGCCTATGCACTTCGCGCAGGACGTCGACACCATCCCGCCCGTCACCCTGGTTGCGGGGTGGCAGGACCTGTTCCTCGTCGGTCAGCTCACGGACTACGCCGCCCTCCGCGACGCAGGGCGCCCGGTGCGCCTCATCATCGGCGACTGGGTGCACGGCGCCCCGGAGATCACGGTGATCGGCGTCCGCGAGGCACTGCGATCGTTCACCGCAGACGCGCCGACAGACGGCGTGCGCCTCGACGTGACCGGAGGGGGCGGCTGGCGGGAGCTGGAGAGCTGGCCCCCGCCAGCCGAGATGATGACCGTCGAGCTCACCGCCGACGGAAGACTCGCGGCCGCCGGTGCCGCGTCCCCTGCGGCCGACCTCGCATACCGATATGACCCGGCGGATCCGACACCGGATGCCGGCGGCCGAACTCTCAATCCGTTCTCAGCGGGGCGTCGCAAGCAGAGCACACGCGAACGCCGGGACGACGTCCTGGTCTTCACCGGCGAACCGCTTTCGGAGGATCTCGTCGTCATGGGCGCCCCCGAGATCACGCTGTCATTCGTGTCGTCGAACCCACGGGCAGACCTGTTCGTGCGTCTGTGCGAGGTGGATGCCCACGGCGTCTCACGCGCTCTCACCGACGGGTACCGAAGACTCTCGCCTGGCGCGGACGATGCTGCGGGCGCCGATCACGCCGGCAGGGTCCGGCTCGAGCTCGCACCCCTCGCCCACCGCTTCGCCGTCGGGTCACGCCTGCGGGTGCAGGTATCGTCGGGCGCGCACCCGCTGCATCTGCGCAACCCCGGGACGGACGACCCGGTGCGCGACCACTCGCGCCTGATCCCCAGCGATCAGATCGTGCGCGTAGGCGGCTCCACGCCGGCCATCCTCACCCTGCCGACGCAGGCAGCCCTCTCGACGCGGGCGAGTACCGAGTCACCCGCCGTTCACCGCCGCGTGCCACGATGACAGGATGCCCCTCGCCCGACGCCTGACGCTCGCAGACGCAGTCGCCATCGGCCTCGGATCGATGATCGGCGCCGGTGTCTTCGCGGTGTGGGCTCCCGCGATCGGTGTCGCGGGGAGCGGCATCCTCACCGCCCTCGCGATAGCCGCCGTCGTCGCGTACTGCAACGCCACCTCGTCTGCCCAGCTCGCAGCCGTCCACCCCGTCGCAGGCGGCACGTACGCTTACGCCCGCGCGGAGATCGGACCGTGGTGGGGATTCATCGCGGGATGGAGCTTCGTGATCGGCAAGATCGCCAGCTGCGCGGCCATGGCGATGACCTTCGCCGCTTACGCGGCCCCGGCGGGATGGCAACTGCCCGTCGCCGTCGCGGCCATCGCCCTCCTCGCTGTCGTGAACTGCTTCGGCGTGACGCGCACCGCCCTGGTCACCCGCATCCTCGTGGTGTGCTCGCTGCTCGGTCTCGCCGTCGCGGTCGGCTTCGGATTGGGCGCGGCCCCGACCGTCTCGCCTACCCCGTTGCCCGATGCCACGGTCTACGGAGTGCTGCAGGGTGCCGGACTGCTGTTCTTCGCCTTCGCAGGCTACGCACGCATCGCGACGATGGGCGAAGAGGTCATCGACCCCGCGAGGACGATCCCCCGCGCCATCGTCATGGCCCTGGGCGGCGCGGTCGTGGTGTACATGCTGGTGGGCATCGCGGTCGTGCTCGTGCTCGGCGCCGACGTGATCGGTTCGACGGCTCCGCTGGTCGACCTGCTCACAGTCGCCGGCGCCTCGGCGTGGGCACCCGTGGTCCGCGTGGCCGCAGCCGCTGCCTCGCTCGGCGCGCTGCTGGCGCTGCAGACCGGAATCGGTCGCACGACCCTGGCCATGGCGCGCGAGGGTGACGTGCCACGATTCCTCGCGCAGATCGACCGGCGCCATCAGGTACCGCAGCGTGCCGAGATCGCCATCGCGCTGATCGTCATCGCCATCGTGCTCGTCGCCGACCTGCGCGACGCCATCGGCTTCTCCTCCTTCGGCGTGCTCCTCTACTACCTCATCGCGAACGCCGCTGCCTTCCGCCAGACGGGGCCCGCACGCCGCTACCCACGGGCGCTGCAGGTGCTCGGAGCGCTCGGATGCCTGGTGCTGGTGAACACCCTGCCCGTGTTCGCCTCGCTCGTCGGCACCGCCGTCGTGCTGCTCGGCGTCGGATACCGGATGCTGCGGCTGCGGCTCATGCGGGTCTGAAGCCCGCCCGGGTCTGAAGCCCGCCCGGGTCTGCGCTCAGCCGTTCGCCTCGGAGCGGTAGGTGCGCGGTGCGATGCCGAGGACAGTCTGGAAGTCCCGCGTGAGGTGCGCATGGTCGGCGTACCCGAGTTCGGCGGCGATCGAGGCCAGGTCGGCGTCGGGCTGCTCGCGCACCCGCTGCGCCGCCTCCTGCAGGCGCCGACGCCGGATCATCGCGGCCGGGGAGAGTCCGACGTGGCGGTGCGTCATCCGTTGCAGGGTGCGCACCGAGACCGCCAGGCGCGTGGCCGCCTCCTCCGGGGTGAGGGCAGCGCCGTCTCCCATCAGAACGTCCATGATCGCGTTGGCCTGGAGGGCGGACTCCCGGGCCCGTCCCACGCGTTCCTCGAGCCAGCCGGAGAAGGCAGCGACCGCCCGTTCTCGGTGTCGCTCACCCGAGCCCATCGCCGAGGAGACGGCAGCACGGAGCTCTGTGACACCCATGCCGTCGTCGAGCACCCGCTCGCCGTCGACCAGCGACGGTGGATCCTCTATCAGGGCGGCGACAGCAGCAGGACGCAACAGCGCCCCGACCGCCCATCCGCTCCCCCGCAGGTCGCGGTGAGACACCCGCGTCGTCGCGCCCGACAGCGTCACGGCGTCTGCATCGACGACGAGGTTGAGAGCCGGATAGGCGACGATCTCCTGCCGTGAAGAGCGCCCGGGCTCGATCTCCCACTCCGGGATCCAGAACCACGCGACCAACCCCGTCACCGACGACGGTGCCGGCAGCCGATGGAACTGCGGCAGGCGTGCGGGATACAGCACGCCGCGGGTGGGGTTCACCATGGGCCCAGCGTAGGCTCCGCGTGCGACATCCGGATGCTGTCGCAGATCTTCAAGCCACGACCACCCCGAGCGGCCTAGCGTGGCGGCATGAGCACCCACGACACCACGCCCGACACCGCTACGACCGGAGCGAATGGGACCTACACGACGAACGGCCGCCCGAACAGCGCCACCTCCCTCACTCCGTTCCTGGCCATCCCCGACGCGAAGAAGGCGATCGAGTTCTACCGCGACGTCTTCGGCGCCCGAGTCATCGACGTGACCGAGTTCGGCGGAGTGGTCGCGCACGCCGACCTCGACTTCGGCCTCGGTCTGCTCCAGCTCGGCGAGCCGAACCCCGACTACCACCTCGTACGCTCTCCCGCAGGTGACGACGACTGCTATTCGATGGGGCTGTACGTCTCCGACGTCGATGCGGTCGTCGAGAAGGCCACAGCCGCGGGAGCGACCGTGCGCGAAGCCCCGGCGCCCTTCGTCTCGGGCGACCGGTTCGCCAGCATCCGCGATCCGTTCGGCGTGCGGTGGTCGGTGATGACGCGTGTCGAGGACATCTCCGACGAGGAGAGCAGCCGTCGGGTCGCTGAATGGGCGGCGTCGTTCAGTGCTGCCCCGGCAGACGGCGCGAGTTGAGCGCTCTCTGCGCCGCACGGCACACCGCAGGCAGCAGCGCCTCGGCTGTGCGACGGTAGCCCAGCGCACTCGGATGGAAGCGGTCGAGGCTGAACATCGCCTCCGGCTCGTCGAAGAACATCGGACCCACCGCGCGGCGCAGATCCACCGGTTCCGCACCCGCCCGTCGCGCCGTCTCCTCCTGGATCTCGGCGAGACGGCGGGACAGGCTCGACGCGATCCGCCGGAGAGGCTGCGGCACCGCGCGGAGGGCGCCGAGGTCGGGGCAGGTGCCGACGACCACATCGGCACCTTTCTCCCGGAGCCTGCGGATCGTCTCGTGCAGGTGCTGTGCCGACAGCGCCACGGGCAGCCGGTGCGTCACATCGTTCCCGCCGACGACTATCACTGCCACGTGCGGGCGGTACTCCGCAGGCAGGGCATCGAGCTGGCCGGGCAGATCGGGAGACTCCGAGCCCACGACCGCAGCCGTGCGCAACCGCACCGGCCGATGCATCCGACGCCCCGTCGCCTTCGCCAGACGACCGCCGAGCGTCTCCTTGCGATGCTCGGCTCCGAGACCAGCGGCGATGGAGTCGCCGAGCAGCAGCAGCTCGAGCGGTTCACCATCGAGAGCGCCACGCCAGATGCGGTCCGCGTCGAGCGACTCCTCGCCCAGCGGCTTGCCGATGCGCCTGCGTGCGAGCGCGGCCTGCTGCACGAGCACGAGACGGATGCCGCCGAGGACCGCGAGCAGGGCCACCCCCGCGACCACCGATCGCACCAGGACGGGGATGCGGATGCGGCTCACGCCACGATTCCACCCCGCGACAGTGAACGCGGCGTGAACGGGCCCCGTTCGTTGCCCGTCGGGCCGGTTCGCTCGAGGGCCAGCCCGCTTGTCGGGAGTCCGCGCGAACGGGACGGCCGCGTCAGGAGAGCGGCTTGAGCTCCAGATCGCCCGTGCCGGCGGAGACGGTCGCGAAGGCCGTGTAGCCATCGGCGGCCGAACGCTCCAGCAGCGCCTTGACGTTCTTGGTGCGTCGCTCGAGCCGCACCCTGGCGCCGCCGGAGATGAGCGCCGCCTTGTGCCGGACGAGCTCGTGCACCGGAACGTCGGCGTCGTGGATCAGCACGACCGCCTGCGCGGTGGCGTCGGCTTCGTCGGCGATCAGGTCGACCAGGCGCTCGAAGCCGAGCGAGAACCCGACGGCGGGAACCTGCTGCCCGAGGAAGCGGCCGATCATGCCGTCGTAGCGTCCGCCGCCGCCGAGCGAATAGCCGACCGAGGGGTGCGCGAGCTCGAAGATCGTGCCGGTGTAGTAGCCCATGCCGCGCACGAGGAACGGATCGAAGACCAGGGGGATGTCGTCCTGTCCGCGCCCCGCCGCCACGGCCTCGCCGATGCCGACGAGGTGCTCGACGAGCTCGGCGGGAGCCCCCTCGGGCAGCGCCTTGCGGATCTGCCGCTCGCCGAACGGGTGGTACTCCATGGTCTGCGGACGGCGCAGGAAGGCATCGAACGCATCGGCGGCCGCGGTCGAGGCGCTGCGCTCGCGCAGTTCGGTCGCCACGCCCTCCGGACCGATCTTGTCGAGCTTGTCGATCGTGATGAGTACGCCCGGGCGCTCCTCGGCTGTGAACCCGAAGCTGTCCAGCATCCAGTCCAGCACGCGGCGATCGTTGATGCGCACGGTCGCGCCCTCGAGTCCCAGCGCGTCGACCGCGTCGAGCGAGGCGACCATCAGCTCGGCCTCGGCACGCGAGGAGTCATCGCCCATGATGTCGATGTCGCACTGGACGAACTGGCGGTAGCGACCCTTCTGCGGGCGCTCCGCGCGCCAGACCGGACCGATCTGGATCGAGCGGAAGACGGTCGGGAGCTGGCCGCGGTTGCTCGCGTAGAAACGCGCGAGCGGCACGGTCAGGTCGTAGCGCAGGCCGAGGTCCGACAGCGCGGCCGGGTCTTCGGCGGCAGCGCGGATCGCGTCGGCATCGAGCCCACGGCGCAGGATGTTGTACGACAGCTTCTCGTTGTCGCCGCCGATGCCGGCATGCAGGCGCTCGTAGTCCTCGACGACGGGCGTCTCGATCTCGTCGAATCCGTGCGCGAGGTAGCGCTCGCGGATGACGGAGAGCACGCGCTCGCGGCGGGCCTTGTCGGCGGGGAGGATGTCGCGCATGCCGCGCGGCGGGTTCACGGTAGCCACGGTTCCATCTTCCCAGGTCTGCCGGCTTCGTCGTGCCGGGGTCAGTTCGTCGTGCCGGGGTCAGTTCGTCGTGTCGGGGTCAGGAGGTGGCTTCGGCGGCCCGTACGTCGTCTTCCAGAACGCGCAGCCGCTCCCGCAGCGCCCGCTCGGCGTCCCAGCCCTCGGCACGAGCGGTCGCGACGAGGGCGAGGAGCGCGTCTCCGAGCTCTGCTTCCGACGCAGGAGCGGGCGCCGGTTCGATCGTCACCCCGACCCCCGCCGCACGGCCCGCGAGCTTCTGGGCGAGGGCGAGCGCCGGCATGCCCCGCGGCACGCCGTCGAGCACACTGCTGCGGGTGCGCTTCTCTGCGGCCTTCGCGGCGTTCCAGTGCACCAGCACCTGCTCCGGGGTCTCGGCCACCTCACCGGCGAACACATGCGGATGCCGGCGCACCATCTTCTCGGTGAGCGTGCGCGCCACATCGTCGATGTCGAACGGATCGTCAGGGTCCTGCGTCGCGATCGCCGAGTGGAAGAGCACCTGCCACAGCAGGTCGCCCAACTCTTCTCGCAGGTCGTCACGAGTGCCGCTCTCGACGGCGTCGATCACCTCGTGCGACTCCTCGATCAGGTAGGGAACGAGGTCGCGATGCGTGATCTGCTGCGACCACACGCAGCGTTCCCTCACCGCGTGCATGGTGTCGGCGGCCTGACGGAGCGGATCTTCCGCGTGCGAGTGGACATCGAGCTCTGCGGTCACGATTCCTCCTTCTCCGACGACCGGATCACGACGATGCGGATGCGACCCGACGGTACCAGCGCGCCCGCAGCGAGACGATGATCCCGGAGAGCACGAGAGCGATCAGCGAGCCCACGAGCACGCCGAGGATCGCCTGGTCCCTGATACCGCCGTCGTCGGCGAAGGCGAGATTCGCCAGCAGCAGCGACACCGTGAAGCCGATGCCGCCGAGAGCGCCGGCGGCGAGGATGTCGGCGAACGGCAACGCAGGATCGGCGCCCTTCGGACGGATGCGCATCGCCAGCCAGCCGAACAGCGAGATGCCGATGATCTTGCCGACGGGCAGCGCGACCACGATCGCCCAGAACGCCGGCGACAGCTGCGCGATCGATACGGCGGGGATCACCACGAACGCCGCGACGAAGGCGAAGAGCGGCAGGATCGCTCCGTTCACGGTCGGCTCGAGCGCATGCCTCGTGCGCCCTGCGGGAACGGGCGACATCACGAGTCCGAGCAGTACGCCGGCGATCGTGGCGTGGATGCCGGAGGAGGCGACCAGACCCCAGGTGATCACGCCGACCAGGACCATCGCGACCGCGATCAGCGGGTGTCCCTTGGCATGCAGGAGCCGGCTCAGCGCCCAGAACACGGCCACTCCGACGATGGCGAGCCCGAACAGCAGCCACTGCACGTCGTCGGCGAACAGCACAGCGATGAATATGATGCCGATGATGTCGTCGAGGATCGCCAGAGCGAGCAGGAAGACGCGCACCCGAGAGGGCAGCCCCTTGCCGAACATCGCCAGAACCCCGAGCGCGAAGGCGATGTCGGTCGCCGTCGGGATCGGCCACCCCGACGCCGTGGAGCTGTCGCCACCGGCGATCAGGAGATAGACCGCGATCGGGACGAGCACCCCGCCGGTCGCCGCGATCGCCGGCTGCACGGCCTTGCGCGGGGAGTCGAGCTCGCCGTGGGTCAGCTCGTGACGCAGCTCGATGGCCACCACGAGGAAGAAGACGGCGAGAAGGCCATCGGACACCCAGTGCGCGATCGACAGATCGAGGGCGGTCCCGGGGATCGCGATGTGGAAGTCGAGGAAGGCGGCGAGCGCGTCGTGCGTCGGCAGGTTCGCCAGGAGAAGGCCCAGCCCGGCCGCGACCAGGAGGAGCACGGCGGGGAACTGCTGCCCGCGGAGGGGGTTCGCTGAGATGCGCATTCCCCCCATCGTAGGTCGCCGGAGCGCTCGGATGCCTCCCTTCCACGGCCCGGCGCGGAGCACAGCGTCATGCGTGCAGGACACCCCTTCCGCGAGGGATACTCTCGAAGGGTGACCCCCGCACACTCCTTCTCCGAGCCCACGAACACCGAGGCCATCCGCGTGATCGGCCGATTCGAAGCCGGCCGCGGCATTCCCGATGCGATGCGCACAGACGTCAGGATGCTCGGGCAGCTGCTCGGACAGGTGCTGCGCGAAGCAGGGGGCGACGGCCTCTTCGAAGACGTCGAGCGACTGCGGCTCGCGACGATCCAGGCCTACGACGAGGAGACCCCCGACGCGTTCGAGCGCGCCGCGGCCATCGCCGAGTCGTTCACCATCGCCAGAGCCGACGAGGTGGCTCGCGCGTTCACCTGCTACTTCCATCTCGTGAACCTCGCCGAGGAGCACCAGCGCGTGCGCGTGCTGCGCGAGCGCGCAGGTCAGCCGGGGCGCGAGGATGCCGCCGACACCGTCGCGACCGCCTACGCACGCCTTCGCACCGAGGTCGGCGACGAAGAGGCCCGTCGCCGCCTGGACGGCCTGCGCTTCCACCCGGTCTTCACGGCGCACCCGACCGAGGCGCGCCGCCGTGCCGTGTCGTCGAGCATCCGCCGCCTTTCCGAACTGCTCACACAGCACGATGCGGCAAGCGAAGGCGGCTCTGAGGAGCACCGTGCCCGCCGGCGGATGCTGGAGGAGATCGACACGCTCTGGCGCACGGCCCCGCTGCGGTCCCAGAAGCCGTCTCCGACCGATGAGGTCCGCACCGTGATGGGCGTGTTCGACGAGACCCTCTTCACGACAGTGCCGCACGTGTACCGCCGCATCGACGATGCGCTGCGCGGCGAGGACTCCGGCGCCAGCGCCCCCGTCGTTCCCGCCTTCGTGCGGATCGGCTCGTGGGTGGGCGGCGACCGCGACGGCAACCCCTTCGTGACGGCGTCCGTGACGCGTGAAGCCTCGCAGATCGCGGCCGACCATGTGCTGCGCGGTCTCGAGCGCGCCCTCGAACGCATCGGTCGGACGCTCACCCTCGCCTCGGACGACACTCCCCCCAGCGCCGAGGTCACGGCGCTCTGGGAGGGCTTCGCCTCTGCAGAGCCGGAGCTGGCGGCCGAACTCGCGACCCGCTCGCCCGATGAGCCGCATCGTCGCGTTCTGCTCGTCCTGGCACGACGTGTCGCCGCCACCCGTCACGGTGACAGCGCACAGGCGTACTCCCGCCCCGAAGAACTGCTCGCTGATCTGCGCGCCGTGCAGGCCTCCCTCGCGGATGCCGGAGCGAAGCGCCACGCGTTCGGCGGAGTGCAGCACCTGATCTGGCAGGTGGAGACCTACGGCTTCCACCTCACCGAGCTCGAGGTGCGCCAGCACTCCCAGGTGCACGCGAAGGCCCTCGCCGAGCTGGAGAGCGGTGCACCCATCAGCGCCCAGACCGAAGAGGTGCTGGAGCTCTTCCGTGTCATCGCCGACATCCAGCGTGATCGTGGGCTGCAGGCCGCCGGCCGCTATGTCGTGTCGTTCACGCAGGCGGCATCCGACCTCGCGAACGTGCACCGCCTCGCGAGGCACGCGCTCGGAAACGACGCACCGGTGCTCGACGTGGTGCCGTTGTTCGAGACGTTCGCCGATCTCCAGGCGGCACCGGAGATCCTCGCCGAGGCCGTGACGTTCCCGGAGTACCGGACCCGGATGGCTGCGACCGGCAACCGCCTCGAGGTCATGCTCGGCTATTCGGACTCGTCGAAGGATGTGGGTCCGGTGGCCGCGAACCTCGCCCTGTACGAGGCGCAGGAGAAGATCGCGCGGTGGGCCCAGGAGTCCGACATCGAGCTGACGCTCTTCCACGGTCGTGGCGGTGCGCTCGGACGCGGTGGCGGCCCTGCCAACTCCGCGATCCTCGCGCAGCCTCCGCACTCGGTCGACGGCCGGTTCAAGCTCACCGAGCAGGGCGAGGTCATCTTCGCCCGCTACGGAGAGCCTGCGATCGCCATGCGGCACATCGACCAGGTCGCCGCGGCGACGCTGCTCGCCTCCTCCCCCACCGAGGAGGAGCGCACGAGCCGTGCGGCCGCGCGCTATGCCGAGGTCGCCTCGGTCATGGACGCGGCCTCCCGCGAGCGCTTCTTCTCGCTGGTGAAGGCGGAGGGCTTCGCGCCCTGGTTCGCCACCGTGACGCCGATGGAGGAGATCGGGCTGCTCGCGCTCGGTTCCCGCCCCGCGCGCCGCGGGCTGTCGGTCGAGTCGCTCGAAGACCTGCGGGCGATCCCCTGGGTGTTCGCGTGGACGCAGGCCCGCATCAACCTCGCCGGCTGGTTCGGCCTCGGCACCGCACTGGATGCCGTCGGCGACGAGGAGCTGCTCGTCGAGGCGTACCAGGAGTGGCCGCTTCTTCGCACAATGATCGACAACGTCGCGATGAGCCTCGCCAAGACCGACGAGCGCATCGCCCGCCAGTACCTGGCGCTCGGCGACCGCGACGACCTGGCGCAGCTCGTGCTCGACGAACTCGCGAGCACGCGACGGTGGGTGATCCGTCTCACCGGCGGCGAGCGCCTCCTCGAGAACAAGCCCGTCCTGCAGCGCGCCGTTCAGCTGCGCAGTCCCTATGTCGATGCTCTCTCGCTCCTGCAGCTCCGCGCGCTCAGGGCACTGCGGTCGGCCGAAGGCGGTGCCACAGGCTCCGGGGCCGACGCGGAACAGCAGCGACTGCTGCTGCTGTCGGTCAGCGGCGTCGCCGCGGGTCTTCAGAACACCGGGTGACCGACGTCGACGCCGACCGCGCGGGAAACCCCCGCTTTCGGTGCCCACTAGAGTGAAATCTCTGCCGGATCCGGCACAGCCTCACGCGACACGATCGCCTGCAACACCATCCCCCACCAGAAAGCTCCTTCCGCGTGACCGCTAAGACCTCCGCCGATTTCCATCCGCTCGCAGCCTCCGTGCAGCCCGTCTTCGACACGGTGCTCTCCCGCAGCCCCTACGAGCCGGAGTTCCACCAGGCCGTTCATGAGGTCTTGCACTCGATCGCGCCCGTGCTGGAGAAGCACCCGGAATACGTCGACGGCGGCATCCTCGAACGGCTCGTCGAGCCCGAGCGCCAGATCCTGTTCCGTGTGCCGTGGATCGACGACGCCGGCAAGCTGCAGGTCAACCGCGGGTACCGCATCCAGTTCTCCTCCGTGCTCGGTCCGTACAAGGGCGGGCTGCGGTTCCACCCCTCGGTGAACCTCTCGATCATCAAGTTCCTCGGCTTCGAGCAGATCTTCAAGAACGCGCTCACCGGTCAGGGCATCGGCGGCGGCAAGGGCGGCTCCGACTTCGACCCGCACGGCCGCTCCGACGCCGAGGTCATGCGCTTCTGCCAGTCGTTCATGAACGAGCTGTACCGACACCTCGGCGAGCACACCGACGTCCCCGCGGGCGACATCGGCGTCGGCGGCCGTGAGATCGGCTACCTCTTCGGGCAGTACCGCAAGGTCACGAACCGCCACGAGTCCGGCATGTTCACCGGCAAGGGCACGGGCTGGGGCGGCGCAGAGGTGCGCACAGAGGCCACCGGCTACGGCGCGGTGTTCTTCGCGCAGGAGATGCTCGCCGTGCGCGGCGACTCCCTCACAGGCAAGCGCGTGGGCATCTCGGGCTCCGGCAACGTCGCGATCTACGCGATTCAGAAGGCCACCCAGCTCGGCGCGACCGCGGTGACGGCATCCGACTCCTCGGGCTACGTCATCGACGACGCCGGTATCGACGTCGACCTGCTGCGCCAGATCAAGGAGGTCGAGCGCGCCCGCATCGTCGAATACGCCAACCGCCGCCCGAGCGCCCGCTTCGTCGAGGGCGGCAGCGTCTGGGAGGTCCCCGTCGACATCGCAGTGCCCTCGGCGACGCAGAACGAGGTCAGCCTCGCCGACGCCGAGGCCCTGATCGCGAACGGTGTACGCGCCGTCTCGGAGGGCGCGAACATGCCCTGCGTGCCGGATGCGGTCGACGCGTTCCAGAAGGCCGGAGTGCTGTTCGCCCCCGGCAAGGCCGCGAACGCCGGCGGTGTCGCCACCTCGGCGCTCGAGATGAGCCAGAACGCCTCGCGTCAGCGCTGGAGCTTCGGCGACAGCGAGAACAAGCTCCGCGAGATCATGGCCGACATCCACGACGCCGCCTTCGATGCTGCAGAGCGTCACGGTGTCGCCGGCGACTACGTCGCGGGCGCCAACATCGCGGGCTTCGAACGCGTCGCCGCGGCGATGCTCGCCCAAGGCGTCATCTGATCCCTGAGCAGACGCACGAGAGC
>JBOGEI010000027.1:0-26814 GCA_050701935.1 Microbacterium sp.
GGACATGGCACATAAAAAGGGCGCAAGCTCAACTCGTAACGGTCGTGACTCCAACGCTCAGCGCCTCGGCGTGAAGCGCTTCGGCGGTCAGCAGGTCCTCGCCGGCGAGATCATCGTCCGCCAGCGCGGCACGCACTTCCACCCCGGCGTCAACGTCGGCCGTGGTGGCGACGACACGCTGTTCGCTCTGGCCGCCGGTGCGGTCCAGTTCGGCGCGAAGGGCGGCCGCAAGGTCGTCAACATCGTCGCTGCAGCTGAGTGATCACAGCACGACACTAGTCATCCGGTTCGGGGCGGGCTTCGGCTCGCCCCGTCCGTGTATCTGCACACCGTAACAACACAGGAACCCAGGGGAAACCGCACATGGTCACGTTCGTCGACACCGTCACACTGCACCTGCGTGCGGGTAAGGGCGGCAACGGCTGCGTCTCCGTGCACCGCGAGAAGTTCAAGCCGCTCGGCGGCCCCGACGGAGGCAACGGCGGTGACGGCGGCGACGTCGTGCTCGTCGCCGACCCGCAGACCGGCACGCTGCTCTCGTACCACCACTCGCCGCACCGGTCATCGGGCAACGGCGGCCCCGGCATGGGCGATCACCGTTCCGGGTTCCTCGGCGAGACTCTCGAGCTTCTCGTCCCGGTCGGCACCGTGGTGAAGAACACCGCAGGTGAAGTCCTCATCGACATGATCATCCCCGGCGAGCGGTTCGTCGTCGCCAAGGGCGGAATGGGCGGGCTCGGCAACGCCGCCCTCGCCACCCCGAAGCGCAAGGCGCCCGGCTTCGCTCTGCTGGGCACGCCCGGGCACGAGGGCGACGTCGTCCTCGAGCTGAAGACCGTCGCCGACATCGCGCTCGTGGGATACCCGTCGGCCGGCAAGTCGAGCCTGATCGGCGCGATCTCCGCCGCCCGACCCAAGATCGCCGAGTACCCGTTCACGACCCTCCACCCGAACCTCGGTGTGGTGCAGGTCGGCGATTTCCGGTACACGGTCGCCGACGTGCCGGGCCTCATCGAAGGCGCGAGCGAAGGACGCGGACTCGGGCTCGAGTTCCTCCGTCACGTCGAACGCTGCTCGGCGCTTCTGCACGTGCTCGACTGCGCGACTCTCGAGCCCGGGCGCGACCCGATCTCCGACCTGGATGTCATCCTCGCCGAGCTGGGCGCCTACGAGGTTCCGGAGGGACAGACTCCGCTGCTCGAGCGCCCGCAGTTCATCGCGCTGAACAAGATCGACGTGCCGGAGGCGCGCGACCTCGCCGAGCTCGTCCGGCCCGATCTCGAGGCTCGCGGGTTCCGCGTGTTCGAGATCTCCACCGTCTCGCACGAGGGTCTGCGCCCGCTCACCTTCGCTCTGGGCGAGCTCGTCGAGAAGGCTCGTGCCGAAGCCGCGCTCGTCACGCCGCCGGAGCGCGTCATCATCCGCCCGCGGGGTTCCAAGAAGGACTTCTCCATCCGGGTCGAGGGCGGCACCTACGGCAACGTCTACCGCATCATGGGCGAGAAGCCGGTCCGGTGGGTGCAGCAGACCGACTTCCAGAACGAAGAGGCCGTCGGCTACCTCGCCGACCGACTCGAGAAGCTCGGCGTCGAGGATGAGCTCTTCCGCCTCGGCGCGGTCCAGGGCTCGACCGTCGTGATCGGCGAGGGCGACAGCATCGTCTTCGACTGGGAGCCCACCATGACCTCTGCGGCCGAGCTGATGAGCGCCCCCCGCGGAACGGACCCGCGGCTGGCGCCGAATGCCCGACGGACGACGTCGGAGCGACGTGAACAGTACTACGAGCGCATGGACGCCAAGGCCGAGGCCCGCGCCGAGGTCGAGACGCAGCGTCTCGCCGCCTATCGCGAGGACGGCGAGTGACAGCACGCACCCGTGCGGATCTCGCCACAGCGACCCGTATCGTCGTGAAGGTCGGGTCCTCGTCGATCAGTGGCGAGTCCTCGTGGCGGATCCCACTCATCGTCGAGGCTCTGGCTGCAGCGCATGCCCGTGGAGCCGAGGTCGTGCTGGTGTCGTCCGGTGCGATCGCCTCAGGCGTTCCGTTCCTGCGTCTGGACGCTCGTCCGACCGACCTGGCGACCCAACAGGCAGCGGCAGCCGTGGGGCAGAACATCCTGATGTACCGCTACCAGGAGTCCCTTCGCCCCTTCGACATCGTCGCCGGTCAGGTGCTGCTCACCACCGGTGACCTCGAGAACCCGACGTCGCGCTCCAATGCCCGTCGCGCGATGGAGCGGCTGCTCGGGCTGCGCACACTGCCGATCGTCAACGAGAACGACACGGTCGCCACTCAGGAGATCCGCTTCGGAGACAACGACCGGCTCGGTGCTCTAGTCGCCCAGCTGATCGAGGCCGATGCGCTCATCCTGCTCAGCGACATCGAGTCGCTGTATACGAAGCCCCCGACGGATCCCGGTGCCGAGCCCATCGACATCGTCGCACCCGACGCCGACCTCACCGGCCTCGAGTTCGGAGCGACGGTCGTCAACAGCGTCGGTACCGGCGGCGCGGCAACCAAGGTCTCCGCAGCGCGTCTTGCCGCAGCCTCCGGCATCGGCGTCCTCGTCACGAGCGCCGACCTGGTCGATCAGGCTCTCGCCGGCGCGGAAATAGGCACCTGGTTCGAGCCGGCCACCTCATAAACTGGGCGGATGACCGACCAGACCCCGCAGATGCGCCTGGAGCGCGCCAAAGAGGCCTCCCGTGCCACAGCCGCGCTCACGAGCGATGACAAGGCCCGGGTGCTCGAGGCGATCGCCGTCGCTCTTCTCGATGCCGCGCCTCGCATCATCGAGGCGAACGGTCGCGACATCGTCCGTGGGCGAGAGGACGGCATCGGTGATTCGCTCATCGACCGGCTGCGACTCGACGACAAGAGAGTGGGAGCACTGGCCACAGCTGTGCGCGAGGTCGCCGCTCTCGCGGATCCGGTGGGGCGCGTGGTCGGCGGGCATCGCATGCCCAACGGCGTCGCGCTCGAGCAGGTTCGGGTGCCGTTCGGCGTCGTCGGGGCGATCTACGAGGCCCGACCCAACGTGACGGTCGACATCGCAGCGCTCGCGTTGCGATCGGGCAACGCCGTGGTGCTTCGCGGGGGCAGCGCCGCTCGCGAGTCCAACACCGTGCTCGTCGATGTCATGCGCCGCGCTGTCGAGAGCGCGGGGCTCACCGCTGAGGCGATCCAGACCGTGGACGACTTCGGCCGCGACGGAGCGAAGGCTCTCATGCACGGCCGCGGCTTCATCGATGTCCTGGTCCCACGCGGGAGCGCCGGCCTCATCGAGACGGTGGTCACCGAGTCGACGGTGCCGGTCATCGAGACCGGAGCGGGCAACGTCCACATCTTCCTCGACGAGACGGCTCCCGACGATTGGGCGAGCGACATCGTCGTGAACGCCAAAGTGCAGCGACCGAGTGTGTGCAACGCGGTCGAGACCGTGCTGGTGCATCGCCAGGCGGCTCCGCGTCTCATCCCCCTGGTGGCCAGCGCATTGCAGAGCGAAGGAGTCGCGATCCACGGCGACGACATGGTCGCGGGCCTCGTCTCGAACGTGATTCCGGCCGTCGAGGCCGACTGGGGGACGGAGTATCTGAGCCTCGACATCGCGATGAAGGTCGTCGACTCGCTCGACGAGGCACTCGACCACATCCGTCGGTACAGCACGGGTCATACCGAGTCGATCATCACGACCGACTCGCGCAACGCCGAGCGCTTCCTCGCCGAGGTGGATTCTGCCGTCGTGATGGTGAACACCTCCACTCGCTTCACCGACGGCGGTGAGTTCGGATTCGGAGCGGAGGTCGGCATCTCGACCCAGAAGCTGCATGCGCGAGGGCCGATGGGCCTGTCCGAGCTGACCAGCACGAAGTGGCTCGCGCGTGGGGCGGGGCAGTCGCGCAGCTGAGCGCTAGACTGGGGGACGCTGTACCTCGCAGGATCCCGAACAGCACGCCACGAAACGGAGTCAGGATGAACCTCGTCGCACAGATCGCGATGGCCGCTGCCGAAACCGAGCACCACGGCAACGTCGCGGCCGAGACGGTGATCTTCGGAATCATCGCGGCGATCGTGTTCGCCTTCCTCGGGCTGGTGACCTTCTCATACAAGAACGTCGCCAACCGTCACTCGGCCAAGGCTGAAGCATGGGCTGCGAAGCACGGCAAGGACGGCCACGAGGCGGGACACGGCCACTAGGCCCCCATGAACGATGCTGCGACCCCGCGCCCCCCGCGCATCGGCGTGATGGGCGGAACGTTCGACCCCATCCATCACGGCCACCTGGTCGCAGCCAGTGAGGTCGCCAACTCGTTCGATCTCGACGAGGTGGTGTTCGTGCCCACCGGTCATCCGTGGCAGAAGTCGGGCGTCTCCCCGAGCGAGCACCGCTATCTGATGACCGTGATCGCGACGGCTTCGAACCCGCAGTTCACGGTGAGCCGCGTCGACATCGACCGCGAGGGCCCCACCTATACGATCGACACGCTGCGTGACCTCAAGCGGGATCGACCGGATGCTGAACTCTTCTTCATCACCGGAGCGGACGCCGTAGCGCAAATTCTCAGTTGGAGGGACCATGATGAGTTGTGGGAGTTGGCCCACTTCGTCGCGGTCTCTCGCCCCGGACATGTCCTGAGCACAGACGGCCTCCCGAGCGACAACGTCAGCCAACTGGAAGTGCCGGCACTGTCGATCTCGTCGACGGTCTGCCGTGAACGCGTTCGCGACGATCAGCCGGTCTGGTACCTGGTCCCTGACGGGGTCGTTCAGTACATCGCGAAGCATCATCTGTATCGGAGCAAGGCATGAGTACATCGGATCAGCAGGAGCAGGGTCCGCTGACGCGAAAGCAGCTGCGGGAGATCCGTCTGACGGGTTCCACCCCGGTCATCTCCAGCGAGGAGGCTGCTGCGGCGGCTGAAGCGGCGCCACCCGCGCCGCCCTTGCCGCGTGCCGTCGAACCCGCCGAGGTCGTCGACGTCGCGCCCGAACCGACGAAGGCGGCCGATGACGATCAGGGCGATGCGCCGCTGACTCGGCGTCAGGCCCGTGAGCTGGAGAAGGTCAGGACCGCATCCGTACCGGTCGTCGGCGCCCACGAGGCCGAAGAGGCGGAGCAGCCGGTCGAAGCCCCGAAGCGTGACGGCGAGCCCGTCGCTGCCGATTCGGGTGCGCCGACGGAGATCGTGTCGGGTGTCCCGAGCTTCACCACGAACGAAGAGCCGGGCGATGCCGACGATGATGATGTGGATGACGAGGTCTCCGTGGCTCCCGTCCGCGCGTCCGGCGTCGCCGATTCGGTGGGCGTCGTCCCGCTGGAGGTCGTCGACGAGCCCGCTGACGACGCCGAAGACGACGTCGAGTCGGTTCTCGGTATCTCCACCGGGGCTGCAGTCGACGCAGACGATGACGTGCTGGCCGATGTCGACGATGCAGACGACGAAGACATCGCCGAGGCTCGCCCCACGGTCAATTCGGCCTTCGGCGAGGGGATCCTCTCGGACGCACCTGAGGAGCGCGCGCCGTTCCGTCCATCGTTCGACGAACTCCTCACGGTGGGCGACTCCACCGGTTCGCAGCACTCCGCACCGAATGCACTGATCTTCACCCCGTCTCCGGGGGAGGGATCGCTCTCAGGTCCTGTCGCATCCACCGGCGAGATCCTCGTCACCGGATCGTACGAACTGCCGCAGGGCATGGGATCCCAGGGGCACGCGTTCGGCACGACTGACGGCAAAGACGTCGACGCCGTTCTCATCGACGGCGAGCTGCCTCCTTCCTCGTCGCCCACGCCGATCGCCGCGAGCTCGGCGGTCAGCACCATCAAGCCCGCGGGCGAGGTCATCCGACCTCCTGCCCCCGAGAAGGGGAACCGTCTCATGGTGACCCTCGCCATCATCGCCGGCGGACTCGCCCTCGCGATCGGCGTCGTTCTCGTCATCGCCTTCACCACGAAACTGATCTGATGCAATCACCTGAAACTGCCGAAGAGATGCTGCGTCTCGCAGCACAAGCCGCCATCGACAAGGGCGGTGAGGATCTCGTCGCACTCAACGTCTCCGAGCCCCTCCCGCTCGTCGACATCTTCCTGCTCGTCACGGGAAACAGCGAGCGCAACGTCGCCGCGATCGCCGACGAGATCGAAGACAGACTGATCGAGTCCGGCCACAAGCGCGTTCGCCGTGAAGGGCGTGCGGAAGCGCGCTGGGTCCTGCTCGACTTCGGCGACCTGATCGTGCACGTCTTCCACCAGGAGGAGCGCGTCTACTACGGGCTCGAGCGCCTCTGGAAGGACTGCCCCGCGGTCCCGATCGACGTGGCCGAGCCTGCCGCAGACCCCAGCTGACATGTCCACGCACCTGATCACCGGTGCGGGTTCCGGTATCGGCGCGGTTCTCTCTCGTCGACTTCTGGATCGCGGCGATCATGTCGTGGTCTTGGCTCGCGATGCCGGGCGCGCCCGGCAGATCGCGGCCGAACTGCCCGGAGCAACTGTTCTCGTCGGCGATCTGGCTCAGCCGGGTCGCCTGTCGTGGGCCCTGTCGAAGCAGCACCTGCCGGACCGCATCGACTCGCTCGTGCATGTCGCCGGCGTCGTGGAGCTCGGAGACGTGGCGGATCTGGCTCCCGCGCTATGGGAGCAGCAACTGGCCGTGAACCTTGTCGCTCCGGCCGAACTCACCCGGCTCCTTCTGCCCGTCCTGCGCGTGTCGCAGGGGCAGGTCGTATTCGTGAACTCGGGAGCCGGCCTTCGAGCCAACGCCGGGTGGTCCGCCTATGCGGCGTCGAAGCACGGACTGCGTGCTCTCGCCGATGCGCTGCGGGCGGAGGAAGCGCAGCACGGTGTGCGCGTGACGTCGATCTACCCCGGCCGCACGGCCACTCCGATGCAGGAGCGCGTGCACCAGCAGGAGGGTCAGGACTACGACGCCGGGCGCTTCATCACCCCAGACGCCGTCGCCACGACCATCCTCACCGCACTGGATCTTCCTCGTGACGCGGAGATCACCGACCTCACGGTGCGCCCGGGCCGCTGATTCGGTGTGTCGCAGGCGGCGGCCCTCATGCCGTCAGCCGCGTTCGGCGCTCCAGCATCCCTCGCTCAGCGCGCGTCTGGGGAGGGATCGCCGACAGCAGCGAACGGGTGTACGGGTGCTCGGGGTGTCGGTAGACGGCTTCGGTCTCTCCGATCTCGACCATGTTGCCCAGGTACATGACAGCCACGCGATCGGCGATGTGCCGCACGAGCGACAGATCGTGCGCGATGAACACGATCGACATGCCCAGCCGTTCGCGCAGCTCGCACAGCAGGTCTATGATCTGGGCCCGGATCGACACGTCCAGCGCCGACACCGGTTCATCGCAGACCAGGACGTCGGGGTCGAGCGCCAGAGCCCGCGCGATGCCGATGCGCTGACGCTGACCGCCGGAGAACTGATGCGGGAAGCGTGAACCCATCTCTGGGGTGAGCCCGACGAGTTCGAGCAGCTCGGCGACACGTTCACGCCGGGTCGCCGGGCTTCCGGTGTGCGTCGCCGCAAGAGGCTCCGCGATGATCTGCTGGACGGTCATCCGCGGGTTCAACGACATGTACGGATCTTGGAACACCATCTGGACTCCGCGTCGCAGGATCTTCCGATCGCGGAGGCGGCCGCGCGTCACATCCTGGTCGCGGTAGCGGAGGATGCCGGCATCCGGTGAGTCGAGTCCCACCAGCATTCGTGCGAGTGTCGACTTGCCGCTGCCTGATTCGCCCACGATCGCCAGGATCTCTCCATGTCGCAGCTCGAGGTCGACGCCTGCGACTGCGGCGACCCGGTGCGCACGGCGCCCGCTACCGGAACGGAATGTGCGCTCCAGGCCTCGGCCTTCCAGGATGGGAGCAGTCCCGTCATCGGCGGCGGCGGCACTGACTTCACGCGGCATCGAGTGCAACAACTGGATCGTGTACGCGTGCTGCGGATTCGTGAGCACATCGTCGGCTGACCCTGACTCCACGATGAGGCCCGCGCGCATGACGGCTACCTGATCGGCGACCTCCATCACTACACCGAGGTCATGGGTGATGAGCAGGATCCCCATGCCGAGGCGCTCTCGCAGCGACAGCAGCAGATCGAGGATCTGTGCCTGCACCGTCACATCGAGCGCAGTCGTCGGCTCATCCGCGATGATGAGATCAGGATCCAGCGCGATCGCCATGGCGATCAGGATGCGCTGGCGCTGGCCGCCGGAGAACTGGTGCGGATAGTCGTGCACACGCTTGTCGGGGGTGGGGATACCGACGAGCGACAGTAGCTCTACTGCGCGCGCTTCCGCGGCGCGGCGGCCGATGCTGCGATGCGCGCGGATGAGGTCGATGATCTGGTCCCCGATGCTGAGGACCGGATTCAAAGCGGAGAGGGCGTCTTGCATGACCAGGCTCACCCGCACGCCGCGCAGACGGCGATGCTGTTCGGGGGAGAGGGCGAGGAGATCGGTGCCGCCGAGCGTCATGGTCGCCGCCTCGACGTCTCCGTTGTCGATGAGGCCCATGATCGCGCGCGCGGTCATCGACTTTCCGGAACCCGACTCGCCGAGCAGCGCGAACACCTCGCCGCGGCGAACGGCGATGTCGATGCCATCGACCACGCGATGGGGGCGACCATCACCGGTGAGGGTGACGGTGAGGTCCTTGACGTCCAGGACCACAGCGTTCCTGGGGGCGGATGTGTTCTCCATGGATGACATCATGCCAGCATCTGAGTTCTGAATTGTTTCGAACAAGAAACATTTCGGCCGAAGATAATCACAACAGTTGACATCTATGCCGAAATCCTCCAGATTCGAGGAAACTCCCGCTCGTTGGTCGGGAGTGGTACCCGCATCATCGAACCGAAGGAGCGCATCCGTGCTCGAACAAGCTGGCCGGTACTCCGGCTACACCGCGTACGACTACCTGGAAGCAGGCAAGGACTACCGTGAATTCCGCTACGCCAAGCAGATCGGCCGCGTGCCGGCCTACGATCTCGGTCTGAACGACACGCAGCAGGAGCGCACCGAGCGTCTGCTGCGCGAAGAGACCGTCATCTCGTTGCACGAGCACGTACAGGTGTTCCCCGAAGACATGGGCGAGCTCCGCGACCACATCCGTCAGGGCCGCGAACCCACCGGCTACCAGGGCCTCGCTCGATCGGGACTGACCGCCGTCTTCGACAACGGAATGGATGGGACCTGCTGCATCTCGAGCGACGCCGGGTGGAAGTACCAGGACGTGCTGTTCGACCTCGGCGTGCGAATGGCCGACCTCGCGCATCAGGACTTCGTGATCAAGGCCGAGTCGATCAAGGACATCCGCCACGCGGCGGAGACAGGTCGCGTCGCGCATATCTTCGCGCTCGAGGCCTCGACCATGATCGAGAACGAAGTCGACCGTCTCGACGTGCTGTACGGCTTCGGCGTGCGGCAGATGGGCATCGCGTACTCCGAGGCCAACATGCTCGGCGGCGGGCTCAAGGAGCGCGGCGACGGCGGGCTCACGTACTTCGGTGAGCGCGCGGTCGAGCGGATGAACAAGCTCGGCATCGCGATCGACATCTCCCACTCCGGTGACCAGACCTGTCTCGACGTGATCGCCCACTCGACCAAGCCGGTGTTCATCACCCACGCCGGTGCGCGCGGGCTGTGGCCGACGAACCGGATGAAGACCGATGAGACGATCATCGAGTGCGCGAAGCGCGGCGGCGTCATCGGCATCGAGGCGGCCCCGCACACGACGATCTCGCCTCAGCACCCGAAGCACTCCCTGGAATCGGTCATGGATCATTTCCAGTACTGCGTGGACCTGGTGGGCCTCGAGCACGTCAGCTTCGGCCCCGACACGCTGTTCGGCGATCACGTCGGTCTGCACGACGCGTTCTCGTCGAACCTGTCGCTCGGCCAGGCGCACGCGAACGTCGAGTACGAGAAGCAGCCGTACGTCGACGGCATCGAGAACCCGGCCGAGGCCTTCTACAACATCATCGGCTGGCTTGTGAAGCACGACTACTCCGACGACGAGATTCGCGCAGTCGTCGGAGGGAACACCATGCGCGTACTCGAGGAGGTCTGGGTCTGATGAAGTACAGCAAGTTCCTCGCCCTCGGTGCGGCCGCGGCTCTCGCCGTCGGTCTCGCCGCGTGCGCCCCGTCTGCGCCGGAACCGGGGGAGTCATCCGGCTCCACCGGCCCCAGCGACGAGACGATCAGCATCGGCACGACGACGGATGTCGTGAACTTCAATCCGGTCCTCGGCAACAGCCGGACGGACTCGTGGATCACGAACCTCATGTATCCGCATCTGTTGAGCATCAGCGACGACGGCACCAAGGAAGCCCACGTGGCCACCGACTGGGGCTACGTCGATGACACGACCGGCTTCTACGAGATCCGTGACGATCTCACCTGGAGCGATGGTGAGCCCCTGACTGCCGAGGACGTCGCGTGGACGCTCAACGCGGTCAAGCGCGACCAGGCTCCCGGAACGTTCTACGGACAGCTGGGCAATCTCGACACCGCGACGGCCGTGTCGGACACCCGGGTGGAGCTGACTCTCACCCAGCCCGACTCGTCCATCGTCGAGGAGATCGGCTTCTGGGGAGTCGTCGTCCCGAAGCACGTGTTCGAACCGCAGGGCTCGATCGCCGAGTTCGCGAATGACGGCAGCGACGGCGGCTGGGTGGGCATGGGCCCGTTCATCATGAGCGACTTCCAGGTCGGCCAGCACTACACGCTGAAACGCGTCGAGGACTACCCCCTCGTCAAGGGCGGTGTCCCCGGACCCGCCGAGGTCGTGTACCGCGTCTACCCTGACGTGAACACCGAGATCCTGGCACTGCAGAGCGGCGAGATCGACGTGATCGCGAACGCGCTGCCGCCCGCACAGGTCGAGCAACTCGGCAACACCGACGGGCTCCAGGTCATCGAAGCGCCGGGGCTCGGCTACGCGCACCTGGTCTACAACATGGACAAGCCCGACCTCGCGAAGACCGAGGTGCGTCAGGCGCTCGCTCACGCGGTCGACTATGACGCGATCCGCACCGTGGTGCTGCAGGGGCAGGCCGTCTCAACCGGCTCCAGCGCGCTGATGCCGGTGCTCGCGAAGTACTACGACAAGTCGGTGAAGGAGTACGAGTTCGATCCAGAGAAGTCGCGCTCCCTGATGGAGAAGGCCGGCTACACCGCTGATGCCAGTGGGAACTTCCCCCTCTCGTTCCGACTGATCTACTCGCTGCAGGACAGCGTGACGAGCCAGTGGGCCCAGATGGTCAAGGACAGCGCGGCCGAGGCCGGCATCACGATCGAGCTGCAGGGCACCGAGCGGAACACGTACCTCTCGATGACCAGCGAGGGCGACTACGACATCTATGCGGGCAACTTCGCCATCATGGACGACCCGGTGACGAACTTCGCCCTGTCGTATCTCCCCGGCGGAGCGATCAACTACACCCACGTGGATGACGCCGACCTGAACGCGCTGATCGAGGAGGGCATGGTCACGTTCGATGAGGACGAGAAGATCTCGATCATGCGCGAGGCGAACAAGATCGTGCACGAGCAGGTCTACGACAACATCATGTACACGCAGAACCTGTTCTTCGCAGCCAGCGACGAATGGGCGGGCTTCATCTCGAAGCCGAGCGAGCTGCTCTCGATCGTGAACCCGCTCTCGCTCGCGAGCGCGCACCCGGTCGAGTAACGACAAAACCGAAATCTCGAGGAAGGTCGCCCGGGTGTCCCGAGCATCGTTCATTCTCCGTCGCATAGGTAGAGGTCTGCTCACGATCTGGTTCGCCGTGACCGTGACGTTCCTGCTCCTGCGTCTGCTTCCCGGCGACCCGGCGCTCGCGCTGGCGAGCCCGAACATGACGGACGACATCCGGGCGACCATCCTCCAGCAGTACGGCCTCGATCAGCCGCTGATAGTCCAGTACGGGCTCTACATGTGGCAGTTGCTGCAGGGCAATCTCGGCATCTCGTTCACGCAGTCGATCCCGGTCACCGACGTTCTCGTGCAGCGGCTGCCATGGACGCTCCTGCTCACGATCACGGCGCTGGTGCTCACGATCCTCATCGGGGTACCGCTGGGCGTCGCTGCCGCATCTCACAAGGGACGTTTCATCGATCGCGCGGTGCAGGTCATCGGCGTGACAGGCCAGTCACTGTTCGTTCCGAGCGTCGCGATCTTCCTCCTGTTCGTGTTCGGGCTGAACCTCGGCTGGTTCCCGATCGGTGGCGCGTATACCAACAACACGTACGGTTTGGACTGGTACCTGAGCGTTGCGCAGCACCTCGTGCTCCCAGCTGTCTCGCTCATGCTCATCCAGGTCGGCTCCTACGTGCTCACGATGCGCTCCACCCTCATCGAGACGCTCGGTGAGGACTACATCCTCCTCGCGAAGGCGAACGGCATCCGTGGCAGCCGTATCCTCTGGAAGCACGCGCTGCGCAACGCCCTGCTGCCGACGACGACGCTGATCGGCCTGCAACTCGGCTTCCTGGTCGGCGGCGCGGTACTCACTGAAACCGTGTTCGCCTATCCGGGCATCGGCCGCGGCATCTACGAGGCGGTCACGCAGCTCGACTTCCCGGTGCTGCAGGGCGCCTTCCTCATGCTCGCCGTCACCGTGGTGGTCGCGAACACGATCACCGACATCATCTACGGCTACCTGGACCCGAGAGTGAAGACCTCATGACCGCTCCGATGCCCTCCTCCGAGACCCTCGCACCCAGCGAACCGACCGCCGCAGGCAGTGAGCGGGCGAGCGCGCACACCTGGCGCGCATTCCGACGCGATCCGCTGGGGATGATCTCGCTCGGCCTGCTGATCCTGCTCGTGATCGTGGCTCTCGCCGCACCACTGATCGCCCCCTACCCGGCCAGCTACGGACCCGACGTGCTGCGCCCGCCGAGCGGTGACCACTGGTTCGGCACCGATGCCCTCGGCCGTGACGTGTTCTCCGAGGTCATCTGGGGAACGCAGCAGAGCGTGTTGGTGGCAGTGGCGGCCTCGCTGATCGCGATCGTGTTCGGCACGATCATCGCGGTGCTCGGCGCCTATTTCCGCAAGCTCGACGGCTTCATCAGCGTGATCGTCGACATGACCCTCTCGTTGCCGGTGCTGCCGCTCATGATCCTGATCGCCGCGCTGGTCGGGCCGAGCACGTCGACCATCATCTTCGTCGTCGCGGCGTTCTCCTGGCCCGAGGTCACCCGTCTCGTGCGTTCCCAGGCGCTGACGGTGGTAGGTCTGCCCTACGTCGACGCCTCGCGTCTGATGACAACATCTCCGGTGTGGATCATCACGAAGCACGTGCTCCCTGCCGTGACACCCGTGGTCGTGGTCTCGGTGGTCGTGACGGCTTCGAGGGCTGTGCTGTCGGCTGCAGGGCTCGCCTTCCTCGGCCTCGGAGACCCGACGACGTGGTCGTGGGGTCGAATTCTCTACGAGGCGCAACAGGCGGGTGCGATGGTCAGCGCCTGGTGGCTGACGCTCTTCCCGTCGATCGCGATCCTCATCCTGGTGCTCTCCGCGACACTGCTCTCGATCGCCTACAACGACGCGCGCAACCCGCGTCACCTCGCCCGATAGGACCATCTGATGACCGAGTTCGATCAGCGTCTCGCGCCGGGGTTCTTCGACCGCGTGCAGACGCGCGTGCGGGAGCAGATGAGCGAGGAGGGCTTCGATGCCGTCCTCACCGACCACCCCGAGGACATCGCATATCTCACCGGCTTCTTCCACCACCCATCCGAGCGGCCGGTGGCGATCTGGCTCGAGTCGAGCGGTCGAGTCGTGATGCTGCTACCGGAGCTGGAGCGCGAGTACGCCGAATCGCAGTCCTCCAGAGCGGAGCTCGTGGCATTCTTCGAGTTCCCCGGGGTCATCGCCCCGTTCGAAGTGCTGGCGCGCGCGGTCTCACCGCGAGGTCGTGTCGGGTTCGCGGCGACCATGCCGCATTCCCGTCTTTCGGCAGCGCGAGAAGCGATGCCGAATGCCGACCTGGTCGCCTCTGACCTGCTCACCCGTGTCCGCTACGTCAAGTTCCCCGAAGAGGTGGCGCTGCACCGCGAGGCGGCTCGTGTCACCGATCGGATGCTCGACGCCGGGGTGGCGCTGGTGGCCGATGCCGTCGCCGCCGGGGGAGAACTCCCGACCGAAGCCGAGCTCGAGCGACACGTCACAGCGACCGGCACTGGCCTCATGTATGCCGAGCATCGCAACGTGGTCGTGGCGTCGCTGCTGGCCGGCGGACTGGTCTACTCCGGGGCGAACTCCGCCTTCCCGCACGGGCTCCCGTCCGTGAACCGCCTCAAGGCCGGCGACACGTTCATGCTCTCGCTGGGCTGCGCGGTCGGCGGACGCTTCATCGAGGGGGAGCGGACCTTCGTCTTGGGCGAGCCCACGGCCGAGCAGCGGCGCTACCACGACACGGTCCACGCGGCTCAGCTGCTCGGCCGCGAGACGATCCGCGCCGGTCTCGAGTGCAGGGAAGCGAATCGGGTCTGCCTCGATGTGATCCGGGAGGCCGGGCTCGGCGAGTTCATCCGTCATCGCCAGGGTCACGGCATCGGTCTCGGGATGCATGAAGCACCCTGGCTCGAAGACGGCGATCCAACGCTGTTGGAAGCCGGGATGGTCGTCTCGAACGAGCCCGGCATCTACGTGCCGGGGCACGCCGGGTATCGCATCAGCGACAGCATGCTCGTCACCGCGACCGGCGCCGAACCCCTGACCACCTTCCCCCGCAGCCTCGACGACTGCACCATCGCGCTCTGACGCCCGAATCTGAGAGAAGAAGAGAACATGACATCAACGCCACCGGTTTCCCCGGAATTCGCCGCAGCCACCAGCGCTCACGAATGGGTCGAGATCAACGGGAACCACCTGGCCGTCGAGGTGCTGGGCCCTGAGGGCGCGCCCGTCATCATCACTCACCACGGAGCGCCGGGGCTGGGATCCAGAGCCGAGCCGCGCGCGAGTTTCGGGCGCCTGGCAGACGAGTACCGCGTGGTCGTCTTCGACGCGCGCGGCAGCGGTGTGAGCGAAGGCGAGGGCACATACAGCCATGAACAGTGGGCCGCCGACATCGATGCGCTGCGCGAATGGGTCGGCGCCGAGAAGATCGTGATGGCGGGTGGCTCCTACGGCGGCTTCATGGCCATGGAGTATGCCCTGCGGTATCCGGAGCGGGTCGCTGCGGTCGTGCTGCGCGACACTTCAGCCGACAACGGCAATGCGCACCTGGCGCGTGAGAACGCGCTAGCCTCCGATCGCGTGACGATCGACATGGAGAAGTTCGACCGCATCGATGTCGGCGAGGTCCACGACGACGAAGATCTCAAGGACTGCTGGCGCGAGATCCTGCCGTTGTACGACTTCGTCTACGATCCGGAGGCGACCGAGCGCAAGGTGCAGGCGACCCCTTATCGCTACCGTGCGCACAACTATGCCTTCTCCGTGAACCTCCCCGACTACGACCTCAAGCCGCGGCTGCACGAGATCGGTGTGCCGACACTCATCACCGTGGGCCGGGCCGACTGGATCACGCCAGTATCGTGTAGCCAGACGATCGCCGATCTCATCCCGGACTCCGAGATGGTGGTGTTCGAGAAATCGGGGCACTCCCCGCAGATCGAGGAGGCAGAGGCGTGGACGAAGGCCGTGCGAACGTTCCTGCACCGGGTGTACCCGCCGACCCGATGAGTGGTGGTCACCCCGCGAGGGAAGTGAGCGACCTCGATCGCCGGATCGTCGTCGCGCTGCAGCAGGACGGACGCGCGAGCTGGACGTCGATCGCCGATTTCGCCGGCGCATCGGTGTCGACCGTGACCCGCCGCGGCCAGCAGCTGCTGGCCGAGGGACTGGTGCGGGTCGGGATCGTGCCGACGCTGGGCAGCGAAGGGCACGTCGAGACCTTCTTCGTGCGCATCAACTGCACACCGGGGTCACAGCTGCAGGTCGCACAGGCACTGATCGGCTCGCCGTACGTGAGGTTCGTGACGCTCGTGACGGGGAAGTTCGACGTGTTCGCCGAGGTCGTCATCCCCGGAGACTCGGCGACGTACGCGCATGTCCTCACCGACCTTCAGGCCATACCGGGTGTCGAGCGCTGGCGCAGCGATCTGGTCGTGCACACCTACAAGGTGAGCTTCGACTGGGGGCGCCAGCTCTACGACGCGCACGCCGAGGCGACCACCGATCCGCAGTCGTACATGCCGGCACCGAACACGTGCGACCCGACACATTTCGACGATGCCGACCGGGCGATCGTCGAAGAGCTGCGGCACAACGGCCGGGCCTCGTTCCAGTCGATCGGCGACAAACTCGACATGAACGAGAGCAGCGTGCGCCGTCGTTACGAGCGGATGCGCAACGCGGGGTGCCTGACGACCGTGACGATGGTGCCGGCATCGGCGCTGGGGATGAGCGCGGAGACACTGCTGATCCTCCGAGTCGAGCCCTCGCGGATCGCGGCAGTCGCCCAGACGCTGGCCCAGCATGTGTCCGTCCGGTTCCTCGCCGCAGCGCTGGAGGAGAACTCGCTCTACTGCGAGATCATCCTCCCGACCACCGAGACTCTGCACGACTTCCTCACCGGGACGATCGCGCACCTCAAGGGTGTGAGGGGTTGGAACGCCGCGATGGAACTGGTGTTCATGAAGCGAGGCTTCATCGAGACCCCCTGGTGGCGGGTGCAGGTCGCCTCCGCCGGGGCAGCGGAGGCCGACTCCTAGCGCGTGATCCTTCGCGGGCACCCTCCACGAGCGGTGTCAAGGGCCTTCCCAGGACCCGTTCGGGGGCGCACTCTCTTTGGAGAGAGAGTCCTGGAGGGCCCCAGATGTCTGAACTTCCGGATCCGCGATTCATGCTGAATCGCATCACGGCGTCGGAGTGGGTGATCAACGACCTCCGTTACTCACCCAACGATCCGCGTCATGTGGTCGCATGCGTGTACGAGCTGGCCGAGACCGAGGTCGAGGTGACATGGCTGCGCGACCTGCCACTCGCGACTCGCTATGGGACGGTCTTCGAGGTGCTCGAAGATGTCGAGAGGATGCGCGGTTCGAGCCGGGCGACACGGCCGGTGCCGATCCCGCACCAGCCGCCGCCGCTGCTCGCGACCTAGTCCGACGTCGCCGTCGGCACAGCCGCGCAGAAGCGCACCCCTCTATCGTCGAGGTGGTGCGCTTCTGCGCTCCGGGTGGTGTGCGTCCGAGCTCAGAGCAGCTGCAGAGTCGTGACACAGGTCGGGTCGTCGGCGGTCATCGTGGATATGAGAGCCGTTCCCGCCTGGCCCTCGTGCTCGATCGTGAGTGTCGCCTCGATTCCCCGGGGCACCCAGAGTCCGATGAAGCCGTTGTCGTAGGTGCGCCTGTCCCCATCGATCAGCACGTCCCCGTCGTCGGTCGTGAGGGTGACGTCGACCTCGGCGTCCGAGAGCTCACCGAGGCAGGTGGTCAGACTGTGGAAGTGGCACTCGTGAGTCTGGTCTCGGAATGGCGCCACCGAGACATAGACCTCGTCCTCCGGCAGGGGCATGCGGCTCTCTCTCCCGCTCTCGTCCTTCAGCACGAGCGCTCCTGGCTGCACGGATGCGAGCAGGCCGGAGGGGCGGTCGGAGACGGGCATGGTGTCGAGGAGCTCGATCACCTCGACGACGTCGAGGCGATCCAGGTCATATGCCGCCAGGATGTCCGAGGTTTCGGCGAGCTGATCTGCCCCGGTCGCTCCAGTATCGGGGGCTGCGGCGCAGCCGGCGAGAGTGACGCCGGCGACGACGATCGCTGCGAGGGCGGCGATGAGCTTCTTTCCACGCGGCGATGCGGGCGACAGCGGTGATGTGGGGTACAGCGGTGATGTGGGGGACGGAAGGGGAAACTCGCTCATGGTGTGGTCCTTCGAAGCAGGGGGACCGATGCCCTGCCGGATCGGCAGGGCATCGGTGGAGGAGGAGGGGTCAGAGAGCGGAGAGGAGGTTCTTCATCTCCTGGATCTCATCGCTCTGGTCGTCGATGATCTTCTGGGCGAGTTCGACGGCGTCGGGGTTGCTCCCGTCATCCACCTGCGCCTGCGCCATCTCGACAGCGCCCTCATGGTGGACGATCATCTGCTCGAGGAACAGCCGCGAGGCTTCGGGGCCATCTGCTGCCTGCAGCGCGGCGAGGTCGTCCTCGCTCATCATCCCGTCACCGTGGTCCATCCCTCCAGTGTCCACGTCCTCGGGACTGACGCCCCAGTCGGTCAGCCAGTCCTGCAGCTGCTCGATCTCGGGGCCCTGAGCCGCCTTGATCTGCTGGGCGAGTTCGGTCACAGCCGGGTCGACACCGTCGGCGGCGAGGACGATGTCACTCATCTCGATCGCCTGCTCGTGGTGGACGATCATCATCGACGCGAACATCGCGTCGGCGCTGTTGGCGTTGGTGGACGGAGCCGATAAGCCGTGGTCCATGCCGGGCATGGACTCCTCACCGGAGCCGGTCGCGCATCCGGACAGGGCCAGGACGGCGGAGAGGGCGAGTGCGGCCGTTGCCGCAGCACGAATCTTCATGGTGTTCTCCAAAAATGCATAGTCGTTGCGTACGCAGGCCAAGCCGGCTGCGCACGAGTGTGAGTGGGGGAGAGCCCTGGCGAGAGAACGCGGGCTCAACGGCAGCTCAGGTACGACTGATGCAGAGAACGTGCAGAGAGGGAGCGCGGGGACGAACCTGCGCGGTGAGGTCTTCGACGAGGGACGGTCGGAGGAGGGATCGCGTCCAACCGTGCAGCACACGAGGCGGGACGAGGAGGAGCAGGGCGAAGAGGAGAGCGAGCACGCACATCATCGCCATGCCGGCGTGGTCGTCACTGGCGCATCCCGCGCACGACATGTCGCTGCTGCTCGTCGGGCTGCCCTGCGCGTGCAGCTCAGCAGTGGCGTGATGGGCCGTGGGCTGATCGACGGCTGCGGACATCGACATGGTCGCCGGCGCATCGGCCGCCGCGGTCCCGTGCAGGTTGAGAGTGTGCATCGCCAGCAGACCGATGATGACGGCGGTGACGAGCATCATGCCCGACAGCACACCCCGGAAGATGCTGGAGGAGCCTCTTCCGGACCGCGTCGCCGCCACCGGTGCCATGAGAGGAAGTCTAGGCGCGTCGTCGGACGATCACGGTCTCGGATGCGCCAGGAGGAAGGCCTCGAGCGTGAGAGGAGTTCGTCCGGTGAGAGCTCTGACGTCGTCGCTGACCGGGGCCATCGCTTCGCTGCGGATCGCGGTGTACGTGCTCACCCATGCATCGAGCTGCCACTGCGGGGCTCCGTAACCGCTGCGGGAGGCATAGGCCTCATCGATGTTCTCGTCGTGGAACACGACTTCTCGTTCTCGGACTCGACTGATCACCGCGGCGACCTCCGCGAACGAAAGCGCCTCCGGTCCGGTGATGTCATAGGTGCGTCCGGCGTGCGGCGCCGGATCGACGAGGATCACGGCGGCCGCGCGGGCCACGTCCTCCCGGGCGACGATCGCGCACCGGCCGTCGCCCGCGGGGCCGCGGATCACTCCGTCTTCACCCACGAGCGCCTCCATGAAGTCGATGTAGAAGCTGTCGCGCAAGAACGTCCATGACATCCCCGAGGCCTTGATGTACTCCTCGGTGACGTAGTGGTCCCGAGCGAGGGTGAAGGTGGCGTCGGGGGCGGCGGTGATGAAGGAGGTGTAGACGACATGCCGGACCCCGGAGGCAGCCGCAGCGTCGATGAAGGCGCGGTGCTGGTCCAGCCGGTCAGCACTCTCGGCGGCCGACACCATGAAGAGAGTCTGCACCCCGTCCAACGCTTCTCGTGCGGCGCTCTGGTCGCTGTAGGTGAAGGGGTGCACCGAGGTTCCGGGGATCTCGGGCGCTTTCGACGGGGTGCGCACCAGCAGGCGGTGCGGAACTCCGCGATCGGCCAGGTCGCGAGCGACGAGGCCGCCGAGGACCCCGGTCGCGCCGGTGACGGCGAGACTGGTTTCGATGGTGTTCATGAGGATGCTCCTTCAGGCGAGGTAGTGCTGCTCAGCGCTCGTGCGGCCTTCTGACAGACGCCATCAATGCGTGCGGTGAGCTCGGAGAGGCGCAGGGGGCCGCCGGCCTGCGAACGTACGACGAGGACGGTCCATCGGTCGCCGATGCGGTCCAAGAGCTTGCGCGACGGACAGTTGCAGTCGTCTGGATTCCACTCGATCATGATCACTCCGGGCGCGTCACTAGATGTAACGCACTTTATGGTGCCTTATGACTCTTCCGCCGTGACTCTCCGACGGTAACCCAAGGCTCGACCGCATGCCGATCCGGGGCATGCATCTCGACCGCCACCTATGATCGGCACCATCCCGAAGCGGCGGATGGCCTCGCCGGCTTCGGCGTTGCGCCGATCTGCAACGGCCCTCTGGCGCGTCAAGAGTGACGAGCTTACGCACGACGACGGCGTCTGCTGAGGAGGCCGCCCAATCCAGGCCGTACTGAGGGGCTTAGGGCTGGGTCGTGCGGGGGTGATAGACCGACTGGCTTTCCACGGGGCACACGGCGAAGTCGCCGTCGCCGTTGATCACATGTCCGCGCCCCAACACGATCCCGGTGGCGCGTCCACGGCCTTTGAGTACGGCGCCTCGGAGGTCGGGGTCGGGTTCGCGGTGGCTCCCACCGCCGACAAGCGACACGTTCACGGCATTGATGTCGCCGAGGATCTGAGTTCCATGTCCGAGCTCGCTCACGCCTGCGACATCGATGCGGCCCAAGAGCCGGACACCCCTACCGATCGTGATCGCAGCACCGAGGCGGTTCGCCATGAGGGCGACGGCATGCGGGCCGAACTCGTTGTCGGAGTCGATGGTGACGCGACCTCCGCCGGTCGCGTCGATACGGGTGCCCTCGAAGAATCTGTTGTCGTCGCCGATTCTCAGGGTCTCGGAGACCGCATCGATCCTGACGTTCGGATAGAACACGTTCTCAACACCGATGCGAGCGTGCGTCGAGATGAGGACGGAGTAGGGGTCGAGGAAGACATTGTCGCCATCGGCGAGCAACTGGCTCACGGTCCGATAGCCCTGCAGCATCCGTACCCGGTCCGCGTAGGCGAGGGGGTTTTCGGCCATGCCGTCTCCTGGTGGTCTAGCGGTCCGTGTCGCATTTGCGCCAAGAACGAAGAAAGCCCCCGGGGTGACCCGGGGGCTTTTTCTGTGGACCTGAGGGGACTCGAACCCCTGACCCCCTGCATGCCATGCAGGTGCGCTACCAGCTGCGCCACAGGCCCAGATGCCGCTCCGTAGAAGCCGGAGCAACTTGAAAAGAGTACTACACGAATCCGCGCGAGCACCAATCCGGAGCGGGCGCCCGGGAGTGTCGCCGCCTGGCGGAACAACCGCGCCGTCAAGGACGTTCTCCTCTCCGTGAGCATCCTTGACAGTCTTGTGATCGGCGCAGGGCAAGCCGGTCTCTCGGCATCCTTCCACCTGTCCCGATTGGGTATCTCGCACGTGGTCCTCGACGCGGGCACGCGGCCGGGAGGAGCGTGGCAGCACCGCTGGGACGCTTTGACTATGCGTGACGTGCACGGCGTCGCTGAGCTCCCCGACGACACGCCTCCGGCGCGGGACGGCGCGCGCGCCAACATCGCCGTCCCCGAATACTTCGCCGCATACGAGCGAAAGCATGCGCTGCCGGTGCTGCGTCCGATCCACGTCGAGCGCGTGGAAGACGAGGGCGGGCTGCTGGTCGTGCGAGCCCGCGAGGGGGAGTGGACCACGCGCACGCTCGTGAATGCGACCGGAACCTGGTCTCATCCGTTCCTGCCGCACTTCCCCGGCATGGAGACGTTCGTGGGCGAACAGCTGCACACCGTGGACTATCCGGGCCCCGAGCACTTCGTCGGCAAACGAGTGCTCATCGTCGGCGGGGGAGCGTCTGCCGTGCAGTTCCTCGGTGCGCTCGCACCGCTCACGCAGACGCTGTGGGTCACCCGTCGCGAACCGGTGTGGCGGCACGACGACTTCACACCGGAAGCGGGAGCGGCCGCGGTCGCCCTCGTCGAGCAGCGCGTCGCCGCTGGTCTCCCTCCCGAGAGCGTGGTCAGCGTCACCGGATTGATGCTCCGACCACAGGAGCGTGAGGCGGAGCGCCTCGGGGCCTACGCTGCCAGGCGCCCGCTGTTCGAGCGCATCGAGCCGGACGGCGTGCGCTGGGCGGACGGGAGCTTCGAGCAGGTCGACGTCATCCTGTGGGCCACCGGATTCCGCCCTGCGATCAGCCACCTCGCACCTTTGCACCTGCGCAGCAGTGCCGGCGGCATTCAGCTCGACCGGAACGGTCGCGGCACCACAGCGGTCGTCGATCCGCGTGTGCAACTGGTCGGCTACGGGCCGTCGGCCAGCACGATCGGTGCGAATCGTGCCGGACGCTCGGCCGCGAAGGGCGTGCAGCGGGTGCTGCAGTCCACGGGCGCGAGCCTCACCAGCGGTTGAGCACCTCTCTTCTGCGAAGCCTTCGATGCCGTCGACGTGCACGCGCGTTCCGGAGTCGTCGAGCACCCACCCGCTCCAGACACCGAACAACTGATCCGTCCTGCTCTCGATGACCAGGGCATTCGTGCGCGAGCGCTTGTCGTAGAACGGCGTGAACGAAAGGTCGGCCGAGGCGCCGTGCACGTGCCATGGCCGCATGAAATGCCCGGGATCGTAATCCCAGACGAGCTCTTCGCTGATCTTCGATAGACGCCCGCCCACGAGCAGCGCGTTCTCCGTGGCCCCTGAGCCGTCTGTCCATTTCGAGCCCAGCTGCAGTCCGATGACGCGTCCGTCGACGATGCCGCTGCCCGCCGCCCAGTTCCAGCGCACACGGTACGGCCAGCGCCCCCGGCCATGGTCGAGCACTGCCCAGCTCCCCGCCTCGACCACGTGGGCGATGCCGTCGACCGTCACTGTCCCGGTCGTCGGCCTTGCAACGTCCTTGACCGTGTACTGGAAGTGCGGGACGTCGTCGCCACGCCGCCACGGCACGACGACACCGAGCGACTCGTGTCCTGCCGGGCGACCGGCATGCAGATCGAAAGTCAGCCGGGGTGCGGTGCCGCGCAGGCGTGTCCCGTCGAAGGTCTCGTCGATGTCGATGGTGATGCGTCGGGTGCGAGCTCGTGCGGGTCCTTCGCCGAGGGATGGCGGCAGCTGGGCGCTGCGCCCGCCGGGGGAGATCGCCGTCGAACCGATGTCTGTGCCGGTCGCACGATCCAGCACCCAGACTTCGTGCATGGCCATGTAGTCGACGTTCGAGACGGTGAAGGCGATGATGTGCGACGGCGTCATCACGTTCCAGTACTCCCACCGCTTGTTGCGTCCCCAGTGCCCGCGCCCGGGGATGCCGGACGTGTCGTGCAACGGGGTGCGGGACCAGCCGATGGAGTCGCGGTCGAGCACTCCGTCGGGCGTGGTGAGTGAGACGCGCGCGGTGATCTCGCGTTCGATCAGCGGTGTGGGCATCATCGTCCTGCTGTCCGGTGGGACGCCGTCTCGGGTCGGCATCTTTGACCTGAGTGTAGAGGACCAGGTCGCACTCGACAGGGGGGCTGACGTGGAATCTGTACTCGGGAGGCGATAGCTGCTGACTACCCTGAGAACCATGCTCCGCATCGTCTTCTTCGTCGTCTGGCTGCTGCTCTCCGCCTGGCTCGTCATCTGGGTCGGCGAGGGGCTGTTCGGGGTCGACCAGAGACAGTCGATCCTTCCCTTCTCCGGCGAGGACACTCTCGGTGCTCCGATCTTGATCGGCGTCGCCTGGGGTCTGCTGCTGACCTTCGGCGGGATGCTGTCCGGTCTCGGGCGCCGCAAGACGGTGCGTGGTGAGGCGCATATCGGTGTCGGCACGATAGTCGAGGTCTCGCGCACCGGACTGACCGTCAACGACGTGCCGCAGTACGACCTGTTCATCCGAGTGACGCCGAGCGCCTCGGAGGACTTCATCTCGCAGCTTCGGATGCTGGTGGACGCGGCTGATTCCGCCACGCTCCAGGTCGGGCTCCCGGTACCGGTGCGGTACAGCATGACCGACCAGGACAATGTCGAGCTCGCCGATCTCAGCGATCCGGCCGTGCGCGACGCGATGCTGCAATGGCGGATCGAACGGGGGCTGATCGATCCGGCTCAGGTGCGCGCGCGTACGAGCGGCACGCAGGTTCCCGCATCCGTGCTCGAGGTTCGACCGACGGGGCGGCGTCGCGAAGGGCAGGCCGAACTCGCACTGCGCGTCCTCATGGCGCCGGATGCGGCGGCGACATGGGAGGCCGACACCAAGGTGTTCGTGTACCCGCAGGCGATCCCGCATCTGCAGGTGGGAGCGCCCATCTGGGCGTTCTACCGCCGGGAGGATCCGCAGACCGTCGCAGTGACCATCGAGAAGGAGGCAGGACGATGAATCCGATGGACACGCTCATCTGGCTGGTGAACTTCCCCGCGTCACACGGCTACGCCATGGTGTTCATCGCCGGGTTCTCGATCCTCGGCCTCTTCGCGCTGTCTGCACGAGGTGCGGTGCCGGGGGGAGCGCTTCGCAGCATCCGCGAGAGGGAGGGGCTGCTGCCGCCTCATGCTCGTCCCCGTGGGCGGGCCTGGGGGAGTATCGTCCGCGTCGTCGCCCGGACCCTGGCGTTCCTGATGCTCGGCTCGCTCGTGATCGGAATCCTCAGCCTGACCGGCGTGCCCGTGACCCGGGCGTACATCTACGACAACGGCCGTCCGACGTCGGCGACGATGCAGGGCGACTGGGTGACGTTCACGACGGCGGAAGGGGTCGAGTACACGCTCGAGAGCAACTTCTTCACGCCAGCCGTGTACCCCGATCGTGACGCCTACATCCCCAGCGGCGAGCTGATCGTGGTGCGTTACCTCCCCAGCCACCCGCAGGCGTTCGTGATCGACAGCGACCAGACCCCGCGCTGAGGTCCGACAGGGCGCGTAGGGTGAAGGCATGTCGCGAATCATCGTCTTCGGCGGCCATGGCCGCATCGCCCTTCTGCTCGCGCCGCTCCTCACCGCACGAGGTGACGAGGTGACCGGTGTGATCCGCAATCCGGAGCATGCGGCCGAGGTCGAAGCCGGGGGAGCGAAAGCCCTGGTCGCCGACGTCGAGAACCTCGATGTCGAAGCGCTCGCAGAGATCATCCGCGGCCATGACGCCGTCGTGTGGTCGGCCGGTGCCGGTGGGGGCTCTCCGGAGCGCACCTACGCGGTCGACCGCGATGCCGCACAGCACTCCATGGACGCGGCCGAACGCGCGGGCGTCCGGCGGTACGTGATGGTGTCGTGGCTCGGCTCCACCGCCGATCATGGTGTGCCGGAGGGCGACTCCTTCTTCCCCTACGCCGACGCGAAGTGGGCCGCCGATGAGCACCTGCGCGGTACCGGGCTCGAGGGCACGATTCTCGCACCGGGCACGCTCACCTTCGACGAGCCGACCTCGCGCATCCAGATCGACCCCGCCGGTCGCGGAGCGGTGTCGCGCGCCGACGTCGCCGAGGTCATCGCGGCCTCCCTCCACGAGCCGTGCACGATCGGCCGGACGATCCGTTTCGGCAACGGTGATGCAGAATCCGCTGTGCCGATCGCCGAGGCGCTCGGCTGCTGACTCCGACGATCCGGTGGCAGAGCACGTGAGGTCTCGACACCGTGGATGGGCGGTCGGCGCTCTGGCAGTCGCCGTGGTGGCGGGGCTATGCATCTCACCGGTCGCTACGGCCGCGACGGACTCGAACGCGTCGGTGTCGGTGTCGGTGTCCAGGATCATGGCTTCTCCGCCGAAGACCGGTGCCGCCGAGCGCGCAACCGCGCTGGTGCAGGGCATGTCCGTCGCAGAGCAGGCTTCGACCGTCGTGATGGGGCACGTCGCGGGCACCGACCCTGTCGCACTCCGGTCGTACATGGAGTCCGGCCTCGGTGGGTTCATCCTCATGGGGGCGAACATCCCGTCGTCCGAAGCGGAACTGCAGAACCTGACCGCATCGTTGACCGTCGACCCCGACCTGGCCCCGCTCATCGCCGTCGATCAGGAGGGTGGTCTGGTTTCGCGCCTGCACGGCGACGACTACCCCGCGTCCACGTCGTTGAAGAGTCTCCCCGTCGCCGATACGCTCGCCGCGTTCGGCGCTCGGGGGTCGTTGGTCGCTCGCGCGGGGATCACGGTGAACTTCGGCACCGTGGCCGACTACACGGCCGATCCCGGCTCGTTCATCCACGGACGCGCCCTCGGCACCGACCCCCAGAGTGCCGCCGAGCGTGTGACAGCTGCGACGATGGCGCAGGAGCAGTTCGTCGCGTCGACTCTCAAGCACTTCCCCGGACACGGAGCGGCACCGGGCGACTCGCACCACGCGATCCCGAGTACGACGATGGGGCTCGAGGAATGGCGAGAAACCGAGGCCATCCCCTTCGCGGCCGGTATCGATGCGGGCGCATCCCTGCTCATGTACGGCCACCTCGCCTATCCGGCGGTCGACGCGCCCCCCGCATCTCTTTCGCCGAAGTGGCATGCGATCGCCAGAGACGAGCTCGGCTTTGAGGGCGTTGCGGTGACGGACGATCTCGGGATGCTGTTGTCGTCGGGCGACCCGGCGTATGCCGATCCGGTGGCGAACGGCGTGGCGGCCATCGCCGCGGGAAACGACCTGGTGCTGATGATCGCGGGTTCCGATGCCCAGACGGCGGGAGCGATGGCGGCGGGCATCACGTCAGCCGTCGAGTCGGGAGCGCTGCCTGCCGCAAGGCTCGAAGAAGCGGCGACCCGCGTCGTCACCC
>JBOGEI010000028.1:0-26540 GCA_050701935.1 Microbacterium sp.
CTCGTGCGCTGGTCGATGTTCGAGCACCTCGGCCACGAGTGGATGATCATCCACTTCCTGATCTCGGGCTATCTGTTCGTGATGAGCCTGGTCGGCGCCGACCCGGTGCCCTACCGTCTGCCGTATCCCGGTCGTCTGATCACTTTGATCGCCGTCATGGCGATGCACGCGTTCTTCGGCATCGCGATCATGATGCAGGAGGGCCTCATGGTCGCGGACTGGTTCGGGGCGATGGGGCGCGACTGGGGTGCTTCTCCGATGGAGGACCAGTACGTCGGCGGCGGCATCGCGTGGTCGATCGGCGAGATCCCCACACTGATCCTCGCGATCACGGTCGCGATCCAGTGGAGCCGCAGCGACACGAAGCTCCAGCGTCAGACGGACCGCCACGCGGACCGGACCGGGGATGCCGAGCTCGAGGAGTACAACGCGAAGCTCGCCGCCCTCGCCGAGCGCGATCAGCGCCGCGAGCACGAAGGCCGCTGAGGCCGGGCCCGCCCGGGTCAGTTGACGGGTGGTTCGCCGGGAGACCCGATCCTGATCGACGCAGAACCGTCAGGCAGGATCGCGATCGTGCCGGCGACCTGGAACGGCACGTCTTCCGACAGAGGTTGGGTCTTTCCGTCGAACAGTGAGCGGATCTCGACGTCGACATGTGCGACGGCATTCGTCGCCGGGATCTGCCATTGGCCGCCGTCGGGAGTGACCGTGACCTTGGGCTGTACCGGGATCGACCACTTCGGCGACGAGGAGAGCCGGTTGGTGACCCGAAGGCCGAAGGGGCAGGCGGTCGGCTGGAGCACCTCCTGGGTCGTGCACTCGGTGAGGAAGTCCTCGACGCGCTCCTGCACGACATCGATGAAGTCGTCGGTTGGCTGCGTCTGCACATCGAGAGGCGTGACCGCCAGAGGGGTGTCGGCGAGCACTCCGTGCCCGGATGCCGTCGAGATCGGCGTCTTGACGGTGACGGAGTAGAGCCCCGGCGTGAAGACGAGCAGCGGCAGCGGCTCGAGGGCGACGGCATCTGCGCCGTCGACCGAGACTTGGCGCCGATCGACTTCGAACCCGTTCACCGCGAACCTGTCGGCACCGCGCACGGTGAGATCGACCACGGCCAGCGGGCTGGTGGTGAAGCGCCAGTTGGGGGTCACCCCGGCCCAACCATCCTGCTCGATCAGGAATGTGCTCGTGCCAGGGTGGCCGCTCGCCTGGTAGCTGACGGTGACGGCAGTGCCGCCGTCTGCGTGCTTCTCGGACTCCACCTTCACGTCGGTCAGCGGCGCGAGGGCCGCACGGCGGAGCATCGCCTCGGAGGCAGCCGGGTCGATGCCGGCCTTGTCGAGGGTCTCGCGGTCGATCGCGACGCCGGGTACGCGCAGCGCATCGGCTGCCCGACCGGTGGAGAGCAGGTCGAGGTAGCGGACCACGAACGCGGACGGACCGTAGAACTGCTGGTACAGCGTGGCGCCGCCGGCCCCGAGGGCTGCGACGAGCATCAGGCCGATGACGGCGAGCATCGCCAGATCGACCCCCAGGCGCGCACGCCGGGGCGCGCTCGCACGGGCCCGGTCCATGGCGTCAGTCTAGAAGGGCGTCCTGGGGGGACGCCGAGCGTCGGCGGCCGTGGGCGGATGCCGGGCCGTAGCATGGAAGAGCGCCCTGTCCGCCCGCTGCCCTTGTGAGAACCGTGTCCCTTCCCGCCCTGTCCGAGGAGCAGCAAGAGCTGTTCCGGCTCATCGAGGACACGGGCGAGCATGTGTTCATCACCGGTCGAGCCGGCACCGGCAAATCGACGCTTCTGCAGCACTTCGCCTGGCACACGAAGAAGCAGATCGCCATCTGCGCACCCACCGGTGTCGCGGCGCTCAATGTCGAGGGCCAGACGATCCACTCGCTCTTCCGGCTGCCGATCGGCCTGATCGGTGATGCCGACATCGACCAGAACGACGCGACACGACGCATCCTGAACGCGATCGAGACGCTCGTGATCGACGAGATCTCGATGGTCAACGCCGACCTCATGGACGCGATCGACCGCTCGCTGCGCCAGGCCAGGGGCCGACGGGGTGAGCCGTTCGGCGGGGTGCAGGTCATCATGTTCGGCGACCCGTATCAGTTGGCGCCTGTGCCGCCCCGTGGCGACGAGGCCCGCTATGTGCAGGACCACTACCGGTCGTTCTGGTTCTTCGACGCGAAGGTGTGGGCCGGCGGATCCGGGATCTCTGACCAGGAAGGGCTGTTCCAGGTCGACACCGGCGCCGAGCTGCATGTGCGCGAGCTCGTGCAGATCCACCGGCAGTCCGACGACGGCTTCAAGTCGATGCTCAACGCCGTGCGCTACGGCCGGGTGACAGCTGAGATCGCCGGTGTGCTGAACACGCAGGGTGCGCGCACGCCTCCGGAACCGGAGCCCGGCGAGGTGCCGATGATCACGCTCGCCACCCGCAACGACATCGTGAACAGCATCAACAGCCGCCACCTGGTCGCGCTGCCGGGCAAGGAGCAGACCGCCCGTGCCGAGGTCAGCGGCGACTTCGGGCGGGGGGAGGCGTCGCTGCCCGCCGAGTCGGAGCTGAAGCTGAAGGTGGGCGCGCAGGTGATGTTCCTGCGCAACGACACCGCGATGTCGGGGGAACCGCCCCGCTGGGTGAACGGCACCATCGGCACAGTGACACGCATCCTCGGAGGAGCTGTCCGCGTCGATATCGACGGTGAGGAGGTCGACGTCGAGCCTGCCGTCTGGGAACGGTTCCGGTACGCGTACGACCAGAACACGAAGAAGCTCTCGCGCGACGTGGTCGCCGAGTTCACCCAGTTCCCGCTGCGGCTGGCGTGGGCGGTCACGATCCACAAGTCGCAGGGCAAGACCTACGAGCGTGCGATCATCGACCTCGGCTCGGGCGCCTTCGCGCCGGGACAGACCTACGTCGCCCTCAGCCGGCTGACCTCGCTCGAGGGGCTGTACCTGTCGCGCGCGCTGCGCCCGCGTGACATCCGGGTCGACGAAGACGTGCGCCGGTTCATGCGCGACGCATGGCTCGCGGCGTCGACCCCCGAATTGCCGAAGGGCTGAGCTCCGGGCTCAGGCGGCGGCGCGGGCGCGGTCGAGGTCTTCGAACAGCTCGGTGTTGAAGCGGTAGGCGAGGAGCACCTCGTCGATCACACGCTCGCGCTCGGCGTCGTCCCACGGCGCGGCGTCGAGCTGCTCGCGATACACGTCTTTGAAGGCGGACGGGTCGGCGATGTCGTCGAACAGGTAGAACCCGATGCCGTTGGTCTCGAACCCGAAGCGACGGGCCATCACCCGGCCGATGAAGATGCCGCCGGAGAGGTCGCCGAGGTAGCGCGTGTAGTGGTGCGCGACGAAGCCGCCGGCCCACGTGGCACCGACCTGGCGGATGCGGTCGACGTAGCGCTGCGTCGTCGGCAGCGCCACGATCTGCTCGCGCCACTGCGGGCCGAGCAGGAATTCGAGGTCGGCCTCGAGCGCAGGCAGGCGTGTGAGCTTGTCGGTGATGAAGACCGAGGCGATCGGATCCTGACGCATGCGCTCACCGGCGCTCTCGAGGGCCTCGTAGATGAAGTAGTGCTGCGCGACGAGGGAGATGTAGTCCTCGCGTGATCCCTCGCCCTTCAGGAGGTCGGACATGAAACCGGCCGTCTCGCTGCGGGAGTGCGATCCGGACGAACGCTCGCGCAGGGCGGCGGAGAAGGAGAGGATCTCGGGCATGAAGCAAGTGTAAGGGTTGCCTAACCCCCGAGGGAAGTCGGAGTCGTCAGGCGTGCGGCCGCGGCTCGACACCGAGGCGGCCGCAGGCGGCGTCGTAGAGGGCGACGACCTCGCGGCGCACGGACGGCCGGTCGGCGATCGCTCCGCCGGGCCACGGCACATGCAGCTCGGTGACGGTGCCGCCGCGCGTGATCTCCCAGACTCCGCCGTCTCCGTCGAACCCGGTCATCACGGAACCCGTGATCTCGGCGTCCGCTGGCTCGGCGAAGGCCCTGGCGATGAGGATGTTGTCGTCGGTGTGGTCGCCGTTCATGTGGCGAAGGACGGCGGTGATCACGTCGGCATCGAAGGTGTTGGGCACGCTCTTACCTTACGCGCGGCTCGGAGACCGCTACGGGGCCGACTTTCAGCATCCGCGCTCTAGACTCGGGAGACACGTCTTCGGGGGTCCTTTCCATGCAGCTTCTCTCGTCGCGCCGGTGGCGCGCCGCAACGGCGACGGCAGCCGTGCTCGCTCTCGTCCTCACCGGATGCTCCTCTGAGGAGTCGTTCTCCTACACGCCACCCACTCAGGTCGACGGCGCGCTCCCGGCTGACACGGTTGCCGCGATGCAGGCCGCGGTCGACAATGCGCTCGTCGCTTCCGGGGCTACCGGAGCCATCGTCGGTGTATGGGCGCCCTGGAGCGGAAGCTGGGTGACGGGCGTCGGCACGCAGGACCGCGAAGGCGGCGCAGCACTTTCGACCGACATGTCATTCCGCATCGCCGACGTGACCCGTCTGATGACCTGCGACGTCCTGTACGCCCTCGCCGACAGGGGGACGGTCAAGCTCGACGCGAACGTCGCGGACTACGTATCCGGAGTCGCGGACATGCGAGAAGAGGGCATCACCCTCCTGGACCTGTGCAACGGAACCAGCGGCGCCGGGGCCTCCGAGCCGACCGTCAAGTCGGCATGGCTGAGCACGCCGGACCGGGTGTGGGCGCCCTTGGAGCTCGCCGGCTACGGTCTTGCGCGCGAGCGGGTCGCACCTCACACCACCTTCCGCGATTCGGATTCCGGCTACCTCCTGCTCGGTCTCGCTCTCGAGCGCGCCTCGGGAATGACGGCGTCGGAGCTGATCGCGCAGTACGTCACCGAGCCCCTCGCACTTCCGGGCACCTCGCTTCCGGGCCCGACACCGGCCAAGCCGAGCACCGGGCCGGTGCTGAACGGTCATTTCCTCAACCCCGTCGAGGGCGGTTACAACTGCGCGGCCCCTGTCGACATCACGAAGCTGTCGTCCAGCTCGGGGTTCACCGATTCCGGTGTCGTGTCGAACATCACCGACCTCGGCCGCTACGCCCAGGCGGAGGCGGCGCAGGTGCTGCGCAAGGACAAGAAAGAGAAGCCGGCGCGCTTCGGCGCCCCGCTCCCCGCAGTCGACGGAGCCGAGTCCTGGTATCAGGCCACCGGCGGTGGCTACCTCGTCGGTTCGATGATCGGTCAGCACGGCTGGACTCCGGGATACGCCACCGCGGCGTACTCCGACCCCGCGACAGGCTTCACCGTGGCCGTCGTGCTCAACGACTCGACGGCCGGGGCGCAGTTCGCCCAGCAGCTTTCATGGGAGCTCGCGGCGATCGCGTCGAAGGCACCGGCCGCCGCGGGGCAGACGGCGCCCGAGTTCGGCCTCCCGTTCACTGCCGAGCAGTATCACCAGGCGATCACCGACGCCGCGATCCCCTGCGTGGCTCCGCCCGCTGCGGAGTGATCCCGGTCTGAACGGCAGCCGGGCGAAGGGGCGACGATGGCGATCATCGACAATGCGATCTACGTGGACGGCGTCCGTACCGAGAACCCGGTGACCCTCAGCGAGACGTTCGAGCGCATGCGGGAGCGCGGCGGCATGGGGTGGATCGGCCTCTACCGTCCGAGCGAAGAGGAGATCCGCGAGGTCGCCGACGAGTTCGGCATCCACGCGCTCGTGGTGGAAGACGCCCTCGCAGGTCATCAGCGCGCCAAGCTCGAACGCTACGGCGATGTGCTCTTCATGGTGCTGCGACCGGCCCGCTATCTCGACGACGTCGAGGAGGTCGAGTTCGGCGAGGTGCACGTTCTCGTCGGCCCCGATTTCGTGGTGACGATCAGGCACGCGGAGTCTCCCGACCTCGGCAGGGTGCGGCGGCGACTCGAGGCCGACCCGAAGCTCCTCGCCCACGGCCCCGAGGCGGTGCTGTACGCCATCCTCGATGAGGTCGTCGACGAGTACACGCCCGTGCTCGCAGGTCTCGAGAACGACATCGGTGAGATCGAGAGCCAACTCTTCGAAGAGGACACCGACGCCACGCAGCGCATCTACGACCTGGGCCGGGAAGTCATCGACTTCCAGCGGGCCACGCAGCCGCTGTCGGGGATGCTGGAGGCGCTGCTGCGCGGGTCGGACAAGTACGAGTTGAGTGAAGAACTGCGCCGGTATCTGCGCGATGTGCTGGATCACACCCTGCGCGTCAGCGACCGCGCGACGACGTTCCGCACCGTGCTCGACAACGCCCTCACCGTGGAGTCGACGATCGTCGCACGCCGCCAGAACGAGGAGATGCGGCGGATGACGGAGCTCAGCATCCGTCAGAACGACGAGGTCAAGAAGATCTCGGGTTGGGCGGCGATCCTGTTCGCCCCGACACTCGTCGGCACGATCTACGGCATGAACTTCGACCACATGCCGGAGCTGCACTGGCTGCTCGGGTACCCCATGGCGGTCGGCATGATGATCGCGCTGGGGTTCGGTCTCTACGCGGCGTTCAAGCGCAAGGGCTGGCTCTAGGACTGTCCGCAATCGTGCGGTCGTCGGCCGTTCGACACCTTGCCGCCGGTTTCGATAACCGAGACGATGAGCGGATGAACGCTGATTCCGCCACCGCCCTGCTCGTCATCGATGCGCAGGAGTCGTTCCGCCAGCGCGTCGACGACTGGGAGAGCACCGCCAATCCTGCGGTGCTGGAGAACATCGCGCGCCTGGTGGCTCATGCGCGCGAGGCGGGAGACCGGGTGATCTGGATCACTCACTCCGAACCGGGCACCGGTGGCGTGTTCGACCCGGTCAACGGATTCGTGCGCGTGATCGCCGAACTGGCTCCTCTGGTGTCGGAGCAGGCGCTCACGAAGACGACCATCAATGCCTTCACCTCGACCGACCTCCAGGAGCGGCTGCAGCGTGACGGCATCCGTCGCCTCGTGGTGTGCGGCATCCGCACCGAGCAGTGCTGCGAGACGACGTCACGAGTCGCTGCCGACCTCGGATTCGACGTGGAGTTCATCACGGATGCCACCACGACGTCTTCGATCCCGGCGGCGAACGGGCTCACCGCCGTGTCGGGGGAGGACATCATGCGCCGCACCGAGAGCATCCTCTCGGCCCGGGGGTTCGCGACGATCTCGAGCACCCGGGAACGGGTCGGCCCGGCCGAAGCATCCGTCTCGCTCTGAGCCCGACCGGCGCGTCAACCTTCGGGATCGTCTTCTGGGTCGGCCTCGGGCATGCCAGGGCCGGGGCCTGGACGCACCGGCGCTTCCGCGGCGATGTCGATGCGGGTGTTGCCGTCGTGCTCGCTGACCTCGATGCGGGGTGCGGCGTCGGCCTCCGTGGCATCCGGTGCCGCGGTCAACTGGTCGTGTCGCTTCTCGGCGCTCGTCATCTCGTCGTCCGACGTGTGCTCAGGCGTGCTCATGGGTCTCCTCCTGGTTATCGACGGGGGTGCCGTCGAGATGGGCGTTCTTCTTCTCGGCGTGCTTCCGCCCCCAACGTGCCAGCGCATACAACGCGCCGCCGACGGCGAGCAGGATCCCGCCGAAGAGCCAGACGGCCGGACGCTGCTGGGTGAGCAGCAGGATGCAGGAGCCGATGCCGAGCACGGGAACGAAGGTCCACACACGGAAGTGATCGTTGTCGACGCGGTCTCGGCGCAGCACCAGTACCGACACGTTGACGCTGAGGAAGACGACGAGCAGAAGCAGCACGACCGTCTCGGCGAGGGTCGCCAGATCGCCGACGAGCGTCAGGCCCATCGCCACGAGGGTGGTGGTGACGATCGCGACCCACGGGGTCTTACGCTTCGGGAGCACGCGACCGAGGGTTGCGGGCAGCAGGCCTTGCTCTGCCATGCCGTAGGTCAGTCGGCTGACCATGATCATCGTCAGAAGGGCGCCGTTGGCGACGGCGACGAGTGCGATCAGGCTGAACAGCCACGAGGGGACGCTGACGCCGGTGGCCTCGACGACGGCAAGCAGCGGACCGCTCGACTCCTGCAGCTCGGCGGGCGGGAGCGCGATCGAGCTCGCCAGGCCCACCAGGACGTATACCGCTCCGGCCGTGAGCAGGGCTCCGAAGAGTGCCCGGGGGTAGGTGCGCCGTGGATCCTTGACCTCTTCGATCATGTTCGCCGAGGTCTCGAATCCGACGAAGGAGTAGTAGGCGATGACCGCGCCCGACAACACGGCGACGGCGACGCTCGTCCCCTCCGGTGCCTCGGTGACACGGGAGATGTCACCGCCTCCACCGCCGACGAAGATCGCGACCACGGCGACGACGATGACCAGGCCGCTCAGTTCGATCGCGGTCATCACGAGGTTCGCACCCATCGACTCGCGGATGCCACGGGCGTTCAGCAGACCGACGAGTGCGAGGAAGGCGATCGCGACCGAAACGGTCGGCAGGTCGAGGAAGGTGCCCAGGTAGTCGCCCGCGAACGCGATGGCGAGCCCGGCAGCGCTGGTCACGCCCGCGGCCAGCATGCTGAAGCCCACCAGGAAAGACACCAGCGGGCTGTGGAACGCGCGCTCGGCGAAGACCGCGGCCCCTCCGGCGCGCGGGTACTTCGTCACGAGTTCCGCATAGGAGCCGGCGGTGAGGAGCGCCAGCAGCAGTGCTAGGAGCAGAGGGGCCCACAGCAAGCCGCCCACTTTGGTCGACAGCACACCCATCAGCGCGTAGATGCCCGCGCCCAGCACATCGCCCAGAATGAAGGCGAACAGGAGCGGCCCGGTGATCGCCCTCCGCAGCCGCGTGGAGGTCTCGGCGGCGGGCACGGTCTCGGTGGTCATCCTCGAAAGCTACGGGGAAGGGACGGGACGGACCATGGGGTTGACATCCCGGGGCCCCGCCATCGCCGCGACGGCGGCATCCGCAGGCGCCGCTATGCATCGATGGCGACGAAACAGGGGCGAAGGGCACCGTCGAGCGTGAATTCAGCGAATTCACAGAAAGTCCGCGCGGCTACCGATATTCCGGTCGCTCCAGCGATAGCCTCGGTGCCGCACGAGGGGGCCTCGACCGGAGCGCGTGGCATACGGGCCTTCTCTCTCGAATCCTCAAGACAAAGGGCTCTCTCATGACTGGTACGGCACGCAAGGCGCTCGCAGAAGCGGTCGCCACTTTCCTCTTCGTCCTCGCGATCATTGCAGCGGTGAACAGCGGCAGCCCGCTGACGCCGCTCGCGATCGGTTTCACCCTGATGGTGCTCGTGTTCTCGACGGGCCACATCTCCGGCGCCCACCTCAACCCGGCCGTCTCAGTCGGTGTGTTCCTGCGCGGCGGCCTCAGCGTGGCCGACTTCATCGCCTACCTCATCGCTCAGTTCGTCGGTGGCGCGGTGGCCGCGCTCGTCAGCATGGCCGTGTGGCCCGTCGGTGAGAAGGCCATGATCATCGAGGTCGGCCCGGCATTCCTCGTCGAGGCGCTCTTCACGCTGATCCTCGTGTGGGTCGTGCTCAACACCGCCACGTCGAAGGACACCGCGGGCAACTCGTTCTACGGTCTCGCGATCGGTGCGACCGTGTTCGTCGGTGCGGCCACCGTCGGCTCGATCTCGGGCGGCGGCTTCAACCCGGCCGTCGCGCTCGGCCTCTCGGTCAGCGGCCACTTCGCCTGGAGCTCGCTGTGGCTCTACATCGTCGCCCCTGTGGTCGGCGCCGTGATCGCTGCGATCCTGTTCCGCCTGCTCAACACGGACGACGCCAAGAAGATCGCCGCCGCGGAGTAATTTCGCTGTATCCACGAAGCGCCGCATCCTCTCCGGAGGGTGCGGCGCTTCTGCGTTCATGTCCGCCGCACGGGGGATGCCGGTGCGGTCGGGGGATCGTAGCGTGGAGCCATGCTGATCGTCGAGGAACTCCACCTGCTGCTCCTGCGCCCGGACGGGCGCGTCGAGAGCGCTGCGAGTGTGCACCGGCTGTATGGCGAGATCGCGGCAGTGATCGTCGATCTCATCCTGCATGAAAGGGTCACGGTGACCGACGAGAAGAACCCCGCGGTGCGGATCGTCTCCGCAGAGCCGACGGGGCTCTCCGTGCTCGATGCGACTCTCGCGCGGCTCGCTCCCGTCGACGGCAAGCGCCTGCAGTCGCTCGTGATGCGTTCGAAGCTCGATCCCCGAGATGACGTCGTCGCGTCGCTCGTCTCACAGGGGGTGCTGGTGCGCGGGGAGCGCGGCTTCTTCGGCCTCGGCTCGCAGCGCACTCCTGAGGCCGATCCCGGACCGGAGGCGCTGCTTCGTGCGCGACTGGCTGCCGTGTTGGCCGGTACGGCAGCCCCCACCGCGGCCGATCTGACGCTCCTGTCGATCCTTCAGGGGCTGAACGCGGCGCACTCGATCCTCCACGCGGAGTCCGCCGGTGCCTCGGCGGGCCAGCTGAAGAAGCGGATCGAGCAGCTGACGGAGGGATCGGTCGCGGGTGACGCGGTATCGAAGGCCGTGAACACCGCGGTGGCTGCGGCGCTGATGGCGGCGATGACCCCGGTGATCGTTGCCACGACCATCACCTGACCGGTCGCTCCGCTGAGACGGGCGTAGTCGTGAGTACGATCTTCCCGGTTGCATGGCCGGAGATCGACCGCGCGTATGCCTCCCTGACACCTTCGAGCGGGTGCACGGAGTCGATCGGCAGCTCGATGAGACCGTCCGCGATCAACTGCGCGATCGTCGCGAGTTCCGTGACGCCGGCAGCAGCCCCGCCGACGCCACGGACCGGATGCCGCGTGCGGGCGTCGTAGTCGGCGATCGTGTTGATCCGGTCGGCGGGAACGCCGAGTGCGAGCGCCAGATTTACGGTGCCGTGACCGACAGTGTCGAGCACAGCCGTGAGCCCGTCGGGCGCCGCGGCGCGGAGGTCGGCGGCAAGGTCGACCCCATACGCGAGGGGCTCGATCCCGAGGCGTCGCAGCAGGGCGTGATTGCCCGGACCCGCCGTGCCGAGCACGCGTGCTCCCCGCAGCGCGCAGAGCTGGGCGGTGAGGATGCCGACCCCTCCCGCGGCGCCGCTGACGAGCACGACATCGCCCGCAGTGATCCTCTGCGATTCCACACTCGCGGCGGCTGTGCGACCTGCGACGTTGAGGGCACCCGCTTCGATGAGAGACACGCCCTCCGGAACCCGTACCAGCGCGGCGGGGTCGATCACGAGGTGGTCGGCCTGTGCGTGATATCGCAGCCCGCCGAAGACGCGGTCACCGATCCGCCAGCCGTCCACCCCGTCGCCCAGGGCCTCGATCGTGCCGGAGAAGTCGTAGCCGTTGCCCGAAGGCAGGTGCCGCTCATAGGGGTCGTGCATCGGTTCGCCGCTGAACAGCTTCCAGTCCACCGGGTTCACACCCGCGGCGGCGATCCGCACGAGTACCTCGCCGTCGGCCGGCTGCGGGACTGCGCGACGTTCGATCTCGAGCACCTCCGGACCGCCCAACCGGCGGAACACGACGCGTCGTGACGCGGTGTCCGCCGATTCGGGTGTCATGGGGCCAGCCTAGGAGCCGGAGAAGGCGCGGGGGTCAGCCGACAGGGACAGCAGCGGTCGGTGTCGGCTCCGCATCCGGTGACAGTGCATCTCGCGATCCGGTGGAACGAGCACGCGCCGCGGCCACGACCATCACGACGAGTGCGACGCCGGTGAGGATCGCCCCCATCCAGATCGGCGACGTGTAGCCGAGGCCGGCGGAGATACCGACTCCCCCCGCCCAGGCCCCGAGCGCGTTGCCGATGTTGAACGCGCCGATGTTGGCGCCGGAGGCGAGAGTGGGCGCTCCGCCCGCGTACTGCATGACGCGGCTCTGCAATCCGGGAACCGTGCCGAAGCCGAACCCTCCCATCAGGAACAGGGCGATGATCGTGGCGATCCCCGACTGCGCTGTCACGGCGAACAGAGCGAGCACGACCACGAGGGCTGCGATGAACACGATCAGGGTGCGGTCGATCGCACGGTCGGCGAAGCGTCCGCCGAGCCAGTTGCCGAGCACGAGGCCGGCGCCGAACAGCACGAGCAGCCACGGCACGGCCGAGGTCGCGAAGCCGCTCACCTCGGTGAGCGTGTAGGCGATGTAGGTGAAGGCGCCGAACATGCCGCCGAACGCGAGGATCGTGACGACGAGCGAGAACCAGACCTGGCCGGAGCGGAACGCGGCGAGTTCGGTGCGAAGGCTGACCTGCGCGGTGGGGCGGGGGAGGCGGGGGACGAGTGCGGCGATGCCGATGAAGGCCAGCACCCCGATGCCGGAGATGGCCCAGAACGTCGAGCGCCACCCCAGCTCCTGGCCGAGGAAGGTGCCGAACGGCACTCCGAAGACGTTCGCGGCGGTGAGGCCTGTGAACATGATCGCGATCGCGCCGGCCTTCTTCTCGGGAGCGACGAGGCCGGCGGCGACCACCGACCCGATGCCGAAGAACGCACCGTGGCAGAGCGCGGCGATGATGCGGCCGAGCATCGCGACCCCGTAGTCGTCGGCGAGCGCGGTGAGCACGTTTCCGATGATGAACAGCACGATGAGGCCGAGCAGCACGGGCTTCTTGGGCAGCCGGGTGGCGGCGGCGGTGAGCACGAGCGCGCCGACGACGACGGCCAGTGCGTAGCCGGAGATGAGCCAGCCGGCGGCGGACTCGGTGACGCCGAAGTCGTGGGCGACCTCGGGCAGCAGGCCCATGATGACGAACTCGGTGAGTCCGATGCCGAACGCCCCGATGGCGAGGGCGATCAGTCCTAGAGGCATGACGATTCTCCTGGTACATTGGTGGGGATACTTGCAGACGCGGCATATTGCGCATCGAAGGACAATGATTGCACACGCAAGTATCCAGCGCAAGCAACTATCTTGGAGGACGGCCATGGGTATCGGTGACGACGCTGTCGAGGTGCGCGCGCAGGGGTGGCGGACGCTCGCCGCTCTGCACGGCCTGATCGAGACCGCACTCGAGCGCAGCCTGGCCGAAGCCGTCGAGCTGTCCGTCGTCGAGTACACCGTGCTCGATGCGCTCGACCGGCAGGACGGATGGCACATGCGCATGCAGCAGCTCGCCCGTGCTGCGGCCCTGAGCCCCAGCGCCACGACCCGCCTGGTCAACCGCCTGGAAGACCGCGGACTCCTCACCCGCATCCTGTGCGCGGATGATCGCCGTGGCATCTACACCGAGCTCACCCCGGCGGGCCGGGAGCTCTACGAACGTGCGCGACCGATCCACGATGCCGCCCTGGAGCAGGTGCTCGAAGACGCCGCGTCGCAGCCCGAACTGGCCCCCGTCGTCGATGCACTGCACGGTGTGGCACTGCCAGCGCTCGCCGCGGGTTGATCCCGACGGATGTCTGCTTCTTCGTCGACACCGCGACGCACACTCCTCGTCGGCTATGGCAAGCTCGCTGCTCGCCTCGCGCCGCAGCTCGTCGAACGCGGCGATGATGTCGTCGCGCTGAGGCGCAGCGACGGCCCCCTGCCCGAGGGCGTGAGCGCTGTTCGCGGCGATCTGTCTGCACCGCTCACGACACCGCTTCCCCAGGCGGACGCGATGCTCGTCACGCTCCCGCCCGGTGACTCCCCATCGGCGTATCGCACGGCTTTGACGCACCTCGCCGCTGCACTTCCGGCGATTCCCACCCGCACCGTGTTCGTGTCGTCGACCGGTGTCTTCGATGGGCCCGGCTCCCCGCATCCGCTCACCGAGCGTGACGAGCCGGTGCCGACGACCGAGCGCTCGCTGGGGCTCCGAGACGGCGAGCGGGCGGCGATCGAGCTCTTCGACGCGGTGATCGTGCGACCGGCGGGCATCTACGGACCCGGTCGAGAGTTCCTGCTGCGGAAGGTGCGCGAGGGTGCTGCCGTCGAACACGCACGACGCACGAACCGGATCCACGAGACCGACCTGGTGCGCACGCTCGATCTGATGCTGCGGGAGGACTCTCCGCCGAGACTGCTGCACGCGGTCGACGCGGGCCCGGCACCACTCGGAGAAGTCGTCCGGTTCATCGCCGGGAAGCTCGGCACTGACGCCCCGCCGGACTCCGCAGCCGCGGGTCCGAGCGGCTTCGTGTACGACGGGGCGCTGCTGCGATCCGTGCTGGGCAGTCTCGAGTACCCGACCTACGAACAGGGGTACGCGGAGATGATCACGGGCACCGCCGCGGGCTGAGGGGCCGAGGCCTGCGCCGCCGCGTAGCCTGGGGCCATGACGAGCACACCTGCACGAACGGCCCTGGAGGTCGTCGACTGGCGGCGTCGGGTCTTCGCCCTGTACGACGCCGTGCGGATCGCGGAATCCCCGGAGGAAGCTCACGAGCTCTGGCGGATCGAGCGCGACGATCTGATGCTCCGACATCCGGCCACTCCGCTGTTGGCGCAAGACCAGGCGCTGCTCGAGGGTCTGCCGGTCGCGTCATACGATCCCGCGTGGAGGTTCGAGCTGCCGATCCTTCCGGCCGAGACCGGTGGGTTCGAGTTCGCCACCGGGACCGACGGCATCGTTCCGTTCGAGCGCATCGGTCGCGTTGAGATCCCTGATGCCGGGTCGCTCGACGTCTGGCGCCTGAAGTCCTACGGCGGAGGCATCTTCATCCCGGTCCGCGATGCGCTGGCCGGTCGCCCCGGTGGAACCTACGGTGGCGGGCGCTACCTGATCGACACGATCAAGGGCGCCGACCTCGGTTCCGACGCGGAGCGCGGCACGATCGTGCTCGACTTCAACTTCGCCTACAACCCCTCGTGCGCCTATGACCCGGCCTGGGCGTGCCCACTCGCCCAGCCGGGGAACGTGCTGCCGGTCGCGGTTCCGGTGGGCGAGATGTACGGGGTCGACGCGGGCTGAGCGCGGGTCGTGGTCGTCGCCATGTCTCACACCACGTAGGTGTTCGGCAGCGAGCTCACCGTCGGTCTGGCGTACGCACGGCGCCGGGCGGAGATGTCGGTCGGGCGGGCCCCGCGCGGCACGCTGTGGTCGACGGCGACCACCTCGAACTCCTGCACCTGCGCTGGTCGCACCGGGGTGAGGTGGATCATGCAGAGCAGCTCGCCCCGCTCGGCGGGGATCGACCAGGTGACGTCGGCGGATGTCGTCGATGACACGATCTCCGGTGCGCCGGAACGGGGTCGCAGCGGACCGACCTGGGCGATGAGGTCGTCGATCGTGGCTCGACGCCAGGTCAGAGGGCGGTCGAAATCGATGTTGTCGGCGAAGAGGGCGGCAGCCGCGTCGTCGTCCCAGGCGCGGATCAGCTGGTCCGCGGCGGACATCAGCTCACGCGTCTCCGGCCACAGCCGCACCGTGCGCGCCGGAGCGTCGTCGAAGGAGAGCGCACGGAACAGGGCGTCCTCCGACAATCCGACCGGGTTGCCGCGGTGGCTGTTGGTGAAGACGATCACTCCCTTCCCCGATCCCGCATGCCACACCATGTTCAGGATGAATCCGGGCAGGCCGCCGCTGTGCGTGACGATCCGCCCACGGTGGAGGTCTTCGCGCACGAAGAGGCCGAGTGCATAGCCGCCGGTGACGAACTTCCAGGTGCCATCGGGTCGCGCCTGCTGCGAAGGGATGTCGACCTGATGGATGCGCTGCAGCTCCCGCCGCGAGGCGCGGCTGACGACGGCGTCGTCGCTACCAGGCAGGGTCGAAGCGGCGAGGAAGCGCACCCAGATGCTGAGGTCGTTGATCGTCGACTGCATGCCGCCGGCGGCCGCCATCGCGTCGGAGACTTCCGGCGGGAACCCCACCCATCCGCCATCGGTGTTCAGCGAGTAGCCGACCGCTCGATGGAACCCGCCGGCCGGAGCTCGGTTGTCGAACCAGGTGCTGTCCATGCCGAGGGGGCGCAGGATCTCGTCGGTGACCCAGTCCTCCACGCGCCGACCCACCGCCTTGCCCACCGCGAGGCCGGCCATGGTGAAGCCGATGTTCGAGTACTCGAAGACCGTTCCGGGGTGGTTGCTGTAGTTGAAGCCGGGTCTGATCCGTTCGACGAGCTCCGCCTCGGACAGGCCGAGGAAAGGGTCGACCCACGAGTTGTCCTCGGTGAGTCCGCCGCCCATGCTGAGCAGCTGCCGAACGGTCGGTGCGATGGCGGGCTCATCGCCCACGGTGCCGTGCCATTCCGGGTAGAAGTCGGTGATCGGCGCCTCGATGTCGAGCAGTCCACGGTCGCGCGCGAGCAGTGCGCCGAGTGCGACGAAGCTCTTCGTCATCGAGGCGATGGGGAACACCGTGTCGGCGTCTGGCGTACCGCCATCATCATCGGCGACGCCGAACCCGCGGCTGTGCTCCAGGCCGTCGGGCCCGACGAGTCCATACACGAGCCCGCGGGACTGACCGGCCGCCGTGTACTGACCGAAGTGGGCGTCGAGCAGGTCGACGAGGGGGACGGCCAGGGTTTCGCTGGACATGGAGACTCCCTTGTTCTGAGGCGGGAACGCCGGTTCAGCTCAAGACTCTCGTGTCGTACGCCCGAAGTCATGTCCGCGGACACCGAGTGTCGGTTGCGGATGTGTGCGGGGTGACGAAGAAGCTCCTCGTTCGGCTGGCGGCACCCTCAGCCCGTCCAGCTACCCGGCGGTTGTGCGCATTGTGCTCCTGGTGAGCTTCGGGACCAGCACGGGCGTGCTCTCGCGGTAGGCGATGTAGTCGGCCCGATCGCCCCACCTCTTCTCGGCGCGTGTTTCCAGCAGCGGGATGCCGCTCACCCGCGTGAGCAGCAGGATCACGAACAGCGGCGAGAGTAGTGCGATCCACTGCCACCCGACGAGCACGGGAGCTGCGGTGAGGAACACGCCCACCCAGATCACGATCTCGCCGAAGTAGTTCGGGTGGCGCGACCGCGACCACAGTCCGGTGCGGATGAACTCGTCCCGGTTGCGCGGGTCTGCGCGGAACGCCGACTTCTGGGCGTCGGCGACGACCTCGATCACCATGCCGAGTGCCCAGACGATGATTCCGACGATGGTCAGCCATCCGATGGGCGCTCGGGCGGCGGCATCCGCGCTGATCGCGATCCATGCGGCCGCCGCGGTCAGCGACACCCACGCGCCCTGGATCACCCAGACCTGCAGGAACCGCACCGGCGAACCCTTGATCGCATCGAAGCGCCCGTCGGATCCGGCCTTGTGCACGCGCCGGGCCAGGAACGAGCCGAGGCGTGCGGCCCACAGCATCACCATCGCCGCGAGGATCCAGCTCCGCGCGTCGGGCATCGGCGACAGCAGGACGAGTGCCGCAGAGATCACGAAGAAGGTGAGGCTGCCGGTGAGATCGAAGAATCGCTCCGTCTGCAGGATCATCGCGGGGATGAACGCGATGAACTGGATCGCGAACGCCGCGGCGACGGCGAGAGCGAACAGCGGGATCCCGGCGATCGTCGCGCTGCTCTGGCTTCCGGCGACCGCGACGAGGGCGCCGATCGCGAGGGCGGCGACGATCGCGATGAGTGAGGAGCGCGATGAGGTGGGTCGGGTGGGCGTGGGGGAGGACATGATGTGTTTTCCGCTTCTCAGAGGTAGAGGTCTTCGACGGTGACGGCTGCGCGATCCAGCACGACGCTGCGCTTGAGCTTCATGGTCGGTGTGACGAGGGCACGGTCGTCGAGGTCGGCGAAGACCACGCTGAACCGGCGCACCTGCTCGCTGCGTGCCACGAGCAGGTTGGCGGCGTCGACGGCTCGCTGCAGGTGTGCCCGCAGCGTTGGATCATCCACCGCGCGGATGCAGGATCGTGCGATCGAGGGGAGGGCGATGCCTTCGGTGCTCTCCCACGCCGTCGCCTGTTCCGGGTCGAGCACGAGCAGTGCCGACAGGTAGGGCTTCCCCTCGCCGACCATCATGGCGTGAGAGACGAGCGGATGCGCTTCGACCGCGCTCTCCCAGCGGGTCGGCACGATCGTCTTGCCGTTGGACGTCACGATCACGTCTTTGATACGGCCTTCGAGGATCAGCCGCCCCTGCGCGTCGAGGCGACCGAGGTCGCCGGTGCGGAAGAAGCCGTCGACGAAGGCGCCCTCGTCATGAGCCGGATTGCGGTAGCCGCTGAAGACTCCGATGCCCCGGGCCAGCACCTCGCCCTCGTCGCTGATGCGCACTGTGAGTCCGGGCAGGGGCGCGCCGACGCTGCCCGAGGCGATGCGTCCAGGCAGGTTGCCGGTGAGCGGCGCCGTCGTCTCGGTCAGTCCGTAGCCCTCGATGACGGGGACCCCGATACCGCGGAAGAAGAGCGAGAGGTCGGTGTCGAGGGCTGCTCCGCCCGACAGGATGTAGCCGACCCGCCCGCCCATCACGGTGCGCAGGCGCCGATAGAACAGCGCGTCGAAGAGACGGTGCCGCAGGTGGAGGCCGCGGTCCCTCGCGACGCGTCTGCCGGCATCGATTCGCTCGCGACGGCGGCCCCAGGCGATCGCCGTCGACTCGGCCTTCGCCCAGACCGCTGCGAGGCCCTTGTCTGAGGCTTTGCTCGCGGCGGCCGACTGGATCTTCTGCAGCACCCGTGGCACGACGACCAGAAACGTCGGACGCAGCGTGTCGAGGGTGGCGACGACGGTCGCGGGGTCGGAGAGGTGTGCGATGCGCATGCCGCTGGCCAGGCAGATCAACTGGAGGCCGCGCGCCAGCACGTGGGCGAGAGGGAGGAAGATGACGGTGTTGCCGTCTTCGTTCACGATCTCGTGGTACGCCGCGGCGATGTTCAGCACCTGACCGAGGAAGTTCCGATGCGTGAGGACGACACCCTTCGGCTCACCCGTCGTGCCCGACGTGTAGACGATCGTCGCGGGGTCGTCCTGGGTGGCGTTCGTCCTGCGAGCCTCGAGCTCGTCGTCGGTGACGTCGATGCCACGCGCGACCAGATCGGCGAGGGTGCCGGATGCTCCGGCATCCATCGTCCAGGTCCCGAGCGCGGTGCACTCGGACTGCGCGAGTGCGTCCTGCAGGAGCGCCGCGTGTTCCGCGGTGCCCCCGATCGCCAGACGCACACCGGCATCCGCGACGATGGCGCTCACCTGCGTCGGCGACGAAGTCTCGTAGACCGGCACGACGACGGCGCCGGCGAACCAGGCAGCAAGGTCGGCGACGGCCCATTCGTAGCGCGTGGGCGCCATGATCGCGATCGGATCGCCCGCCTGGATGCCCTGGGCCATGAAGCCCTTCGCCAGGGCGCGCACCTCGTTCGAGAACACGCGGGTCGTGATCGGCTGCCACGAGGCTGAGCCCGCGGCATTCACCGCTTCGACCTCGAACGCCACATGGTCAGGGGCTGTCGAGGCGCGTGCGACCAGCAGGTCGGTGATGTTGCGGTAGCCGTCGAGGGCGGCGAGCGGTGGGGTCGACGATTCGATCATCGGAGGCTTCTCTCAGTCGCGCGGGCGGTGCGGAGGGCGCACGAAAACTGCCCATCAGCGCTTGTTCGGAACCGATGGCGATTCGGATGGGATGCGCAGGGGTGGCGTTCGTCGCAGCGACCCCCCTCGAGTGCGGCAGCAGCGAGACATCAAGCATGGCCCCGGCGCACTTTCGGGATGGCCGAGTGAGGACTCAGGTCGACCCGCTCGTGCTCGAGCTCGGCTCCCGAGGAGCGATCTCAATGGCGTGCCCATGTACGGTCGGAGCATGGGGACACCTGAGTTCATTGAGACCCTCCGCGAGAAGATCGGCCATGAGATGCTGTGGCTGACCGGTGTCACTGCGGTCGTGATCCGCGATGAAGGTCGCGGGCCTGAGGTGCTTTTGGTGCGCCGGGCCGATTCCGGCCGCATCACGCCCGTGACCGGGATCATCGACCCCGGAGAAGAGCCGGCCATCGCCGCGGAACGTGAGACGCTGGAGGAAACCGGAGTATCGACGGAGGCCGAGAAGCTCGTATGGGTGCATGCGCTTCCGCCTATGCGATACGCGAACGGGGATCAGGTGCAGTTCCTCGACATACTCTTTCGGTGCCGCTACTTGTCTGGGGATGCGCGTCCTTCAGATGGTGAGAACACGGAAGCATTCTGGGCGTCGATCGAAGAGGCCGACCGCATTCTGGAATACGACGATGACATGCGTCAGCGTGTCCGCCAGGCATTCCATGACGAGCCTCAGGCGCGCTTCGAACGCTGATCTGGCGGCTCGATCTTCCTCGGCTTGAGCTACCTCGTGCGAGTTCTGAGCTCGAGGTTTCCGCACGTCTCGCCGAGAAGTCGACGTTGTCCGGCCGCGCCGTGACGGCGCATTTTCGCCGACCTCTTGCACGGCAACACTCCGCCGCCTACACTCACGTGTGACGATACACACGCATGGGCGCGGTGCTGGTCAGAGCCCATTCTGTGGACCGACTTCGCATGCGCCTCATCGCACGAGGGGGACGCAATGGTCGAGATTTTCAAGTCCGAAATCGATGGTGAATCATCGCCGAGTCGAGCACGCTGGCGAGTGAGCGCAGACCATCGCATCGAGTACGACGTCGAGATGGTCGAAAATGTCCTCGAGCCAGACAATAGGGCCCTCGCGGTGCGGTGCGGAGGCAGGGTCCTCGCCGTAGTCGACCACACAGTCGAAGAGCTTTACGGGTCTTTGATCCGTGCATACTTTGCACACCATGGGATTCCGGTATCCGTAATCGTGGTGCCAGCTGAGGAACACACCAAGGAGCTCTCATCGGTCGTCGCAGTTGCCGATGCGATGGCAGATGCCGGCCTGCTCCGCCGCTCTGAGACCGTCGTCGTCTTCGGAGGTGGAGTGGTCATGGACGTCGTCGGTCTCGCTGCCAACCTGTTCCGCCGTGGTGTGCCGTACGTGCGGGTACCAACGACTCTCATCGGTCTGGTCGATGCCGGTGTGGGTGTGAAAACGGGAGTGAATCGAGGGAAGCACAAGAACCGGCTCGGAACCTATTTCGCCCCGACTGCAACACTGGTGGACCCGCTATTTCTTGCATCTCTGCCCCCGCGCCACATCCGCAACGGTCTCGCCGAGATTGTCAAGATCGCGCTTGTCAAGGACGCTGAGCTCCTGAGCCTGCTGGAATCCGCAGCGGACCCGCTCCGGAATGCGAGTTACGCACTGACGGCGGTCGATACGCACGAGGAAATTCTTACTCGTGCGATCGGGGGGATGCTCTCGGAGCTCGAGCCCAACCTGCACGAAACGGACCTTGAGCGCATCGTGGACTTCGGGCACACATTCAGTCCGTCTCTTGAGCTCATCGCAGACCCGCCGCTTCTTCATGGCGAGGCGGTCGCCGTCGACATGGCGCTGTGCGTAGAACTCTCTCTGCGGCGTGGCCTGCTCACCGAGTTCGAGGCGCGGCGGGTTTTCAATCTGCTCTTTCGCTTGGGGCTCCCGCTGACCAATCGAATGTTCGAGGCGAATCTGCTGGAGCAGGCACTCGACGACACCATCAAGCACCGAGATGGTCTGCAGCGAGTTCCACTATTGACGGGGATCGGCCGCGCAACTTTCGTGAATGATCTGACGTCGGAAGAGGTCGCTGTTGCGGTGGCGAGCACCCGCGCAATGGGTCAGGCGCTGGAAGGATCCGAGCTGGAAATGTCGCTCGGGATGGAGCAAGGACTGGCTCGTGGCTGACCCGCTCGCGCCCATCAATCCGGCCTCCGGGACGAAGGCAGACTCGGAGGGTGCGAGTTTCGTTCTTGACATAGGCGGCACGTGGACTCGAGCTTCTTGCTGGCCGTTGTCCGCCGAAGAGCCGATCAGGATGGTTCGGACGCCGAGTCGGACCAACCACCCTGAGACACCCGCGGATCAGTTGATTGACCAACTGGTCGACTTGATCGTCAGCATGGCGCCGGCTACGAAGGGATCGAAGGTTGCCATCAGCTTGGGCGCCGCACTCGACCATGATCGTGGTGTGGTCTACGGATCCGCACCGCTGTGGGGGGACTCCGCGACGGACGTTCCCATCAGTGCACGGCTCAACGCGCGGGTCCCGAACGTTCAATGGGTCGTGAAGAACGACGTCACCGCAATGCTCGCGTCCTATCGCGCGGTGCATTCCGAGCTCGACGCCTCCAAGATCGCGGTGGTGACTGTCAGCTCCGGAATTGCTGCTCGCTACGATGACCCGAGCTCGCGGATCATGCCGACTGACCCAGCTGGTCTGCAGGGGGAGATCGGGCATCTTCCTGCCGTGACGAACGATCTGCACCTGGAGTGCGCGTGCGGGGTGTCGGACCACGTCGCGGCGTTCGCGAGTGGCCCGGGGATACGCGCGGTCGCCGGTGCGATCGCGATGCGCGCCGATCCAGATGTTCTGGCCGTGAGTGCAGTCGTTCTGTCTCCGGAGGAGTTCGAGCGCACCTTCGCGGCAGCACTGGACGCCGATGATCCCTTTGCTCATAGCGTGCTCCGCGAAGCGGTCAATCCGATCGCGGACGTCTTCACATACCTGCTGACAACCCAGCCCGATATCGAGCGCATCGTGATGGCGGGTGGGGTTATCGAATCCATCGGGGTGCACTATCGCCGCGCCGTGCTGCGGCGAATGCGACACCGCGGCGTCTATCACACGTCGAGCAGTCACCCTGCTTGGCTCGAGTCGGTGATCGTCCTTGCACGGTCTCCCCAAGAGACCTCGCCTCTGGTTGGGGCGGCGATCCTCGCCGGCGCTGACGCTCGGCGTGCGACGTGGATCCAGTGATGTCGCCCGCCGCAGCGCTGTCGATCGAAAGAACCCCGGGGAACCAGTTCATCGAGGTCGTCCGACCTGTGCCTGCGCTTGCACCCGGCGAGCTGCTTCTGGGCATCGAGACCGCAGGGGTATGCGGGACCGACATCCAGATCGTGAAGGGGATGCGGTCGGAAGCAGCGACTGTTCTGGGACACGAGGCCTGCTGCACCGTTCTCGGGGTGGGGCAGCGATGGGCCGGGCGCTATGCGGAAGGTGACCGAGTCGCAGTCAATCCGACCTCGTCGACAGACTCGGGGTTCCTGCTGGGGCACTCCGTCGACGGGGTGTGGTCCTCCCATCTGCTCGTCACCGAGCACGCGGTCGAGCTGGGACAAGTGATGCCACTCCCTGAAAACCTCGACCCCGTCCTTGCGGTGCTCGTGGAGCCTCTCGCGTGCGCGATCTACAGCTGGTCGATCCTGAGGGACGCGCAGGTCGAGCGGGTGGTAGTGCTCGGCGACGGTGTGGTCGGTCGTCTCGTCGCCTGGTTGGATTCACTTCACCTCGACTCGAGTGCCGTCGTACTCGCCGGGCGGCTCGACATCGAGGACGAGCGCGCGCGTGCCCACGTGCTCCGGGGGATGCGAGGGCGAACCGGAGTAGTGATCGCCACCCCGCGGGATTCCACTGCCACGTGTGTGAGTATCGCGTTGGAAAATGCGGGGGACGGGTCGGTGATCGATATCATCGGCGGCATCGATCCTGGTCCGGATCCGATCCTGCAGTGCGCGGCTCGGGTGCGTGCACAGAATGTGTGCGGGCGTCCGAGCAAGCCGAACATGTTCAACCTTGAGGTGGGCGTCCCAGACGCACCCCGGCGGGTACAGATCACTGGACACCGGGGGGTTTCCCACGAGCACTTCCGTGATGCCGCGGAACTCTTGCTCGCCCGTGGCGATGAAGTAAAGGACCTCATCACACACGTGGCAACTCCGACGGAGGCGGTCGGTGCGCTCAACGGCATGGCTGCCGGCGGTGCGCGTGTACTTGCCGGCCGCCGCATCCTCAAGCTCGTCATCGACTTCAGAGACGGAACCACCGCATGAACGTACATTCGACAGGCGGAGCGCAGCGAGCGCTCGTCATCGGTGGTTCCACGGGCGTCGGCAGCGGGATTGCCACGGGGCTTACAAGTGCCGGCTATGACGTGCACGTGCTCAGCCGGACGCGACCACAAGTCACTCACGCTGGGTGGACCGAGGTCGACTTGAACGATTCCCGACGGACACAGCAGGCGCTCGCGGCCGTTGCTGACGATGGGATCTCCGTGCTGTGCTTCTCCCCGGCGGTGTATGGGCGTAGCCGGAGGAAGCTCGTCGACACTCCCAACGCGGAGTGGGTCAGTCAGGTCAACGTGATGATGAACTCGCTGTGGCTCGCGCTGCAAACGTGCGTCCCGAGCCTCATCGCCGCACCGCCTGGGCTCATCATCGGGGTGTCCTCGGAGGTCGTCTACAACGCCGGACCCGGGCGCAGCGGTTACGCTGCGGTGAAGGCGGCCGCCTCAGCCATGCTTGCGTCGATCCGACAGGAATACGATGCCGCCCATTTACGCATCGTCGAGGTCCTCCCGCAGGGAATGGTCGACTCTCCGGGCATTCGAATGCGTCGCGCCACGGACTTCGACTACTCGGGCTACGCCTCTCCCGCTGCCTTCGAGGCGGTCTCCGAACATCTTGGCCGGACCAGGGGCAGCTCCGACGATGGTCAAGCGCTGGTCGTCCGACCGGACGGCACCTGGCATACACTCGCATCGGTGCAGTCGCCGCCGTCGCAGAGCCGTGCGCTGTGAACGCCGCAGTCGGTCTCGTTTCGTGGCGGTTGCCTGGCCGCCTGCAAGACAGCCCGTCGCTCGCCGCGCGAGTGGGTGCGCGTCGACTGCAGATCGACTATGGCGGGAACAGGCGGGCATACGAACTCACGCCTTCAACGACCCGGCAGTTGAGAAGTCAGGCCGACAGCGAGGGTATCGCCATCACCGCAGTGGCAGTCAATGCGCTCAACGACCTCGGTGTCACGTCCGCCGATCGTCAGGACCAGATGGCAATCGGTGCACTCACTCGGAAGGCGATCGACGCCGCAGTCGCCTTGGACGCCCCTGCGGTATTGATACCTGCCTTCCGGCGCAGCGCGATACGCACGTCGCATGACGCGACGGCCACTGCAGCATTTCTCGTTCGCATTGCACAACTCGCCGCGACCGCGGAGCTCGTCGTCGTTCACGAGAACGTTCTGGAACCGGCGAAACTCATCACCCTTCGTGAGGCCGTTCACGCCGCGGGGGTGCGCGTGTTGTTCGATATCGGCAATCTCCACGAGCACCGCATCGATTGGCAGGCCTATCTCGCGGAAGCGACCCCGGTCCTCCATTCCGAGGCACATATCAAGGATCACCGAAGCGGTCCGGCGGGCGACATCGCGCTTGGGTGCGGTCGGGTACCGCTCGGACCTGCGGTCGAAGCGCTGCTTCGCACACGGATCGTGGACGGCTTCGTCGTCGAGACCGACCACCGCGACCACGGCGAAGCGCAAATCCGCGCGGACCTCGCCGCACTCACCAACCTGATCGACGATAACGGGAGCGCCGAATGAACGCCGACCAACTCAAGCCCGCTTTGCTTTTCGACATGGATGGGACCCTTCTGGACTCCACTCCTCTTGTCGAGAAGATCTGGGGCCAATTCGCGTACCGTCACAGTTGCGATGTAGATGCTGTGCTTGCCTTCGCTCACGGACGTCCAACGCGAGCGACTGTTACTCACTTCCTCCCGTCAGGTCTTGATGTCGATGCAGAGGTTGAAGCTGTCGCCGCGGCCGAAGCCACCGAGACAGAGGGCATCCGAGCGCTCCCCGGCGCACGAGAGTACTTGAATGGTCTGGCCGCGGACCGATGGGCAGTCGTCACCTCCGCCACGAGGACGGTGGCAACGGTTCGGATGACGACCGCAGGGTTGCCGATCCCTGAGGTCTTGATCGCCTCCGATGACGTCGTGCACGGGAAGCCATCGCCCGAAGGGTATCTCCGCGCGGCGCAGGCGCTGCGGCGTCCTCCCGCCGAATGCGTCGTCTTCGAAGACGCAGGTCCTGGGATCACCGCCGGGCTGCGTTCAGGTGCGCGGGTGATCGTGGTTGGGGCCTACCGGAGCGACGCCACCGAGGGGCTCACCCGCATCGGAGACTTCTTCGATCTCGTGGGCGTCAGCGGGATTGCGGCATTCTCCCCGGAAGCGCGCATCCGATGACGTCTCCCACGGGGGTCAGGTGGATGCGCGAGCCGGTTGCAGGTGTCGGGAGGCGGTTGATCCACATCAACACCAGTGACCGCGGCGGCGGCGTCGCTGAGATTCTGGACAATGTCACGCGGCACGACGAGTTCCGTGGCCATCCCACCGGGTGGATGGTGATCGACGCTTCCGACGAGTTCTTCGCCGTCACGAAGGGCCTGCACCACCTCTTTCACGGCCGCGAGGATCCGAGTCTCCTCGAAGATGGCGCAAAAGAATACCGCGACGTTCTTGAGGACGTCTCGGTGCTGATTGAGTCCGAGATTCGTCAGGACGACATTCTGGTGCTGCACGACCCGCAGACCCTTGGGCTTGCGTCATGGGCTGCGCAGCGCGGTAACCCCGTGTACTGGCACTGCCACATCGGTACGCTCCGTAGCTCGGTTGAGGTCAGAGAGGCGCTCTGGAACTTCTTTGCCCACGACCTCCGTGCCGTTGACGCGGTCCTGGTCACCGAACCCGGGTTCCTCCAGGGAGCGCAGATATCCAGGGTGCTGGTCGTCCACCCCGCGATCGATCCAGATGCTCCGAAAAACGTTCGGATTGACGCTGCCGATGTCGCGGCACATTTGGAGACGATCGGCACGAACTCCATGAC
>JBOGEI010000029.1:0-26463 GCA_050701935.1 Microbacterium sp.
ATCCAGGACGAGACCGGTGCGCAGATCTCCATCGAGGAGGACGGCACCGTCTACATCGGCGCGACCGACGGCCCCTCGGCCGAGGCCGCCCGCGCCCAGGTCAATGCGATCGCCAACCCCACCAACCCGGAGGTCGGGGAGCAGTTCCTCGGCACCGTCGTGAAGATCGCCACCTTCGGTGCGTTCGTCTCGCTGCTCCCGGGCAAGGATGGCCTGCTGCACGTCACCGAGGTGCGCAAGCTCGCCGGTGGCAAGCGTGTGGAGAACGTCGATGACGTCCTCTCGGTCGGCCAGAAGATCCTCGTGAAGATCACGAAGATCGACGACCGCGGCAAGCTGTCCCTCGAGCCGGTTCTCGACGACGCGCCCGCTGCCGACGCCGCTCCGGCAGAGGACGCTGCGGCCGAGTAAGCGCGACGCCTCATCCGGAACCCGGGCCCGTCCGCACAGGACGGGTCCGGGTTCTGTCGTCTTCGATGTGACCGAATCGTTATCGCACGTTTCCGCGCCGTTCCCTGGAATGGTCGGGACGTTCGCAGATGTCGCTTACCCTCGAAGTACGCACCGGGGGGTGCAAGATTCAGCAGGTACGCAGGTCGGTACGCACCGACCGACGCGGGGGTGAGAGAGTATGCGGTTGTTCAGCGTAGGCGCAGGAGCGTCCGCAGAACGCGCCCAGCACGAGGGTGCGGAGCATCCGTCCGCGCCCATCCCGATCGTCGGACCTGGAATAGGAGAGACCATCCGCGTCTCCCTCGGCGAGACCGGCTTCGAGACGTTCCCGTTGATGCTGGGTGCTGCGGAGTTCGGGTGGAACGTCGACCTCGAGACCAGCCACGGCATCCTCGACCGCTACGTGGAGTTCGGCGGCAACGCCATCCACACGGCCGACGGATTCTCCGGAGGGCGCAGCGAGCACATCATCGGGCAGTGGTTGCGTTCCCGCGGTCGTCGCGATCGCGCGCTTCTGAGCGTGCGCATCGGAGCCCATGCCGACAACCCGGGTCTCGGATCCGTGAACCTCGTCCGTGCGGTGGAGGGGTCATTGACGAGGCTCGATGTCGACCGCATCGACGTCCTGTACCTCGACGCCACCCTCGATGCGACGACGAACCTCGAAGACACGCTGGCGACGGTCGAATGGCTCACCGACGCGGGCAAGATCGGAGCGCTGGGAGCATTCGGTTTCGCCCCCGAGCGTCTCGTCGAAGCGCGCATCCTCGCCGCGGCTGGCTACCCGCGTATCCAGGTGATCGACACGCCGTACAACCTCATCAGACGCCAGCCCTTCGAGGGTGACCTTCGTCTCGTGGCCGGCGCGCAGCACCTGGCGGTCACGCCTTCGCACGCGCTCGAGCACGGGTTCCTTTCCGGGCGGCACCGCAACAAGGCGCTCACGTCGCGCGGCGTTCGCGGCGAGCAGTTGCGCGGTCACCTGAACAGGCGCGGGATCAAGATCCTTCGCGCACTGGATCAGGTCGCCGAGGAACTCGCGGTTCCCGTGGCCGCCGTCTCCGTGGCCTGGCTGCTCGCTCAGCGCACGGTCGCAGCGCCCATCGTGAACGCGTTCGCGACCGATCACGTCGACGAGCTGATGCAGGGAGCGGGTGTCTCGCTCTCCCGAAGCCAGGTCGCAGAGCTTACCCGGGCAGGCAACTGAGCAACTTTCTCGCCGTGACATAGGGTGGGAAGGGAAGCCCGGCGGATGCTGGCGATGAAGCGAGCGAGTTGTGACGCATTACATATATCTGGTCAGACACGGTGAACATCAGGACGCGGAGCATGGTCTCGCCGACGGACCCCTCTCTCCACGAGGGCAGCGTCAGGCCGAGCTGATCGCCGACCGGCTCTCGGGGCTCCCGCTCGACGCAGTGTGGCATTCGCCGTTGCTGCGTGCCAACGAGACCGCCCGGGCGATCGCAGCTCGTCTGCCGTCCGTCGATCCGGAACCCACCGCGCTGCTGTTCGACTGCGTCCCCACCGGGATGACCGAAGAGACGCCCTCGGTGTTCGAGCCGTTCTTCGGCTCCGTCACCGAGGCCGAGATCGAAGCAGGTCGGGCGCAGATGTCCGACGCCGTCAACGAGTTCCTGGTGCGCAAGACCGGTGACGTGCACGAGGTGCTCATCACGCACAACTTCGTCATCTCCTGGTTCGTCCGCGAGGTGCTCGCCGCTCCGGAGTGGCGGTGGATGACCCTGAACCAGTCGCACTGCGGGCTGACGGTCATCGCTCAGAAGCAGGGGCGTCCGTGGACGCTTCTCACCCACAACGACACCGGCCACCTTCCGGTGGAGCTCCGCACCGGAATCCCCGACGCGCTTCTGGTCTGAGTCATCCCCAGAGCGGCGCGAGCGATTCGGCGGCCCGCCGGCCCTGGGCGAAGCCGGCCAGCGCGGCGGGTCGACGACTGGCCGGATCCATCACGTTGTCACCGAACCCCGCACGAGATTGGTCGTCGGGGAAGATGGTCTCCACCGCGCTTCCCCGGGAGCGCAGCTCGTCGACCTGCGCCGACAGATGGGTGCCCCAGGACGCGGGTGTGCGTGATGCTCCGCTGAAGGGGGAGAGCACGAGCACGTTCGCGAAGTCGGCGGCCAGGTCGGCGTTGTCGGCATTGGTTCTGTAGCCTCCGTCGATGTATCGGCGACCTCCGATCCGGTAGGCGAAGCCGCCGGCACAGCTCGCAGCGACGGCGTCGACCAGTTCGACGCCGCTGCGACGGTCGAACACGTGAGGCTCACCGGTGGAGGCGTCCACAGCAGTGAGGAGGATCCGTTGCTCCGGCCAGTACGGTCGGGGCAGACGCGCAGCGACGGTCGCGCGCCAGCGTGGACCGGCATCGTCCGCGGAGGCTGCCAGCTCGATCGCCGCCGCCCCCATCCGGCGACGCATGTCGGCGGTATCGGAGGAGCCATCGATGATCTGTTGAGTCCGATCCAGGTGCGCGGTCGCCGATCCCGTCATGCCACGTCCCGGTCGGTGCGCAGTGGATACCGGCGGCGCCTCTTCGCCGGTGACGATGTCATCGAGCAGCCGGGCAGGGGGAGCCCCGGTGATCTGGGCGGCAGCGGTCGCTCCGGCGGACGTGCCGATGATGACGTCGACCGTCGTCACGTCGATTCCGGCATCGGCGAGACCGGCGATGACGCCGATCAGCCAGGCGTTGCCGGCGGAACCTCCTCCGCCGAGGACGAGCGCACGCTGCGGCACCCGTCGTGTCCGAGGGGAAGAAGAGGGTGAGGTGGTGGTGTTCATGGGAGTGCCTCTCGCGAATGCGTGACGGGACTCCGTACCTCGACTACCGGGGCCGCGTGAACGTCGGAAGGGAGGGAGCACCCGTGCGGGTTGCTGCGTTCATGGGTCTCACCTCCTGACGATGGATCGCGACTTCGGAACGCTACCACGACCTGCCGTTCGGCCCCGCGCGCCCCGGGCCGGACTCCGTCGCCCGCGAAATAGACTGGAGGCATGACTACGCAGGTAGCACTCGTCGGCGGAACCGGGAAGCTCGGCACGATCATCGGGGCGGTGATCGATGAGCTCGAGGGGTTCGAGGTGACCCGTGTGCTGACCTCGTCGAGCGACCTCTCCGAACTCGAAGGCGCCGACCTGGTGGTCGACGCATCGACTCCTCAGGTGAGCATCGAGGTCGTCCGCGCCGCCGTGGAACGCGGCATCAATGTGCTGGTCGCGACGTCGGGGTGGTCGGCGGAGCGGATCGCTCTGGTGCGGCCTCTCGTCGAGGCGGCGGGTACCGGTGCGGTCTTCATCCCCAACTTCTCGCTCGGCTCCGTTCTCGGGTCTGCGCTGGCGGCGGCGGCGGCACCATTCTTCGGCTCCGCTGAGATCATCGAAGCGCACCGCGAGACCAAGATCGACTCTCCCAGCGGGACCGCGGTTCGCACGGCGGAGCTGATCGCGGCTGCCCGTGCGGAGCAGGGGCCCGTCAGTGCGCCGCACGCGGACCAGCGCGCCCGCGGCCAGCAGGTCGGCAGCGTTCCGATTCACTCTCTGCGTCGTCCCGGTGTCGTGGCCAAGCAGGAGGTCATCCTCTCGGGGCCCGGTGAATCGCTGACGTTCACGCACGACACGACCGACTCCGCGCTCGCCTATGCTCCCGGCATCCGGCTCTCGGTGCCGTTCGCGTTGCAGGCGACCGGTGTGTTCGTGGGTCTCGAGCACATGATCGACATCGGCATCCGGTCGTGATGTCGCGCATCGGCGTCGCGCTGATGGCCGCGGCGCTTCTGGTCTATCTGGCGGTGGCGATCTGGCTCGCCGTGATGTTCATCTCGGTCGGCACGCCCGTGTCGATCGGCATGGGGATCACCCTCGTCGTGCTGGCGCCGATTGGAGCCTGGGCGCTCATCCGGGAAATGATGTTCGGCTTCGGCGCCGACCGCCTGGGGCGCCTCCTCGACGCGGAAGGCGGGATGCCGCCGGTCGAGACCGAGTTGACGCCCAGCGGAAGGATCGCCCGCGCCGACGCGGATCCGCTCATCGCGCGGTACACCGCTGAAGCGGACGCGGCAGGAGACGACTGGCGCGCGCGCTACAGGCTGGGCGTGGTGCAAGATGCGGCGGGCCGCCGCAAGGATGCCAGGGCCAGCATCCGCGAGGCCATCCGTCTCGCGCCGCGCCGACCCTGACGAAGCGCTCAGGCGAGTGTCGCCTCGAGGGTGATCTCGATTCCGGCGAGCGCCTGCGAGACCGGGCAGCCGGTCTTGGCGCCGTTCGCGATCTCCTGGAATGCCTCGGGCGTCAGGTTCGGAACGGTCGCGTTGACGTTGAGGTGGCTGCCGGTGATGCCGACGCCAGGCTTGAACGTGACCGACGCGGTCGTGTTGACCCGCTCCGGAGGGGTGCCGTTCTCGGCGAGCGCGTGCGAGAGCGCCATGCTGAAGCAGGATGCGTGGGCAGCAGCGATGAGCTCTTCCGGCGTGGTCATCGTGTCGCTGCCTTCGCTGCGAGCCTTCCAATCGATCGGGAAGGTGCCGAGTTTCGAGGACGAGAACGCGACGGTGCCGGATCCCTCCATGAGCGATCCGGTCCAGGTGCTGGCGGCTTCGCTGGTGACGGGCATGATTCCTCCGGTTCTCGCTCTGCGGGTGCAGCGGCGACTCGTGGCCAGCCTAGCGAGCGGCCCGCCGCCGGGGAACCGTGCTCAAGACGCGGGGGCCTCGCGTCCGACGACTCCGGCGCGCTGCAGCAGGAGATAGAGCTGGCAACCCAGGCAGAACGCGAATGCGGCGTTGAGGAAGGCCGCCACGAACGCGGCCGCCGTGGCGATCGGGAGGGCCCACGGAACCCCGAGGAGATGCAGGACGAGCCCGACTCCGACGACGAAGAGTCCGACGCCCTGCGAGAAGCGTGGCGGACGTGGATCCTCGAGCTCGGTCGGCGGAGTGAGGCGTGGGCGCACGATGGTACGGAACACCGTGCCCCACGGTGCTGTCCGCGGGGAGAGGACGCCCCAGAGGAACAACAGCGCGATGACGACTGACAACAGGAAGCCCGGATCCAGGGCGCGCTGTGCGACCGATGCCGATGAGATCTCCCAACCAGTTGGCGTGAACGAGGCACCTGCCAGAGGTTGATACGCGAACCAGCCGAACGAGGCGGTGCTGGCCTGCGCCGTCGAGATCCCGATCAGCGCCAGGAAGGTCGCGACCAGCAGCAGGACGGCGGTGATGGTGGCCGCGAAGCGTGGGCCGCGCGGATCGATGCCGGAGGGAGTACTCATGGTGGTCCTGTCTTTCCGCTCAGACGGTGGCGAGGGCTTCGGTGAGGGCGTGTCGATGCGGAACACCGTGGAATCGCGCGAGGACAGCGCCCGAGGCGTCGACGATGAAGGTCGTCGGGGTCTGCAGCACCTTGTAGCGTGCCGAGAGATCCGGACGGTGAGTGAGATCCACCTCCACGTGACGGAGCCCTTCGTGGTCCGCCGCATACGCGCCGAGCAGGCGCCGCACCTGCGGGCAACGTGCGCACATCTCGGTGCTGAACTGCACGAGGGTCGCATGCGAACCGAGCCCTGTCGAAGCATCCGCCGGGTCGAACCGGAGCGTGCCGCCGGAGCGCCGTCTTCCGTCGCGTCGGCGCAGGACGATCCCGATGACCGTCGCGAGCACGAGGAGTGCGGCGGCGATCCCGAGGGCGAGTGCGGGCGGCATGGGACGAGAGTACGTCGACCGAGGGGGAGCGAGGGCCGATGTTTCCGACCATGACGAACCGATCCGCGCGGGAGGGGCATCGCCCCTGTCGGGGGTGGGGGAAGGTATCGTGGCTGTCATGAGCGCAGCCGTCCCGACTCCTTATGAAGACCTGCTCCGTGACGTGCTGGAGACCGGCACGCACAAGTCCGATCGCACAGGGACGGGTACCACGAGCGTCTTCGGTCGGCAGATCCGCTTCGACCTGTCGAAGGGGTTCCCGCTCATCACCACCAAGCGCGTGCACTTCAAGTCGATCGCGTACGAGCTCCTCTGGTTCCTGCAGGGCGACTCCAACGTGGGGTGGCTTCGTGAGAACGGCGTCACGATCTGGGATGAGTGGGCCGACGAGTCCGGCGATCTCGGGCCTGTGTACGGGGTTCAGTGGCGGTCGTGGCCGAAGCCTGACGGCGGGAGCATCGACCAGCTGTCAGAGGTCGTCGAGCAGATCCGTCGCTCGCCCGATTCCCGACGGCTCATCGTGTCGGCGTGGAACCCGGCCGACATCCCCGACATGGCGCTCGCCCCCTGTCACGCCCTGTTCCAGTTCTATGTCGCCGACGGCAAGCTCTCGTGCCAGCTCTATCAGCGAAGCGCCGACATGTTCCTCGGTGTGCCGTTCAACATCGCCTCCTACGCGCTGCTCACGATGATGATCGCCCAGCAGGTCGGCCTCGAACCAGGTGACTTCGTCTGGACGGGCGGCGACTGCCATGTCTACGACAACCACGTGGAGCAGGTGCGCGAGCAGCTCAGCCGCGAGGCGTACGAGTACCCGACGCTGCGTTTCGCGCGGAAGCCCGAGTCGATCTTCGACTATCGCTACGAGGACTTCGTCGTGGAGGACTATCAGCATCACGCTCCGATCAGGGCGGCGGTGGCGGTATGACCTGGGTGGGCTTGATCTGGGCTGAGGCTCACGGCGGCGTGATCGGTGCCGAAGGCGGGATGCCCTGGCACGTGCCGGAAGACCTTGCTCATTTCAAGGAGGTCACCCTCGGCGCTCCCGTCGTGATGGGGCGCAAGACCTGGGATTCGTTGCCGGAGCGTTTCCGGCCGCTTGCCGGCCGCGACAACATCGTCGTGACGCGACAGCAGGACTGGTCCGAAGAGGGCGCGCACCGGGCGGCAACCGTCGCCGAGGCTGTGCGCGGACTCGACAGGGTGTGGATCATCGGCGGCGCGGAGATCTTCCGACAGGTGATCGGCGATGCTGATCGGCTGGAAGTCACCGAACTCGACCTCGAGGTTGCCGGCGATGCCTACGCACCGGCCAAGGCCGGATGGCGACTCGTCGACGAGGGGGAATGGCAGACCTCACGCACGGGTGTCCGCTACCGTTTCCTCGGATACGAGCGCTGATGCCCACCGCACTGATCACCGGAGCCAGCGCGGGACTGGGCGCAGAATTCGCTCGCCAGCTCGCGCGGCGTCGTGCTGATCTCGTCCTCGTGGCCAGATCCGAGGACGCGCTCGCGACGCTGGGTGCGGAGTTGCGGAGCGAGTACGGCGTCGCGGTCGAGATCATCCCGGCCGACCTGGCGGATGAAGCAGGAGTCGAGAAGGTCGCCGAGCGGCTGCGCGACACGGCAGACCCCGTCGACCTTCTGGTGAACAACGCCGGGTTCGGTCTTCCGCTGCAGTTCGCCGACAACGACATCGACGATGAAGTACGTCATCTCCGTGTGCACGTGGAGGCATCGATGCGTCTCATGCACGCCGCGTTGCAATCCATGCGCGGTCGCGGCGGTCGCATCATCAATGTGGCCTCCGTCGCCGGCTTCATCTCCCGGTCGACATACTCCGCCTGCAAGGCCTGGCTCATCGGCTTCAGCCGCTGGGCCAATGCCGAGTACGCCCGCGACGGCGTCTCCGTCACCGCATTGTGCCCCGGCTTCACTCACACGTCTTTCCACGAGCGCATGGGGCTGGCGGTGGGCGAGGAGGGCGTTCCCGGCATCATGTGGTTGAACGCGAGAGACGTCGTCCGCGTCGGTCTGCGCGATGCCGCCCGCGGCAGATCGGTCTCGGTGCCGTCGCTGCGGTACAAGGCGATTGTCGCTCTGACACGGATCCTTCCGACTTCACTCACCTCGGGCGTCGCGCGTCGCGGCCGCGTCTGATCCGGCCGGCTCCGCCCTTTCGAGGTCAACGAAACCGGCCGAGCAGAATACCTGCTTTGGCGATGGCGGCTATCGTCTCCCCGTCGGTGATGGTGCCTGTGGCGATCATGGCCAGCACCTCGTCGAACGGTATCCATGAGACCGCCTGGATACCCTCTTCCGCTTGCGTCCGGGCAGCTTCTTCGTGGGCTGCGGCCCGTCGGAGCACACGCGCGAGGAAGACGAACTCGATCGCGTCGGCCACACCGTTCAGGGCATTCATTCTGCCGAGGGCGGTCCAGTCCTCCGCCTCGAACCCTGTCTCCTCGCGGAGCTCACGCCGCGCCGCCTCCAGCGGATCTTCTCCGTCGCTACCTCCGGCGGGGATCTCCGTGGACCTCCCGACCGTGTACCGGTCGATCGTGACGAGACACATCCGGTCCTCGTCGTCGAGTGCGACGACGAACACCGCCGGCTGCCGCATCGTGACGACGCCGTAGATGCCGTCGTCTCCGCCAGGGCCGGTGACACGATCTTCACGCACCCTGATCCAGGCATTCTCGTACTTCGTCTCTGATCCTCGCGTCACCCATCCCATGTGTCGAGCGTAGAGGCCGGGCCGAGGGGACCCCACGATCGACCGCCGTCGCGGAAGTCTCCTCCGTGCCGCTGTGGGTCAGCATGAGCGGCATTCGAACCGATACGCTGGGTGCATGACGCACTCGGGCAACCCTTTCGGACAGGTTCTCGTCGCGCTCGTCACTCCGATGACGGCCGACGGTGAAGTCGATTGGCCCGCCGTCGAGAAGCACATCGATGACGTGATCAGCGCAGGAGCTGACGGCATCGTCGTGACGGGAACGACCGGCGAGACCTCAACGCTGACCGACCCCGAGAAGCTCAAGCTCGTCGAGGTCGGCAAGTCGGTCTCGGCCGGCCGGGCCAAGATCATCACCGGTGGCGGTTCCAATGAGACCGCTCACGCGATCGAGCTGTACAAGGCCAGCGAGAAGGCCGGCGCCGACGGGATCATGATCGTCACGCCCTACTACAACAAGCCGACGCAGGCCGGTATCCTCACGCACTTCCGTCTTGTCGCCGATGCGACCGACCTGCCGGTGATCCTCTATGACATCCCGGGCCGCACCGGTGTGCCGATCAAGTACGAGACGATCCTGCGTCTTGCGAAGCACCCGAACATCCTCGCCGTGAAGGACGCAAAGGGAGACTTCTCCGAGGTGAGCCGCGTGCTCAACCAGACCGACCTGATGTACTTCTCCGGTGACGACGCGAACGTGCTGCCGCACCTCGCGATCGGCGCCACCGGCCTCATCGGCGTCACGGCGAACGTCGCCGCTGCGCCGTACCGCACGATCATCGACGCCGTGAACGCGGGCGACCTCGCCACGGCGACGGCTGAGCACAAGCGCCTCGAGCCACTCGTGCGTGCGGTGATGACTCATGTGCCCGGCACGGTCGCGGCCAAGTACATCCTGCACGGACTCGGGCGAATCTCGAGCCCGCGTGTTCGGCTTCCCCTGGTCGGCCCGGAAGAATGGGAGGCCGCGCTCATCGAGGATGAGCTCGACCTCGTCAAGAACGTCCCCGGAGCCGATTTCTCGAACTTCCGACCCGACCGCAACGCGGCTGCGGGTGGTGCCCTGCCGAAGGTGCACGGCACGACGCGCTGAGTCGCGTCCCCATGAACGAACGGACGCGTGGAGTGTCCGACTGAGGAGACAGCATGTCCATTCCCCTGACAGAACCGTCCGCGCTCGACGAAGGAACGCTGCGGGTCATCCCGATCGGCGGTCTCGGCGAGATCGGACGCAACATGACGGTGTTCGAGTACAAGGGCAAGATCCTGATCGTCGACTGCGGCGTGCTCTTCCCCGAGGAGCACCAGCCGGGCGTCGATCTGATCCTGCCTGACTTCGAGCCGATCCGCGATCGCCTCGACGACATCGTCGGCGTCGTGCTGACGCACGGTCACGAGGACCACATCGGTGCGGTTCCGTATCTGCTCCGACTCAAGAGCGATATCCCTCTGATCGGATCCACCCTCACCCTCGCACTGGTCGAGGCGAAGCTCAAGGAGCATCGCATCAAGGCCTTCACCCTCACGGTGAAGGAGGGGCAGCAGGAGAAGGTCGGCCCGTTCGACCTCGAGTTCGTCGCGGTGAACCACTCGATCCCCGACGCCTTGGCCGTCGCCATCCGCACGCCGGCCGGCATGGTGCTCGCCACCGGCGACTTCAAGATGGACCAGTTGCCGCTCGACGGTCGCATCACCGACCTGCGGGCATTCGCCCGTCTCGGCGAAGAGGGAGTCGACCTGTTCCTCGTCGACTCGACGAATGCGGACGTCCCCGGCTTCACGCCGACCGAGCGCTCGATCGGTCCCGTCCTCGACCAGGTGATCGCCAAGGCGCCTCGCCGTGTCATCGTTGCCAGCTTCTCCAGCCACGTCCATCGTGTGCAGCAGGTCATCGACGCCGCGTATGCCAACGGACGCCGTGTCGCCTTCCTCGGCCGCAGCATGGTCCGCAACATGACCATCGCCGAGCAGCTGGGATACCTCAAGGTGCCGGACGGCGTCCTCATCGATTTCAAGAAGGCGCGTGATCTGCCCGACGAGCAGATCGTCTACATGTCGACCGGCTCGCAGGGAGAGCCGATGGCGGTGCTCAGCCGCATGGCGAACATGGATCACGCGATCGAGGTGAGCGAGGGCGACACCGTGATCCTCGCCTCCAGCCTCATCCCGGGGAACGAGAACGCGGTGTACCGCGTGATCGACGGCCTGACCAAGCTCGGTGCGAACGTCGTGCACAAGGCGAACGCGAAGGTGCATGTCTCCGGACACGCCGCCGCCGGCGAACTGATCTACTGCTACAACATCCTGAAGCCCAAGAACGTGCTCCCCGTCCACGGCGAGTATCGTCACCTCATCGCGAACGCGAAGCTCGCGCAGGACACCGGCATCCCGGAGTCGAACACGATCATCGCCTCCAACGGCACCGTGATCGACCTCAAGGATGGCGTCGCGAAGGTCGTGGGACAGCTGGATCTCGGTTTCGTCTACGTGGACGGTTCGACGGTCGGGGAGATCACCGACGCTGACCTCAAGGATCGCCGAATTCTTGCCGAGGAGGGCTTCATCTCGGTGATCGTCGTGGTGGATGCTGCGACCGGTCGGATCATCTCCGGCCCCGAGATCCACGCCCGTGGGGTCGCGGAAGACGATTCGGTCTTCGACGACGTCGCACCGAAGATCGTGGCCGCGCTCAAGGAGGCTGCGGGCAACGGAGTGCGAGACACCCATTCGCTCTCCCAGGTCGTGCGGCGCACGATCGGCCGCTGGGTGAACCAGCGCCTGCGTCGCCGACCGATGATCGTTCCTCTCGTCATCGAGGCCTGACAGCGGGGGAGCCTCCTCGCCGCTCACGGCTTTCCGTCATCCCGACGTAACACCGGGGGCCTATGCTCGCGTCATGTACAGGGGATTCTCCCTTCGCAGGGCGGCGCAGACGGATGCGATGTTCCTCGGCGACATGCTCGTCGAGGCAGCCAACTGGCGCGCCGGAGGCGCACGTCCTCGTCATGAGGTGCTGACCTCTGCAGAGCATCGACGCTACCTCGCGGGATGGAAGCGTCTGTCGGACGACGGGCTGGTGGCGACCGGCGAGGACGATGTCCCGGTAGGTGCCGCGTGGTATCGGGTCCTGCCGCAGAACGATCCGGGGTTCGGTTTCGTCGCCGTCGCCGTACCCGAACTGATCATCGGGGTGCACCCGCTGTGGCGGGCTCGCGGGGTCGGACGCTCGCTGCTGCGCGGAGTCGTGCGGCTCGCCGGCGAGGGAGGCCACGCACGGATCAGCTTGAGCGTCGAACGAGACAACTTCGCCCGCACCCTGTATCGCGCCGAGGGATTCGCCGTCGTGGGGGAGGGCGCGACCCGCGACACGATGGTGCGGCGCACCGTGTAGTCGAGCAGTCCCGGATCCTCAGAAAGCCGCGTCATTACGCGGAGATGTCGGCTGTTGGTCGTAACGTGAGAGCATGGCCAGGAGTACCACGAAGACAGAGCGCGCGTCGACCAGCGCACCGTCGCGCCCCAAGCGGCAGACGGCTCCCAAGGCCCAGCCCGCTCCCAAGAAGTACATCGACGAGGCCGACAAGCCCCCGGTCGTCGTGCGGGCGTGGGGCGGACTGGCGCACGGCGTCGGTGGACTCTTCCGCGCGTTCGGCCCCGAGACTCTCGAAAAGGACGACCGCCGCGACGGCTTTCCGTTCTTCCTCGTGCTTCTCGCCGTGCTCGGTGCGGTCAACGAGTGGTTCTTCATCGGCAATGAGGTCGCGGCCAACATCAGCGCGTACTCCGTCGGTCTCTTCGTCGGCCGCGTCGCCTTCATCATGCCGGTGCTGCTTCTGCTGCTCGCCGGCTGGTTGTTCCGCCATCCCTCCTCGGTTCACGACAACGGGCGCATAGGCATCGGCTTCGGCATGTTCGTGCTCGCTCTCGCGGGCATCTTCCATGTCGCAGGTCCCCGACCCCATCCGAACCAGGGGATGCCTGCGCTCAGTGAGTCCGGCGGACTGCTCGGGTGGCTTGTCGGGCAGCCCCTCACCTATCTGACCGACATCCCCGCCTACATCGTGCTGTCGCTCCTCGTGGTGCTGAGCATCCTGATCCTCACTAAGACGCCGCCGAATCGCATCGGCGCGCGCCTCGGCGACCTGTATGCGTGGATGTTCGACGCGGAGCGCACCGAGAAGCCCGCGAAGGACGCTGCAACGATCGACGAGGCCGACAAGGTCGACGACCCCGACGTCTTGCCGTGGTGGCGGCGCAACAAGACCGGTCGTGAAGAAGATCCCGATGAGGGAACGCTCGGCTCCGACGACATAACCGCACTGCTCACGACTTCCGATCCGACGCCCGCCTATGATCAGGCCGTCGTCGTCGAGAATCCCTATGACGCGGCCACCGAGGTTTTGTCCGAGGTGCGCTCGGTCGCCGACTCGCTTGCCGAGCAGCAGAACACCGCACTCCTCGATGACGCTTCCGACACCGGTGAGGTGCCCGAGCTTCCGGGTCTCGACGGTTTCGGCACGGAAGGACCAGGAGACCGCGGCCCCCAGGCCCCCGTGGCACCGTACATCCTCCCTTCTCCAGGCCTCCTGGTCGAGGGGCCGGCCCCGGTCATGCGCTCGGAAGCGACCGACAAAGTGATCGAGCAGATCACGAGCGTCCTGTCCCAGTTCAAGGTCGATGCGAAGGTCACCGGCTTCTCGCGCGGCCCGACGGTCACGCAGTACGAGGTCGAGGTCGGGCACGGCGTCAAGGTCGAGAAGATCCTGCAGCTGAGCAACAACTTCGCCTACGCCGTGGCCTCGAACGACGTCCGCATCCTCTCGCCGATCCCCGGCAAGAGTGCCATCGGCATCGAGATCCCGAACGCCGACAAGGAGATGGTCGCGCTCGGCGACGTCCTCCGCTCGCCCGCGGCGCAGAAGAGCACGCATCCGATGACGATCGGCGTCGGCAAGGACGTCGGTGGCAACATCGTCATCGCGAACCTCGCCAAGATGCCCCACCTGCTCGTGGCGGGTTCCACCGGCTCCGGTAAGTCGAGCTTCGTGAACTCGATGATCACCAGCCTGCTGATGCGTGCTCGTCCTGCCGACGTGCGCATGGTGCTGATCGACCCGAAGCGTGTCGAGCTCACGAGCTACGCCGGTGTCCCGCACCTGATCACGCCCATCATCACGAACCCGAAGAAGGCGGCCGAAGCGCTGCAGTGGGTCGTGAAGGAGATGGACATGCGGTACGACGACCTCGCGTCGTTCGGTTTCCGTCACATCGATGACTTCAACCGTGCCGTGCGCGCCGGCGAGGTCAAGTTGCCCGTGGGCAGCGAACGCGTTCTCAAGCCCTATCCCTACCTCCTCGTCGTGGTCGATGAGCTCGCCGACCTCATGATGGTGGCCCCTCGCGATGTCGAGGACTCGATCGTCCGTATCACTCAGCTCGCACGAGCCTCCGGCATCCACCTCGTGCTCGCGACGCAACGTCCGAGCGTCGACGTGGTCACCGGTCTCATCAAGGCCAACGTCCCCTCTCGGCTCGCTTTCGCCGTCACCAGCGTCACCGACAGCCGTGTCATCCTCGACAGCCCCGGAGCGGACAAGCTCATCGGGCAGGGTGACGCACTGTTCTCCCCGATGGGCTCTTCGAAGCCGTTCCGTCTGCAGGGAGCGTGGGTCGACGAGAAGGAGATCGACGCCGTCGTCAAGCACGTCACCCGCCAGGCGCGTCCGGACTACCGTCCCGACGTCCAGGAGGCGATGGAGCCGACCAAGAAGAAGGAAGTCGACGAGGACATCGGCGACGACCTGGAGCTTCTGCTCGCGGCTGCCGAGCTCATCGTGTCGTCGCAGTTCGGCTCGACGTCCATGCTCCAGCGCAAGCTGAGGGTCGGCTTCGCGAAGGCCGGCCGCCTCATGGACCTGCTCGAGTCTCGCGAGATCGTCGGTCCGTCCGAGGGCTCCAAGGCGCGCGACGTGCTGGCCACAGCAGAACAGCTTCCTCAGGTGATGGCGAAACTGCGCGGAGACGACGCTCCCGCGGCATCTGCTCCCGCTGCATCGGCACCTGTGGCGCCTCCGGTCCCGCCGATGCCTCAGCCGCACGACCCGATCGCCGCTCAGTACGAAGGCCTTCCCGAGGTGGAAGCCGAGGGCGACGAAGATGCCTGGGGCCTGACGGGGCGCGACTGATGGCGATTCCTCGGCAGCTGCCCAACGCCATCACCGTCGCGCGTATCCCGCTGGCGGTCGTCTTCTTCGTCCTTCTGCTGCTCGGTGGCACCTACGGTCTTGCGGATCCTGCGCTTCGCTGGACAGCCGCAATCCTCTTCATCGTCGGCATCTCCACGGACTGGGTCGATGGCTATCTCGCCCGTAAGTACGACATCGTCAGCGATTTCGGAAAGCTCTGGGATCCGATTGCCGACAAGCTGCTCACCGGAGCAGGGTTCGTCGGCCTGGCTATCCTCGGCGAGGTCGATTGGTGGATCGTCGCGATCATCCTGGTGCGCGAGTGGGGGATCACGATCCATCGGCTCATGGTCGCCAGCGAGCACGTCGTCGCCGCTGCGTGGATGGGCAAGATCAAGACCGCGTTCCAAGGGGTCGCACTCGGCTGGGCGCTGCTACCCCTCCACTACCTCATCGGACTCGATGCCTGGACGTTGATCACCTTCATCCTGATGCTCATCGTCTTGCTGCTCACGGTGGCGAGTGGGATCGACTACATCGTGGCCCAGGTGCGAGGGGCCCGGCGAAAGCAGTGAGTGAGGCGGCCGCCGCGGTCTTGTCCGGCCTCGCGCGAAGGGGCTGGACTCTGGGTGTAGCCGAGTCCCTCACCGGAGGAGCGTTGTGCGCGGAAGTCGTCTCGGTCTCCGGAGCTTCCGCAGTGCTGCGCGGGGGAGTGGTCGCTTACGCGACACCGATCAAGAACACCGTGCTCGGCGTCGATCCTGCGCTCCTCGCCGAGCACGGTCCCGTGCACCCGCAGGTGGCCGTGCAGATGGCCGACGGCGTGCGCCGAGTGGTGGGGATCGACGGCGAGGCAGCGGAGGTCGGCATCTCGACGACGGGCATCGCTGGGCCGGATTCACCTGATGGACAGCCGGTCGGCACGGTGCATGTGGGGATCGTGACCCCGGATGCCTCGAGTGTCAGGTCGTTCCGTTTCAGTGGCGATCGTGCATCGGTTCGTGCGCAGACAGTGTCTGCGGCGCTCGGATCATTGCTCGAGGTGCTCGCGGAATAGTGGCGACGAGTCGCTGGTTATTAGAGATGTGCTCACATTCAAACCACAGAGTGCAGGGGTAGATTCTGGGGAGGCCAGGAGTACTAGACTGGCTGTCTCATCGGGGGAAACCTCGAACGATCACATGGGGAGGAGGTTCCGATGATTCTTGTACGACAGGAAATCGGCGATGTGCTGAGGGACTTCCGCCTGCAGAAGGGGCGCACGCTCCGGCAGGTCGCAAGCAAGGCGTCGGTTGCTCTCGGCTACCTCAGTGAGGTCGAGCGCGGGCAGAAGGAAGCGTCGAGCGAGATCCTCGCGTCGGTCGCTGATGCTCTCGACGTTCCCATCTCGACGATCATGCGCGAGGTCGGAGATCGCATCTCCGTGCTCGAGGGCATCCAGGTCTTTCCTGATGTCGTTCCCGATGACCTCGTGGCGTCGATCGAGCCCCAGCTCTCGCTGCACTGATCCGCGGCGAGGAGATCGATGCGTCGTAGCGAGTTCCTCCGCGCCGTCGACACGGAGTTCCAAGCACGAGCTTCTTCGCTGGTGAACGATCTCGGACTCTCCGCTCTTGCCGGGCGTACCGCTGTCGAGGCATTGGCTGATGGCACGCCGCCGCGACAGATCTGGCTGGCATTGTGCGCAGAGATGGACGTGCCGGACAGTCGTAGGCACGGTGTCGGCCGACAGGAGCCTCGGGGGCGCTGAAGGTCGGGTGGCGATGTCCGGCACGTTCGGGACACGCTGATCGATGTTCGGCGTGTCGTCGAATATCTGTTCGAAACGGGCGTAATCTTCTGCACAAGTGGTTCAGGGCTTCTGTTCTCCACAGTGGGTGCGTTCGCCGAGTCGATGTCGGTGGCCTCTCCTACGGTGGAAAGCAAGCCGAAGAGTCATTACGCCTTGTCGGAGAGTTGCTCCCAACCGGGAGAGCCGCGACAGCCTACAGGCGGCACCACGCGCGCAGAAGGAGCACATCATGCCATCACCCGCCGACCGCGAGAAGTCCCTCGAGACTGCACTCGCTCAGATCGACCGTCAGTTCGGAAAGGGCTCGGTCATGCGGCTGGGCAGCGATGAGCGCGCCCCAGTGGCCGTCATCCCCACCGGCTCCATCGCCCTCGATGTCGCTCTCGGCGTCGGAGGTCTCCCGCGTGGTCGAATCGTCGAGATCTACGGCCCTGAGTCCTCCGGTAAGACCACACTGACCCTGCATGCGATCGCGAATGCGCAGCGCGGCGGTGGCATCGCCGCGTTCATCGATGCCGAGCACGCGCTCGACCCCGACTATGCGGCGAAGCTCGGTGTCGATATCGATGCGCTGCTCGTGTCGCAGCCCGACACCGGTGAGCAGGCACTCGAGATCGCCGACATGCTCGTCCGGTCAGGCGCGATCGACCTCATCGTCATCGACTCCGTCGCCGCTCTCGTCCCCCGTGCCGAGATCGAGGGCGAGATGGGCGACTCGCACGTGGGTCTGCAGGCGCGACTCATGTCGCAGGCCCTGCGCAAGCTGACCGGTGGGCTGAGCCAGACGAACACCACCATGATCTTCATCAACCAGCTGCGTGAGAAGATCGGTGTCTTCTTCGGATCGCCTGAGACCACTGCGGGCGGTAAGGCCCTGAAGTTCTACGCTTCGGTCCGGATGGACATCCGTCGTATCGAGACTCTGAAGGACGGTACTGACGCGGTCGGAAACCGCACCAGAGTCAAGGTCGTGAAGAACAAGATGGCGCCGCCGTTCAAGCAGGCCGAGTTCGATATCCTCTACGGCGTCGGTATCTCTCGCGAAGGCAGCCTGATCGACTTCGGTGTCGAGCATGCGATCGTGAAGAAGTCCGGCTCTTGGTACACCTACGACGGCGATCAGCTGGGACAGGGCAAGGAGAACGCGCGAACGTTCCTGCTCAACAACCCCGACATCGCGCTGGCGATCGAGACGCAGATCAAGCAGAAGCTCGGCATCGGCGGCCCGGCCGCTGCACCTGCTGCTGCAGACGAGCTCGCTGAGCGTCGTCCGGCCTGATGAACGACACTCGTGGGGGCGATTCTGATCGGATCGCCCCCATCATCCCCCTCTTCGGTGGCACGTCCAAGAAGGCGCCGGCGGCGCCGGTCGGTCCAAGTGATGGCGGCGATCAAGCCGCGCATAAGGGGCCGCATGGCTCCGATGACAGGGCGCTTTGGCGTTCGACATGGGATGCTGCGTCCGGTTCGAGATCAGCTGTAGAACCGATCGGCACTGGCTCTCCCAGTGACCGTCATCCTGCCCGGGGGACTGCGGCAGGCTCGGGCTCGCGGGGTTCACACCCTGCGAAGCCTGCTGCTCGTCTTCGAGCCCTCGGAAACATGCAGAGCGACGAGAGTGGCGAGGGGGAGACCGCGACGCCGGACGAGATTCGCGTCGCGGCCGAAGAGTCCCTCGTCCGTAAGCTCCGGAGTCGGTCGCTGTCTATCTCGGAAGCGCGGCAGGCGCTGAGGGGGAACGGGCTCGAGGGCGGAGTGATAGACGATGTCATCGACGATTTCTGTCGCCGCGGCTATCTCGACGATGCGGCTCTGGCCGGGGTTCTGGTGATCTCCGGCGTGCAGCGGAAAGGCCAGGGACGAGTCGCGCTGTCGCGCGCGCTCGCGCAGCGAGGCATCCCGCGCGATGTCATCGACAGCGCGCTCGATGAGCTGCCCGATGATGACGATGAGCGTGCGCTCGATTTCGCCCGCAGCAAGGCCCGATCGTTGAGTCGCCTCGACCACGACACTGCCCTGCGGCGCTTGGTGGGGCAGCTCTCACGTCGCGGATACAACGGTGCGGTGTCGATGAAGGCGGCGAAGGCCGCCTTGCGGGAGTCGGCCCCTGGCGGTTCGACCTCTGGTGTTCATTTCGTCGAATCCGACTGAAGCCACGGTGCTGCACCGGGCTCGGCAACGGCTCGTACAATGGATCCATCATGACTATCCCGCGCAGCGAACCGACGATCATCGGCGCATCGTCGGCGGCCGTCGACGAAGACGGACGACAGCGATCGTACGAGGTGCGCACCTTCGGGTGCCAGATGAACGTGCACGACTCCGAACGGCTCTCAGGTTCTTTGGAGAGCGCCGGCTACGTGCGAGCGGTCGACGGTGCAGAAGCCGATGTGGTGATCATAAACACCTGCGCGGTCCGCGACAACGCTGCCGGGAAGCTGTATGGCACGTTGGGGCATCTCGCATCGGTCAAGCGCCGCAAAGACGGCATGCAGATCGCGGTCGGCGGCTGTCTGGCTCAGATGGACAAGCAGGCCGTCCTCGACAAGGCCCCCTGGGTCGATGTGGTGTTCGGCACTCACAACATGGGCTCCCTGCCGGGGCTGCTGGAGCGCGCGCGACACAACGGTGACGCCGAACTCGAGATCCTCGAGTCGCTCGAGGTCTTCCCCTCGACGTTGCCGACCAAGCGTGACTCCGCACACAGCGGATGGGTCTCGATCTCTGTCGGCTGCAACAACACCTGCACGTTCTGCATCGTGCCGAGTCTGCGGGGCAAGGAGAAAGACCGTCGTCCCGGCGACATCCTGAACGAGATCAGACTCTTGGTCGAAGACGGCGCGATCGAGGTCACGCTCCTCGGCCAGAACGTGAACTCTTATGGAGTCGAGTTCGGAGATCGCCAGGCGTTCGGCAAGCTGCTGCGCGCAGCGGGTGAGATCGAGGGGCTGGAGCGCATCCGGTTCACGAGCCCGCATCCGGCAGCTTTCACCGACGACGTGATCGACGCCATGGCCGAGACTCCGGCCGTGATGCCGCAGCTGCACATGCCGCTGCAGTCGGGGAGCGATCGCATCCTCAAGGCGATGAGGCGTTCGTACCGGAGCGAGAGGTTCCTCGGGATCCTCGAACGCGTTCGTGCCCGCATCCCCAACGCCGCGATCACCACCGACATCATCGTCGGATTCCCCGGAGAGACCGAGGAGGACTTCGAAGACACGATGCGCGTGGTGGAGCAGGCCCGCTTCTCGAGCGCCTTCACTTTCCAGTACTCCATCCGGGAGGGAACCCCTGCGGCGACCATGCCGGACCAGGTTCCGAAGGAGATCGTCCAGGCGCGCTACAACCGCCTGCTCGCCCTCCAGGAGCGCATCTCCCTCGAGGAGAACCAGCAACAGGTCGGCCGCCGGATCGAAGTGCTCGTCTCGACCGGCGAAGGCAAGAAGGACACCGAGACCCACCGGCTCACAGGGCGTGCCGAAGACAACAGGCTGGTGCACTTCGAGGTGACGCCGGGCTCGGAGCTTCCGCGCCCCGGCGACGTCGTCACCGTGACGGTCACACACGGCGCCCCGTTCCACCTCCTGGCCGACGATCCCACAGGAGCACCACTCGAGATCCGCCGCACCCGCGGCGGAGACGCATGGGATCGCTCGCAGTCGGAATCGTGCGCAGTTCCGACGCCGAGCAGCGACGGCGGGCCGAAGGCCGTCTCGCTCGGGCTGCCGACTCTGCGTGTCGGCGTGTGACCGGACCTCGTCTGTGGGCGATCGTCGGAGCGACCGGCACCGGCAAGAGCGATCTCGCGATAGATCTGGCTGAGCGGCTGCGATCGAGCGGCAATCCGGCCGAGATCGTCAACGCCGATGCGATGCAGCTCTATCGCGGAATGGATGTCGGGACTGCGAAGGTCTCGATCACGGAGCGCCGTGGGATCCCGCATCACCTCTTCGACGATCTCGAGGTCGATGAGGATGCCGCGGTCGCGTGGTATCAGCCGAGAGCGCGTGCCGCCGTGGAGGAGATCCATCGCCGGGGCGGGGATGCCATCCTGGTGGGTGGTTCGGGCCTCTACGTATCGAGCGTCGTGTACGACTTCAGGTTCCCGCCGCGTGATCCCGAACTCCGCGAACGGCTCGAACGCGAACTCGCGACGGACGGGCCGGCACAGTTGCTCGAACGCCTGCGGGTGCTCGATCCCGAGGCCGCTGCGCGAGTGGATCCGCGCAACCCGCGGCGTATCGTCCGTGCACTCGAAGTCCGGGAGCAGGGGAGTGCCACGCACGGCGCGGCCCTTCCGGAACAACCGGTTCTGTGGCATTCGAACACCCGTCTGCTGGGTCTCCGTGTCGACCGCGCCGCGCTCGTCGAGCGACTCGATGCCAGAGTCGAGAAGATGTGGGAGGGCGGGCTCCTCGCCGAAGTCGCCGAGCTCCGGGGCCGAGGCCTCGAACTCGGTGTCACCGCTCCGCGTGCCATCGGCTACGCGCAGGCACTCGCACAGCTCGACGGAGCGCTCACCGAGAGCGAGGCCATCGCTCAGACCCAGGCGCTCACCCGCCGCTATGCCCGCCGCCAGGTGTCGTGGTTCAAGCGCTATCCCGACCTGGAGTGGCGAGACGCTCCCGTTGACGCCGAGGCGCTGCTCCGATCCTGAACCGGTCGGTGTCGGAGGCCCGTGCAAGGCTGGTCGAATGGCGACCCACTTCTACACCGCATCCAGTCTCGATGGGTTCATCGCAACCGACGAGCACTCATTGGATTGGCTGCTCACGCAGGACATCGATCAAGACGGCCCGATGGCGTACACGGCCTTCGAGAAGAACATCGGCGCACTGGCGATGGGGGCCTCGACCTACGAATGGGTGATGCGCCACGAGGAGGGACGCTGGGGGTACGCGCAGCCCACGTGGGTGTTCTCGCACCGTGAGCTCGACGTTCCGGTTGATGCAGACGTCCGGTTGACACAGGCCGACATCCGCACCGTGCATGCCGAGATGGTGGCGGCCGCGGGTGAGAAAGACCTGTGGGTGGTCGGTGGCGGAGACCTCGCAGGCCAGTTCGCAGATGCCGGACTCCTCGACGAGGTGTGGGTGCAGTACGCGCCGGTCACGCTCGGCTCCGGCGCCCCGCTGCTTCCGCGACGGCTCGACCTGGAACTCATCGAGGTGGCGCGCAATCGGAACTTCCTCTGTGGCCGGTACCTGGTCACGCGGCACTGAGCGTGCCTCTGCGATATCTAGACTGATCTCATGGTCGCATTCACCAAGGGGCACGGCACGGGCAACGACTTCATCATCATCGCTGATCCCGATGGCGAGCTCGACCTGACGGTCGAGCAGGTCGCGGTGCTGTGCGATCGTCACTTCGGGATCGGTGCGGATGGCATCCTTCGCGTCGTCAGGTCTTCCGCCATCGCCGAGGGCACGACATCTCTCGAAGAGGAGCCGGGTGCCGAGTGGTTCATGGATTACCGCAACGCCGACGGATCCATCGCGGAGATGTGCGGCAACGGCATCCGTGTGTTCGCTCACTACCTCGTCCGATCAGGCCTGGCGACCATCGACCCCGGATCGACTCTGCCGATCGGCACCAGAGCGGGGGTGCGTGACGTGACCCGGAGCGCTTCCGGATATCAGGTCGATCTCGGCCGCTGGAAGCTCTCCGGCGATGATCCGCTCGTACGTGTAGACGGCCTCTCCGTCACTCGACCCGGAATCGGCATCGACGTCGGGAACCCCCACGTCGTCGTCGCTCTCGCTTCAGAAGCCGAACTCGCATCCGTCGAGCTGCACCGCGCTCCCGACCTGGAGCCGGCTTTGCCTGCGGGCGCGAACATCGAGTTCGTGGTCCCGGGGGAGCCTCTGGTGCGCGATGGAGTCGGACACGTGAGCATGCGGGTCTATGAGCGCGGTGTCGGCGAGACCCTCAGCTGCGGTACGGGGGTTGCGGCGACCGCGCTCGCTGTTCGCTACTGGGCGGGCGAGAAGGCTCCGAGCAACTGGCAGGTTGAGGTGCCGGGGGGAACGCTCGGCGTTCGCATGTTCCCCGCCGAAGATGGCGAGCATGTCGCTCTCTCCGGGCCGGCACAGCTCGTCTTCCAGGGAGAAGTCGATCTCGCCTGAGCGAGTGACCGGCGCGCGTGTCAGCCGAGGATGATCGGTTCCGTCGGCGGGTTTCCGTGCTTGCGCACCTTGAGGATGCGGTAGCCCTTGCCCGTGGCGGTTCGAAAGACGCTGTAGCCGGGGTGAAAGGTCGCCCCGATCCATCGCTGGAGTGAATCGGCGCCGAGGTTGCGCTGGACGACGAGCCAGGCATCGCTGCGCTCGTCGAGGCGCGGGATCCAGCGCTCCAGAAGCCCGTGGAGCTCGTTCTTGCCGACACGGATCGGCGGGTTCGAGCGGATCGTGCGGAAGGAGACGTGTTCGGGAACATCGTCAGGCAGTGATGCGTTGACGTTAGTGAGCCCGAGGGATGCGGCGTTGCGGCGCACGAGGTCGAGGGCACGCTCGTTCACGTCGACGGCCCACACCGTCGCATGGGGAGCGGCCAAGGCCATCGACAGGGTTACAGGACCCCAGCCGCTGCCGAGGTCGAGAAGGTCGCCACCCGGGGGAACCGGGGGCATGTTGGCGAGGAGCACTGCAGTGCCGGCATCCAGACGATCCGGGCTGAAGACCCCACCGGCGGTGGTGACTTCCAGCTCTCGACCTGCGAGCGATACGCGGATCTTACGCAGATTCTCGGGGCTTGCCGGGGCCGCAGTGAAGTAGTGATCTGACCCCATACGGTGAGCGTACCGGACAGCGCGGGCTAAGGTTAAGGCTCGCAACAAAACCCAGAGACAAGGAACGGATGACGGAGACCACAACCCCCTCCACCGGCGACCACACGGTCGATCGTGTGCTCGCGAATGCGGAGAAGCGCTCGGACGTCCACGTCTTCGGTGCCGCCCAGGCGCTGCAGGATGATTCGACGGCATCGCACACGAGTACGGACGGCGCGCAGTGGGATCTCGAGGACCGGCATGCGCTTCGGCGCGTCGGAGGGCTCTCGACCGAACTCGAGGATGTCACCGAGGTCGAGTACCGGCAGTTGCGCCTGGAGAACGTCGTCCTCGTTGGCGTGTACCCCCAGGGTGCGCAGGAAGACGCGGAGAATTCTCTACGGGAACTCGCCGCTCTGGCTGAGACCGCCGGCGCGGTCGTCCTCGACGGCGTGCTCCAGCGTCGTCCGCACCCGGATGCTGCGACCTACCTCGGTCGGGGCAAGGCCCAGGAACTCAAGGACATCGTCGCCGCAGTGGGCGCCGATACCGTCATCGCCGACACGGAGCTCGCACCGAGCCAGCGTCGCGCGCTCGAGGATGTCGTCAAGGTCAAAGTCATCGACCGGACCACCGTGATCCTCGACATCTTCAGTCAGCATGCCAAGAGCAGGGAGGGCAAGGCCCAGGTCGAGCTGGCCCAGCTAGAGTACCTGCTCCCTCGCCTGCGCGGTTGGGGTGACTCGATGAGTCGTCAGGCCGGTGGCCAGGTCGGTGCCGGCGGCGCGGGTATGGGATCCCGTGGTCCGGGTGAGACCAAGATCGAGCTCGATCGTCGTCGCATCCGCACCAAGATGGCTCTGCTGCGTCGGCAGATCCGTGACTTCGGCCCGGCCCGCGAGGCGAAGCGCGCCGAGCGCAAGCGCAACACGATCCCCTCGGTCGCGATCGCCGGCTACACGAACGCCGGCAAGTCGAGTCTGCTCAATGCGCTCACAAGCGCAGGTGTCCTCGTCGAGAACGCACTCTTCGCGACGCTGGATGCGACTGTCCGTCGGGCGGAGACGGAAGACGGCCGCGTCTATACGCTGACCGACACCGTCGGATTCGTCCGCAACCTTCCGCCCCAGCTCGTCGAGGCCTTCCGATCGACGCTGGAGGAGGTCGGCGAAGCCGACGTCGTTCTCCACGTCGTCGACGGTTCTCACCCGGATCCCGCCGGTCAGCTGCAGACCGTGCGCGACGTCCTCGGCGATGTCGGAGTCCGCGACATGCCGGAGATCGTCGTCTTCAACAAGGCCGATCTGATCTCTGAAGACGAGAGACTGGTGCTCCGCGGGCTTCAGCCCCAGGCCCATTTCGTGTCTTCGCGGTCGGGTGAGGGCATCGCCGAGTTGCGCGCGGTGGTGGAAGCGGCGCTTCCGAAGCCTGCTGTCGAGGTCCACGCGGTGATCCCGTACGATCGTGGCGATCTGGTGGCGGCGATCCATGAGACCGGGATGCTTCTCTCCGTCGAGCACGGCGAGAACGGCACCGCCGTGCACGCGCGGGTCTCGGAGCGTCTCGCAGCCGAACTCGCCCCGTTCATCGCCTTAGTCTGACTCCGGTCAGCGGGCGAGGAAGCGTGCCTCGACCGTAGCTGAGATGACGATCTCCTCCGGCTCGTACTCCATGGATGGAGCTGTGTCGGCGGCGAACGCGACGCCACCGCGCGCCTTCAGCATCTGCGCTCCGGGCGCCGGCTGTCCGCTGGAGATCAGACCGACATCGGCAATTTCCAACGGCGTCACGTCTTCCAGGCCGAGGGCGACGGCGTACGTCTTGGCACGGGTGACGGCAACGCTCACAGCCTCAGCCGCGACATCGCGTTCGACCTGGGCGCGAGTCGCAGGGGTGAGGTGCCAGTCGACCCAGCCCACCTCGACTCCGTCCCAGGGGGAGATGTCGGAGACCCAGAGGGAGAGGTCGGAGGCCTCAGAGAACGTTGCCGTGAAATCGATGCTCGCGTAGTAGACCGGCGCGAGGCGCTTGCCCTCGTTGTTCCAAGGGCGTTCTGCGCGAACGGAAAGGCGCTTGCTGGTCCAGTCGACGATGGTGCCGGACTCCACCCGCTCGGTGATGCTGTTGCGGACGGGCTCGGCGAGGCGCATCGCCTGCTCGACCACCGTGGTGCGCTCGGAGCCTTCAGCGCGTACTCCGACGCGGATGGTGGCGCGTTCGGGCGCTATGCGCGCCTCGTGCTCGCCGCGGACGGTGACGGTGACTTCGCTCATGGGGCGACTCTACGCCAGCACTCGGACGGACCGCGGAATGGCGTAGCCGCCGCGAACGTTGTAGTCTGTGATGCTCGGGTGTTCTGCACTCGGGATGGTAATTCCACAGTGTGACAGCGGCTCCTTCGAGAGAAGGAACACGGGGCTGATCGGTTTCGACAGCGCCTGTGAATCCACGAGAAGCGGGCCGAGGATGCAGAGTTATCTCGTAAACGCTCTCTGCAAAACAATAGTTGCCGAAACCAAGCGCAACGACTTCGCCCTCGCTGCATAAGCGAGCCCGATAGTCCGTCAGGCCGTATGTGATTCCGATACGGATCCTGGCGTCATCTAGGAATCTTGCTGCGTGATGGCGTCTGGACGTCACGTGGGACTCTTCCCAGGCTGGGCTTGTCGACTTAGGTGTCTGTGACAAAGGTCGAAGCCGAGTAGAACGTCTTCACAGACTGCGCCCGGAGAAGGCGTGGAGACTCAGCGTTGGACGGGGGTTCGATTCCCCCCAGCTCCACCAAGTCGCTGTCACAGAATTGGA
>JBOGEI010000030.1:0-26421 GCA_050701935.1 Microbacterium sp.
AGCGAGGATTAACTGAGATGACAAGCCCGGTCACCGCCCGAGACCGCGCCAAGGCCGAACGGTCCGATGCGATCCTGCACGCCGCCGCGCGTCTCTTCGCAGCGCGCGGATACAGCGGCGTGAGTCTCGAGGACATCGGTGCTGCCGTGGGAGTATCCGGGCCGGCCGTCTACCGTCACTTCGCAGGCAAGCAGGCTCTTCTGGGTGCTGTGCTCGTCAAGGTCAGCCAAGACCTGATCCGCGGTGGCCGGCAGGTCTCCGAGGAGTCTCCGACCCCCGACCAGCGGATGCGCGCGCTGATCGGCTTCCACGTCGAGTTCGCCCTGGGCAACGCCGAGGTCATCCAGGTGCAGGACCGCGATGTCGCGTTCCTGTCCGAGGCTGATCGTGCCGAGGTCCGTCGCCTCCAGCGCGCCTACATCGAGTTGTGGATGGCGGCGCTCTCACCGTTGCACGCGGCATCCGGCACCGGCACCGGCACCGGCACCGATCAGGATGAACTGCGTCTGCGCGTGCAGGCGTGCTTCGGTCTCATCAACTCCACGCCGCACAGCACGCGCGCCGCCGCCAGACGGCACTCCGCCACCGCGACCGTGCTGATCGCGATGGCGGATGCGGCGTTGCGCGCGACAACTACCTGAGGAGCATCGCCCGCCCCGGCTCCTCGAGGATGTCGGCGACGTCCTTGAGGAATCGTGCGCCCTCTGCGCCGTCGACCAGGCGGTGATCGAACGAGAGGCTGAGGGTCATCATCTGCCGCAGGGCGATCTCGCCGTGGTGCTCCCAGGGCTGACGCCGCACGGCGCCGACGGCCAGGATCCCCGATTGCCCGGGGGGCAGGATAGGCGTGCCGGCATCGACGCCGAAGACACCGATGTTGGAGATCGAGAACGTGCCACCCGCGAGCTCCGCCGGTGAAGTCTTCCCCGAACGGGCCACCTCGGCAAGCGACTTCACCGCATCCGCGAGACCGATCAGGGTCAACTGCTCCGCATCCCTGATCATCGGGACGATGAGTCCGCGTTCGGTTGCCGCCGCGATCCCCAGGTCGACGTAGTTGTACTGGACGATCTCGCCGGCACCCTCGTCCCAGCGGGAGTTGAGCCCGGGAGTCCGACCGAGAGCGAGGCAGACGGCCTTGGCGACCACTGCGAGCGGGCCGATCCGATGCCCGCTGAGCGATCGATCGTCTCGAAGGCTCGCGAGGAGGTCCATCGTGGCCGTCACATCGACCGTGTGGAAGACGGTGACGTGCGGGGCCGTGAACGCGCTCTGCACCATCGCCGCAGCGGTGTGCTTGCGGACCCCGCGGATGGGGATGCGAGTCTCACGCTCCTCGCCTGCGAGGGCCGCCGCGCTCGACGGCACCTGGGAGTGGACGACAGCGACCTCTTCGACATCCGCACCCTGGCGTCCGACCCGGTCCGCATACGCGTCGACGTCGCTCCGGGTTATGACACGATCGCCCACTTCCGCGGCGACGAGCACGAGGTCGATGCCGAGGCGCTTGGCGTGGGCCCGCACCGGTGGAGTGGAACGCGGCCGCTCGATCACCGCGTCCACGGCAGCCGACGGTCTGGCATCGTGAGGTGCCGCCTCGAGAACCGCTGTGTCGACCGCTGCCGGGGTTCCGCCGATTCGGCGCGCCCGTCGTGCAGGCCTGCCTGTCGACGTCGGCGCAGCGCCATAGCCGACGAGGTTCGGCTGGGCCTTCTCGCCGTCCTCGGATGCCGGTGCCGGTGCATCCGGCTCCTCCCCGGCGACATCGAAAGCGATCAGCGGCGCGCCGACGGCGATGGTCTGGCCTGCCTCGGCGTGCAACGTCGACACCGTCCCCTCGTATGGCGACGGCAGTTCGACGACAGCTTTGGCCGTCTCCACCTCGGCGAGCGTCTGGTTGAGGGTGACCGTGTCACCGGGTGCGACCAGCCACGCCACCACCTCGGCCTCCGTCAGTCCTTCCCCGAGATCCGGAAGACGGAACTCCGCGATCATGCCTCTGCTCCCGTCAGACTGTTCGGCCGGTCCAGCACCCGATCGACCGCATCGAGCAGCCGATCGAGGTCGGGCAGGTGATACTTCTCCAGCTTGGCCGGCGGGTAGGGAATGTCGTGGCCGGTGACGCGCAACGGCGCGGACTCGAGGTACTCGAAGCAGCGCTCCGTGATGCTCGCGATCACTTCTGCGGCGACCCCGGCCTCGCGAGAGGCCTCGTGCGCGACGACCACTCGACCGGTCTTCCGCACGGATGCGGCGACCGAGTCGTAGTCGACCGGCGACAGTGAGCGCAGGTCTATGACCTCCAGAGAGGTGCCCTCATCCGCCGCGGCGTCGGCTGCCTGGAGCGCGGTGGACACCATCGCCCCGTAGGTGATCAGGGTCGCATCCGTTCCGGGCCGCACGACGCGGGCCAGTCCCATCGGCGGCGCATCGGCGAGTGGCGCGTCGAGGTCGACCTCACCCTTGTGGTGATAGAGCCGCTTCGGTTCGAAGAAGATCACCGGATCGTCGGAGGCGATGGCCTGCCGCAGGCTGCGGTACGCGTCCTCCGGGTTCGAGACAGCGATCACTCGCAGACCCGCCGTGTGCACGAAGTAGGCCTCCGGGGACTCAGAGTGGTGCTCCGCGGCTCCGATGCCGCCCGCCCACGGAATCCGGATGGTGATCGGCATCTTGACGCGACCCTGCGTGCGGTAGTGAAGCTTCGCCACCTGGGCGACGATCTGATCGAACGCGGGGTACACGAAGCCGTCGAACTGGATCTCGACGACGGGACGGTAGCCGCGGAACGCGAGTCCGACCGCGGTTCCGACGATGCCGGATTCCGCCAAAGGCGTGTCGATCACGCGCGCCGCACCGAACTCGTCGAGGAGCCCGTCGGTGATGCGGAAGACACCGCCGAGCTTGCCGATGTCCTCACCGAGCAGCACGACCTTGTCGTCGTCACGCATCGCCTGACGCAGTCCCGCCCCGAGCGCTTTTCCGAGAGTGAGTTCGGTCATGCTCAGGCCTCGCTCTCAAAGGACGCGAGGTACGCGGCATACTCGCCGCGCTGTCGCTCGAGCCCGGTGTGCGGCTCGGCGTAGACGCCGTCGAAGACAGCGAGTGGCGGGCGCGTCACCATGCCCAGGCACGCGGCTCGCATCTCCTTGGCCACGACGTCTGCCGCGGCCTGGGTCTCGGCGAGATGTTCCTCGGTCAGATCACCGGTCGCACGCAGGTGAGCCTCCAGACGTGTGATCGGATCGCGCAGACGCCACGACTCGAGTTCTTCCTGGTCGCGGTAGCGCGTCGGATCGTCCGCCGTCGTGTGCGGTCCCATGCGATACGTCACGGCTTCGATGTAGGCGGGTCCCTTGCCGGATCGCGCGTGCTCCAACGCCCATCGCATCGCCGCCATGCAGGCGAGAACATCGTTGCCGTCGACGCGAACGCTCGGAATCCCGAATCCGGGTGCCCGACCGGCGATCGGGTACTGCGACTGCACCGCGACGGGCTCGGAGATCGCCCAATGGTTGTTCTGGCAGACGAAGACCACGGGCGCCTGGTACGACGCCGCGAAGATCATCGCCTCGTTGACGTCGCCCTGACTCGTCGCGCCGTCGCCGAAGTATGTGACGGCGACCTCGTCTGCCCCGTCGTGCTGGACGCCCAGTGCGTACCCGACCGCGTGCAGCGTCTGCGCACCGATGATGATCTGCAGAGGCGCGACTCCGAGTGCTGCCGGGTCGTAAGCCGCGCCCTCTTCGCCGCGCCACATGCGCACGTAGTCGCCGGGCTGCGCGCCCCGGGCGTAGATGACTCCGGTCTCGCGGTAGCTGGGGAAGACGAAGTCCTCGGGAGCGATCGCCCTGGCGGTTCCGATCTGGGTCGCCTCCTGCCCCTGGCACGGCGCCCAGAGACCGAGCTGGCCCTGACGCTGAAGCGCGACGCCCTCGGTATCGATCCGGCGGAGGATGATCATGTCGCGCAGCAGTGAACGGAGCTCGGCCGCACCGACATCGGCGACGAAGGGGTCCAGCCGGGGGTTCGGGACGCGGTTTCCGTCCGGAGCCAGGATGCGCTCCGAGAGCTCCAGATCCTGGGCGGTGTCTGCGATGGGGGTGATCTGCGGTGACATCGTCGTCCTCCTCGTCCTCGGCGGCCCTCGTGAGGCTCCGCGCACTGATGCCAGCGTCATCACCGGCATGGTTTGAGAGTACGTCTGCTCAACACCTCGCTCAAGCATTCCGAGAGGGCTTGAGCATGTTGCTCAATTTGGGTCGATGGTGTGCTGCTAAGGTTTGGCACTATGCCAGGACTGGACCGCATCGATCTCGAGCTTCTCGCCGCCCTCGCCGACGATCCGAGGACCACCATCGTCGCGCTGGCCGAGAACCTGGGCCTCTCACGCAACACGATCCAGGCGCGGATGGCCCGCCTGGAGCAGAGTGGGATCTTCCTCTCCTATGAGCGATCGTTCTCCCCCGACGTGCTCGGATTCCCCCTTCAGGCTTTCGTGAGCATCGGCGTGCGGCAGACCGAGTTGCCCCGCATCATCAACGAGCTCGCTCGGATTCCCGAGGTGGTGCAGGCGCACGGACTGAGCGGATCCATCGATCTCCTCGCACGCGTGGCCTGCCGCGACGCGCGGCACCTCTTCGACACCGACGCGCGCATCCTGTCCATCGAGGGTGTGGAACGAACCGAGACCTCGCTCGCGATGGGTGAGGTCATTCCGTTCCGGGTGGCCGGTCTCATCGGCCTCGCGCGACGGGAATCCTGAGGAAGCGACGGACCGCGCCGGCTGCTTCTGCCGGCGTTTCGTAGTGGATGAGATGCCCGACGTGGGCGATCTCGACCAGCCTCGCATCTGGGAAGAGCGTCGCCAGCTTCCGCTCCGCCTCGATCGGGGTGATGTCGTCGTGCTCGGCGGCGACCAACAGCGTCGGGACATCGATGTCGGGCGCGAACTCACGCACGTCGTGCGAGACGCTCGCGATGAAGGCGTCGCGCAGGACGTCGCGGTCCGAGAACCGCGAGAAGTATGTGTCGTGCTGGTCGTGGATGAATCGGCGGAGATCGGGGTCTTTCGTCTTGGCGATCGTGATGCTCATCACTCGGACGATGATGCGGTTGCGTAGGAGCGCTGTTCCGATCTTCTCGGGAAGACGGGCGCCGAGATCGTAGTAGAGCACCGCAAGACGGGTCATGAGCCCCTTGGGTCCTTCGAGTGCCGGAGCTCCGATGGGGTTCAACAGAATGAGACGGGGTGTCTGCAGCCCACGAGCGACTGCGGCAGCCGTCACGATCGAGCCGAACGAGTGGCCGAGGATGACAGCGCCGGGGGCGACCGCCGAAGCGAAGTCCTCGAGCCACCGTGCGTACTCGTCGAGGTCGTGCGTGCGTCCGGGCAATGGGGCGGATTCCCCGAATCCGGGGAGGTCCGCAGCGATCACACGCACCTCCGGAAGATAGGCCAGCACCGGCTCCAGGCCGTGGTGCTCACCACGGAACCCGTGCACCGCGATCACGGTCGTCTCGGCGTCTTCTGGTCCGTACACCCAATACGCGGTGGTCGCACCGCGTACCTCGACCTCGTGACGCTGCACCGGCAGGCGACGAAGACGGTCCGCATAAGGGGAAGGCACGGTCATCCTCCGAGTCTACGAGTCGCCGTGCGCCTTCTCCTGGATGTCAGCGGTCCGACATACCGTGAGGGCATGCCGTCCGGTCCCGACCTTCCCGCCTGGCTCACCCGCGTCGGCGTGTTCGACCTCGAGACGACGGGCGTCGACGTCGACTCCGACCGCGTGGTCACCGCATACGTCGGCGTTCTCGACGCGAACGGCAGGCAGGTCGCCGCGCGCTCCTGGCTCGCCGACCCCGGGATCCCGATCCCCGAGGGCGCGACCGCGGTGCACGGGATCAGCACCGAACATGCCCGAGTGCACGGTCGCCCGGCGCGCGAGGTCGTCGCCGAGGTCACGGCGGCGTTGAGATCGCTCTTCGATCAGGGCGTACCCGTTGTCGCGTACAACGCGTCGTACGACTTCTCACTGCTCGCATGCGAAGCCGTCAGGAATGGGATCCAACCACTCGCCGATCCTTCCCCGGTGATCGATCCACTCGTGATCGACAAGGCATATGACCGCTATCGACGGGGCAGACGCACCCTCGAGGTCGTCGCAGAGCACTACTGCGTTCCTCTCGAGAGCGCGCACGAGGCGTCGGCCGATGCGATCGCAGCCGGGCGCGTCGCGCAGGCGCTCGCCCGCCAGTTCAGCCTTCCCCTCACCCCGAGTGAGCTTCATACGCGGCAGATCGGCTGGGCCCGCTCACAGGCCGCGAGTCTCACGGAGTACTTCGTGAGACTCGGCCGTCTCGATCCCGACGACTCGCTCGACGGACGTTGGCCGGTGCGGTCGAACCGATCCGTCGAGGATTGACGCGCACCGGGAGCAACCACTCTGACGTCGTGACGCAGAACGTGCGGGAGCACGAGCATGGGGAATCCACGGCGGGTCGCGGCCCGGAGGCAGTCACTTCCGCGTTCGTTGGCTAGAGTTCGAGTACCCTCGGACCGCCTTCTCGGTCCTTCGAGCACGCCATCGAGGAGAGCCATGGTCCATCCCCCGCACGCCGTCGAACCGTCCGGTCTCTGATGGGCAGTCTCTTCTACGGCGACGCACGGACACCCATTCAGATCGATGATCGCGCGCTCGCTCATCTGAAGGTCGTCATCGCCACCAAGCTCCGTCGCAACGAGAGCTTCACCCTCTCCTGGCGGCACCCTGAGGGCGATGCACCAGGACGCTCCACGCTGTGGCTGCACCCGTCGATCCCCCTGCGATTCGTCTTCCAGGAAGCTGAGACTCCGGATCTGAGCCGGAAGTGGATCGAGGAGCTCGCGCATTCGGCCAGTTCCAGCGGGGGGATCACTCTCGTCGAGGAGCACCTCGAGAGCAGCAGCGCAGACTGACCGCGGTCCACCGCCCTCGATCGCAGTCGGCCGGTACCGTCACACCCCGTCGTCGCCGCTGGAGCTCACCGATCGACGAGTCGTCGGCTGGCCGGTCGCCGGGTCGACGAAGGTACGTGACACCGTCTCGGTCCGACGACGACGTGCCATCAGCACGATGCCGATCAGGAAGACGACCGCTCCTGCGCCCATCAGGATGTATCCGACCATGTCGAGATCGATCCACGGCACGTCGACGTTCACCGCGAAGACGAGTATCGCTCCGATCACGAAGAGTGCGATTCCGCTGCCGATGCTCATGATGCCTCCCGTTCCGCGGCGCTGTGCCGCACTCAGGAAGGATGGCGTGACGCGAAGGCACCGGGGAGGGGCTTGACAGTCGCACGGATGCACCCCTCCCCTATGACGGAGTTGTCAGGCGGCTTCTGACGCGGGCTGCTGGGCCCACAGATCCGGCCCGAAGACCTCGTACGAGATGCGCTCCGCCGGGATGCCTCGCGCGATGAGCGTCGTTCGAGCGGCCCGCATGAATGCGAGCGGCCCGCACATGAAGACCACCGCGTCGTCTGGCAGGTCCACCTCGGCGAGATCCATCCTTCCGGGAAGTGCGGGATGCAGGGTCGGCGCGCTCTCCGCGTCCAGCTCGTACCAGTTCTGCGCCTTGGCATCGTCCATCGCAAGAACCTGTCGACGCAGCGATGCGTACAGCGCGTGGCTGTCGTGGGAACGATCGGCGTGGAACAGGCGAACGGTACGACCAGGCGAGCGACGGGACAGGTCCTCGAGGATCGCGGCGATCGGAGTGATCCCGATGCCGGCCGATACCAGGACCAGAGGATGCTCAGCCTCGTCGAGGACGACATCACCCGCAGGCTGGGAGACATCGAGCTCCGTACCTGGGTGGCCGTGCTTGTGCAGCCATGTCGACACCTGGCCATCCGGAGTCTCACCGACACCGCGCACACGCTTCACCGTCACCCGCAGCGAGTCTCCTCGCGGCCCGGACGAGATCGTGTACTGGCGGGGCTGACGCGAACCGTCCGGGAGGTCGACGGCGATCGCGACGTACTGGCCGGTGCGATGCGACGCCACCTCCCCCGACACCGGAGCGAGAAGAAGCGAGATCACATCCTCCGACTCCTCGACCCGCTCGACGACCCTGTGTCTGCGCCACGGCTGTTCGGGATCCGTGCCGCCCAACGCATAGAGCTTCGCCTCCTCGGCGATGAGCGAGCAGCCGAAGAGCCAATAGACCTCATCCCATGCCGCTCGTACCTCGGGGGTGACAGCGTCGCCGAGAACGGTACCGACAGCGTCGAGGAGGTGATGTCCGACGATGGTGTACTGGCGTGCCTGGATGCCGAGCGACACGTGCTTGTGCGCGATCCGACGCATGACCGGGGTGAAGTCGGGGGCATCCGGATCGATGAGCTGCACGGCGAACGCGACCACCGACGCCGCCAGCGCCTTCGGCTGTTCCCCGATCGCCTGGTTCGCACGGTTGAATACGCGCAGAAGCTCCGGGTGCGCCGCGAACATTCCCCTGTAGAACAGCGTCGTGATCTCGTCAGCGTGTTCTGCGACGACTCCGGCGGTCGCGCGGACGACCGCTTCGGACTCCGATGAGAGTTTCATGACTTCCTTTCACTTCACCGTCATGGTCCTTCCACCCTCGCGAGTCACCTCGCACGCTGCTGTGCTTTTCACCGGGTTATTTACGGTCGAACGGATGACGAGACGACTCCCGCACGTCTAACCTCGCCACATGCCCCGTCGTGCTCATGACTTCCGCGGGCTGACGCAACCTCGTCGGCTCAGACTGCTCCGTGCCATCCAGCAGACACCGGGTTGCCGTGCCGGGGCTTTGGCCGAGACGAGCGGGATACCCCTCAACACGGTGCGCGACCATCTCAAGGTGCTCGAAGACGAGGGACTCATCTGCAGCGAGACCCTGCACACGGGTGAGCGAGGCCGACCACCTGTCGTGTTTCATCCCGTGCGCGACGCATCTTCGAACACGGTGGCACGCCGGCGCGTCGATGGGGCGACGGCAAGAGGCCGATTGCTGCGGGCGGTATCGAGCGATGCGTCGACGACGCTCGGCGACGCAGCGCTGAGGCAGGTCGACGCACTATACGAACATCTCGACGATGCCGGCTTGAACCCCGTCGTCGACGAGGAGGCAATGCAGTTCGACCTCGCCCCGTGCCAGTACCACGATCTGCTCGACGAGGATCAGGAACTCGTCTGCGGTGTGCACGCGCAGCTCGTACGAGATGTTCTCCAGCACAGCGGTGGTCCGCTCGAGGTGCAGCGCCTGGAGCCGTTCGTCTCGGCGCACCGCTGCACGCTCATGCTCAGCCGTGCGGAATCTGGATCAGCTCGCGACGACAAGTAGGGCGGGCGGGACTTGAACCCGCGATCGTTGGGTTATGAGCCCACTGCCTTAACCAGCTTGGCCACCGCCCCGTACGCGCTCCAGCCTACCGGCCGGTGAGCTCAGACCGGAGTCGCGGCAGCGTGGGTCTGGAGGTGCCCGAGGTAGATGTCGGCGTTCGCGATCAGATTGGCCTGCTCTTCTTCGCTGAGCGTGCGCCGCACCTTGGCCGGTACGCCGGCGACGAGTGAACCCGCGGGGACATCTGTGCCACCGAGGATCACGGCCCCTCCTGCGATCAGGCACCCCGCGCCGATCACAGCCCCGCTGAGGATCACCGAGCCCATGCCGATCAGTGTGCCGTCGCCGATAGTGCAGCCGTGCACGACCGCGTTGTGCCCGATCGACACCTTGGCGCCGACGATGACAGGATGCCCGGAGTCGACGTGCACCGAGACGTTGTCCTGAACGTTGGAGCCGGGGCCGATCACGATCTCGGCGGAGTCGCCTCGCAGAACCGCGTTGTACCAGACGCTGGAACCGGCCGCGAGCGAGACGTCCCCCACGATGCGCGCACCATCTGCGACGAATGCAGTGGGGTCGATCGACGGCGTGCTGTTCGGCAGGGCGAGGACAGAGGCTCTGGCTGCGATGCTCATGAGGCGAGACTACCCTCACTTCCGCGGAATCACGCGGAAGTGAGCCCAGCCTCAGCTTGCTTGCGGAATGTCTGAGGCTGAGTAGCGTTGTCTACATCAGATACGAGAATCCGTTCCGGAGGAGCACAAGATGAGCAAGGCACAGACCGTTTCCACCACCGCCATCGACCCGACCGTGGCTGCAGGGGCGGCCCAGTTCCTCTCCCCTGTCGTCCTCGGTCTGCAGGCACTGACCATCAACGGCAAGCAGGCCCACTGGCATGTCCGCGGCGCCAACTTCGTCGGTGTCCACGAGCTGCTCGACACGATCGTCGCCCACGCGGGTGACTTCGCCGACACCGCCGCAGAGCGGATCGTCGCGCTCGGACTGCCGATCGACGCTCGCGTGAGCGCCGTCGCCGACAAGGCCGGCAACACGACGGTTCCCGCGGGCTTCACTCAGTCCGACGAGCTGATCCGCGCCGTCATCGCCGACATCGACGCGATCCTGGTCGACGTCAAGGCTGCAGTCGAAGGCCTCGACGAGGTCGACCTGACCAGCCAGGATGTCGCCATCGAGATCCAGCGCGGACTCGAGAAGGACCGCTGGTTCCTGGTCTCGCACATCGCTGCGTGATCGCGGTCGACGCCTGATCCATGGCTAACGGGTGGTCCTCGGTTCGCCGAGGACCACCCCTTCTTCGTTGCTGAGCAGCTACCCGGAGTGCGTCACTCGTCCCGCCAGCACCGTCGACAAGACGGTCATCGACCGAAGCGCCTCCCCCGTCGCGTTGCGAGGATCAGAGCCGCAGAGCACGATGTCTGCCGGTTCGCCCGGGCGCAACGCGGATCGCACACTGGCCTCGAGCGCCTGGTCGACCGTGATCCGCTCCTCCGGATGCCAAGGAGCGCGGTCATCGTCGGTGCGGGAGACGGCGGCAGAAATCGCATGCCACGGATCGAGCTCGGCCACCGGAGCGTCAGATCCGAAGCGCATTCTCGCGCCGGCATCGCGAAGAGACGCCAACGGATAGCCGATCGCCGTCTGCTCGGACCAATGGCGGTCGACCAGATCGCGGTCGTCGACGGCATGCTGCGGTTGAACGCTGGCGACGACACCGAGACGTGCGAACCGTGCCAGATCGGCATGCCTCACGAGCTGCACATGCTCGATCGATCCGACTGCGCCGGTCGTGGTGAACGCGTCCAGCGCCGAGGTGATCGCCCGGTCGCCGATCGCATGCACAGCGACTGCCAGCCCCACCCCGGTGGCGCGCGTCAGGAGCTCGATGAGCTCGTCCGACGGCACCGTGAGCATCCCGAAGTTGGCGGGGTCCCCCGGGTAGGCGTGGGAGCACGCTGCCGTGCGGGTGCCGAGCGAACCGTCGGTGATGATCTTCAGCGGGCCCACGTGAACGAGTCCACGACCACCGGCCGGGGCATCGGGTGCTTCTCGGAGTTCGCCCGTCCGAAGACCTCCCGTTATTGCACGGTCGAGATCGAACGGGTACATCGCGAACTCGACCCGATGCGAGTCGAAGCCCGCCTGGACCCGCCGCGGCCATGCCTCAGCACTCCACGCCATGTCGAAGTCGACGAGGCCGGTGACGCCTCGCGCAGCAGCCTGCTCACCGGCCTGCTTCATCGCGCGGTCGCCATGCGCGTGATCGACCGCGTTAAGACGCCGGGATATCTCGAAGGCGTCCGTCTCACGCAGCACGCCGTCGTCGCTTCGGAACCCCTCACGCGCGAGCGCGGCCGTGTTGAGCCAGACACTGTGGACATCGGCGTTGATGAGATACGTCGGAACAGCGCCGGTCGCGGTATCCAGGAGCTCGAGCGAAGGTCGATCCACCCATAGGGCGTCACGGAATCCGGTGCCGACTCGTCGTCCGTCGGACAACGCGTCGACACCGCTCATCGCCTGTGCTGCAGCCGCGGCGGACGTGGCATGGCCCAACGGAGCACGTTCTGACGTCAGTGCCCATTGGACCGTGTGGACATGATTGTCCCAGAGCCCGGGAACCGCCCACGCTCCATCGGCATCGAGGACCTCACCCCGAGCCGGCAACGAACCGGTCGGCGCGATGTCCGCGATATGTCCGTCGACGATGAAGACATCCACCGGTTCGTCATCCATCAGGAACTCTCGTCCCGGTCCCGCGATCCGTACGGCTCTGATGGTGTCGATCACCGTTCCGCGATCCGTCACTGCTGCTGTCCTCCCCGGCGCGCATCCTGTGCACGTCGCATCTCCGCGGCAAGGGCCGGGTTCGAGTATGGCCCGTCGGTCGAGAGCGCGGCGATCACCGTCTCGATCGTCTCCGGCGGTTTGTTCTGGCTGAGCTTGCGTTTGGCGACGACGCGTGTCGGCGTCAAACGGAACCCCACTGTCCCCGACGCGAGCCTCTGCACGTAGGCGGGCTCGTTGGGACGCTCCCACATCAGACGCGGTTCAGGCATGCGCGACTCGAAGCGCTGCACGAGCTGGTCGAGCACGGCCAGATTCTCGTCATCGGTCAGGATCTCGGGCACGCCGGCGAGATGAACGGCGGTGTAGTTCCATGTCGGGACAGCCGCGACATCTCCGTACCATCCCGGCGAGACGTACCCGTGCGGCCCTTGGAACACCACGAGGAGCTCGCGCTCCCCCAACCCGTGGATGAGGTCGTCCGGGCGTCCGACGTGGCCGACGACGGTGAGGTCATCTCGTGCTTCGTCGAGGACCACGGCGTAGTGGGAGGCGACGAGCCCCTCATCACCGGCACTCATGATCGTCGCCCAAGGGTTCGCCTCGATCACGCGCCGAATCTCTGTCACGTCGGCCAACGTGAAACTGGGGTTCTGTCGCATGCGATCAGCCTAGGACCGATGCGGGGAGGCGTCGCGTGGTCACGCCTGGCAACGAGGGCACCAATAGAGCTTGCGCGCGCCGATCTCCTCGAGCGCGATCTCGGTACCGCAGATTCGGCACGGCAGACCAGCCCTGTGATAGACCCAGTGCCTGTCATCCCGGTTGGCCATCGCCGCCCGGTAGTCCTGACCCGTGAGCCCGTCCATGGTCATCATCTGACCGGTCTCGACGCCGACGGCGAGCAGCCGGACCCAGTCGTCCCAGAGCGCGCGAACGACGTCTTCCGGCACATCCCGACCCGGGGTGTGCGGGTTCAGACGCTGTCGGAACAGCATCTCGGCGCGGTAGACGTTGCCGATGCCGCTCACGACCGACTGATCCATCAGCAGCAACGCGATGACAGTCGACTTCTTCCGGACAGCAGTGACGAACCGCTCCTCGTTCTCCACCGGATCTCCCACCAGCGGATCGGGGCCCAGCTTCGCCACCGTCGCAAGCATCTCCTCCGGTGTCTGCAGCACACACGCCGTGGGCCCGCGAAGGTCGGCGGCGGTGATGTCGGTCATCAGTCGCAGGCGCACCTGACCGACCACCGGCGGAGGCCACTCCAGGCCCTCATCGGCGAGCCCCTTGGTCTGCTCCGACATGCGAACGTGAACGCGCGTGCGTCGCGGGGCGCCGATCGATGCGAGCGAGTTCTCCCCCGCGTCGTCGAGGATCGATTCCTCGAGAACGGTGCCGCGCTGGTTGGTCTGACCCATCCGCCCGTTGGAGGCGGCGATCGTCGGATCGACGATGATCTCGCCCGCGAAGTCCCACGCGCCGTACAGGCCCAGATGGACTCGGAGCCAGAGGTCACCCTCGGTCTCGAGGAACATCTGCTTGCCCACGGCCTGCACGCTCACCGCCTCACGCCCGTCGAGGACGGACGCGCCTTCGGCGAACCGACCCTGCGGGCTCGACGCACTCAACGTCTTGCCGACGAAGTTGCGATCGAACTGCCGGGCGATGCGGTGGACGGAATGACCCTCGGGCATCTCAGGCCCGCGGGTCCGGGAGCAGGGAGCCGTCGCGTTCGAAGTCCGCGATCTGGCCGATTCGACGCACATGGCGCTCGTCGCCCGAGAACGGCGTCTCGATGAAGCGATCGATGAACGACGTCACCTCTTCGTAGGTGTGCTGCCGAGCACCGATGGAGATCACGTTGGCGTCGTTGTGCTCTCGAGCGAGTTCCGCGGTCGAGAGGTTCCAGACGAGTGCCGCACGCACACCGTCGACCTTGTTCGCGGCGATCTGCTCGCCGTTGCCCGAGCCGCCGAAGACGACGCCGAGCGCCGGCACCCCGGCGCGCTGATCGGTGATTACCGCCTGCGCCGCACGGATGCAGAACGCCGGGTAGTCGTCGACTGCGTCGTACTCGATCGGACCGTGATCGATGACCTCGTGGCCGGCAGCGCGCAGATGTCCCTGCAGCTGCGTGGAGAAGTCGAGTCCCGCGTGGTCGGTGGCGATGTGGATGCGCATGGCTTCCATCCTAGAAGTGACGATCACTCGCCGGGATGTCAGGGAGCCACACCCGCGGCGGCCGGCTTGAAGCCCGCGCGGATGTTCTCGCAGCACCCGGGACGGCACACGTCGAAACCGCCGGGAAGAGAGGTGACGTGCGCGCGCTCCTCATTGGGGCGCCCCTGGAGACGTTCCTCGATCAGGTCGACGATGCCGGCCACGAACGCCGGCGACACGCCCGGCGTGGGCGTACGCGTGAAGGCGAGACCCGCCTCGTCTGCCGCCTCGGCCGCTTCGGTGTCCAGGTCCCACAGCACCTCCATGTGATCGCTCATGAACCCCACGGGGACGACTGCGACCGCCTTGCGGCCCCGGCCCGGAAGCTCGCCGATGACATCGCACACGTCGGGCTCCAGCCACGGCTGCGAGGCGGGTCCCGAACGCGACTGGTAGACGAGTTCCCACGACACGTCGGCAGCGGCGGGAACCGTCTGGCGGACGCGATCCATGACCCACGCCGCAACAGCCAGGTGCTGCGCGGCGTAGGCGCCGCCTTCACCCCAGTCGATGTCTCGTGCCCCGGAGCGCTCGGCATCCGCGGTGGGGATGCTGTGGGTGGAGAAGAGGATCTGGACGTCGGCTGCTGCGATGCCGTCGGCGAGGAATCCCTCGATCGCCTCGCGCACACCGGTCTCGAACGCCTCCACGAACCCCGGGTGGTCGTAGAACGGACGGATCTTGTCGATCGTGACGGTCTCTCCGAGCCCCGTCTCGTCCAGGATGCGAGCGAAGTCCTCACGGTACTGGCGGCAGCTGGAGAAGGAGCTGTAGGCGCTCGTCGCGAATGCCAGGAGGGTGTTGTGTCCGTTGGTCGAGGCCTCGGTCACGACCTCCTCGAGGTACGGGGCCCAGTTGCGGTTGCCCCAGTACACCGGGAGCATGATCCCCCGCTCGGCGAGGGCCTGCTCAAGCGCCTCCTTGAGCACGCGATTCTGTCCGTTGATCGGGCTCACCCCGCCGAAGTGGCGATAGTGATGTGCCACCTCTTCCAGCCGTTCGTCGGGGATTCCTCGCCCGCGCGTCACATTCCGCAGGAAAGGGATCACGTCTTCCTGCCCCTCGGGCCCACCGAATCCGGCGAGGAGGATCGCGTCGTAGGCCACCGGGGTGGTCACGAAGGGCGCACCACCGGCGGCAGCAGGAGAGGCAAAGGGAACGGCATTCGGCTCGATCGCAGTCACCCCTCCATCCTTCCACCCCGGCGGACCCCGGGCGTGCGTGCACCACCGTTTCTATCCATCGTCGGCCCAGGCGCCGATGCGAATGGCGCATCTACCGCACTGGCGTAGGCTGTCATGGTTGCCGTCGGCGCCAACTGCGCCCAGCCCCGGTGACATCCCCTCACCCCTGGGAGTACAGCTGTGCCTGGAGAGAACCTCACTCGTATCGAAGCGCAAGAGCGCCGCGACGTCATCGACACTCAGTCCTACGAGGTCGCCCTCGATCTGACGAAGGGTGCAGAGGTCTTCGGCTCCCGCAGCGTCGTGCGCTTCACCGCGACGACGGAGAGCTTCACGTTCATCGACCTGATCGCCCGCGACGTGCGCGAGATCTCGCTCAACGGCGAGCAGCTCGACCCGAACGAGGTCTTCGCAGACTCGCGCATCGCGCTCAGCGGTCTGCAAGCCGAGAACGTGCTCGTCGTCGATGCGGATTGCCTCTACACGAACACCGGCGAAGGACTGCATCGGTTCGTCGACCCGGCCGATGGCGAGGTCTACCTCTACTCGCAGTTCGAGGTGCCCGACTCCCGTCGCGTGTTCGCTGTGTTCGAGCAGCCTGACCTCAAGGCGACGTTCCAGTTCACGGTGACGGCACCGGCAGCCTGGAAGGTCGTCTCCAACTCCCCCACGCCCGAGCCCATCGTGCACGACGACGACGTCACCGCCACCTGGGGCTTCGAGCCGACCCCGCGCATCTCCTCGTACATCACCGCGCTCGTCGCCGGCCCCTACGAGTCGACCTTCTCGGAGCTGACGAGCGCCTCGGGCCGGGTCATTCCGCTGGGCGTCTACGGCCGCAAGAGCCTGTGGCAGCACCTCGATGCCGACTACATCTTCGACAAGACCCGCGAAGGCTTCGCCTACTTCGAGTCGAAGTTCGGCGTTCCCTACCCGTTCGCGAAGTACGACCAGCTCTTCGTCCCCGAGTTCAACGCCGGTGCGATGGAGAACGCGGGCGCGGTGACGTTCACCGAGACCTACGTCTTCCGCAGCAAGGTGACCAACGCCGTCAAGGAACGTCGCGTCGTCACGATCCTGCACGAGCTCGCCCACATGTGGTTCGGCGACCTGGTCACGATGAAGTGGTGGAACGACCTCTGGCTGAACGAGTCTTTCGCCGAGTGGGCGTCGACGATCGCCACGGCTGAGGCCACGGAGTGGACCGAGGCGTGGACCACCTTCAACGCGATGGAGAAGACCTGGGCCTATCGCCAGGATCAACTCCCTTCGACCCACCCCATCGTCGCCGAGATCAACGATCTCGAAGACGTGCAGGTCAACTTCGACGGAATCACCTATGCCAAGGGCGGCTCGGTCCTCAAGCAACTCGCCGCGTGGGTCGGGATCGAGGCGTTCTTCGCCGGAGTCTCCCAGTACTTCCAGAAGCACTCCTGGGGTAACACCGAGCTGAGCGATCTGCTTTCCGAGCTCGAAGCGACAAGCGGCCGCGACCTCAGCACGTGGTCGAAGAAGTGGCTCGAGACCGCGGGCGTCAACACGCTCGAGCCGGTCATCGCCGAGGACCACGACGGGAAGATCTCGCGCTTCGCCATCACGCAGACCGCGCCTGCGGACTACCCGACGATCCGCCCCCACCGTCTCGGCATCGGCTTCTACACGCTGACGGACGGCTCCCTCACCCGCACGCACTACCTCGAGGTCGACGTCGACGGCGATCGCACCGAAGTGCCGGAGCTGCAGGGCCTCGCCCGCCCCGACCTGGTGCTGCTCAACGACAACGACCTCGCCTACGCGAAGATCCGCCTCGACGAGAAGTCGCTCGCCACTGCGATCGCCCACCTCGCCGACATCCACGACCCGCTCGCCCGCTCTCTGGTGTGGGGCGCCGCCTGGGACCAGACCCGCGACGCCGAGACCGGTGCATCGGAGTACCTCGACCTCGTGCTGGGCAACATCGGCCGCGAGACCGAGTCGACCACCGTGCGCACGACGCTCGCGCAGCTGCGTACGGCAGCGAACCTCTACGTCACGCCCGCCGACCGCGAGGCCGCGCGCCTCAAGGTCGCCGACGGCCTGTGGAGCCTCGCCGAATCCGCCGATCCGGGCAGCGACAGCCAGCTGCAGTTCGTCACGGCGTTCGCGAACGCACTGGTCACCCCGGAGCACGCCGGCATCATCGGGCGACTGCGCTCCGGTGAAGACACCCTGCCCGGCCTGGAGATCGACGCCGACCTGAACTGGCAGCTCCTGGTGGGGCTTGCCACGATCGGGGCGACGGATGCAGCCACGATCGACGCAGCTCTCGCCGCTGACAACACCGCCAAGGGCGGGGAGTTCGCCGCGCAGGCACGCGCCTCGCTGCCGGACTCGGCTTCGAAGAAGGCCGCATGGGCATCGCTGATCGAACGCGCTGACGCCCCGAACACCATCGTCCGCTCCGCAGCGCTCGGGTTCACCCACCCGGCCGGAGCCGCGGTGCTGGGCGAGTTCGTCCCGGCGTACTTCGACATGCTGCTTCCCGTCTGGGAGTCGCGCACGTACCAGATCGCGCAGTACCTGGTCGTCGGGCTGTTCCCGACGGCGCTTGCCGACGTCACCCTGCGCGATGCGACCCGAGGCTGGCTCTCGGCGCACCAGGATGCCGCGCCGGCCCTGCGCCGCCTCGTGCTCGAGAACCTGGCAGACGTGGAGCGTGCGCTGGCTGCACAGGCCCGCGACGCCGAGGACTGATTCCGGAGCATTTTCCGAAACGGAGGCCATCTGCCCCGCGAACGGCGCGCCCGGCGAGGACGCACCGCCACCGGGCCGGTGGTCTCCGTTTTCGTGAGCCTTGTGTACCCAGCCGGCGCAGAGGCCCCGATCGCTAGGATCGGTGGTGATGATGATCCCCTCCACGACAGACACTCCCCCCGAACCCGTGCCGCTTCCCGACTGGGTCGCGGGCCTGCTCGCCTGGCTCGGTGCGGCGGGTATGAAGGTGCTCGCCGTCGCGATCATCATCGTGTCGTGCGTGGTCATCGGCCTCGTGCTTCGCGTGGTCATCCGACGAGTCGTGCACCGCATCGTCGACAGCGCCAAGAACAAGGCGTCCGTCGACGACACGCAGGCGCTCGAGCGCTCACCGCTCGCCGACATGCGACTGGTGCAGCGCACTCGCACCCTCGGAACGATCCTGCAGAACATCGTCAACGTGATGTTGGTCGTGATCGCGATCGTGCTCATCGTGAACGCGATCGACAACAGCTTGCTCGGCTCACTCACGCTGCTGACCGCAGCCGTCGGTGCCGGCCTCGGTTTCGGCGCCCAGAACATCGTCAAAGACGTGCTCAACGGCATCTTCATCGTCGCGGAAGACCAGATCGGCATCGGCGACGTGGTCGACCTCGGTCTCGCGAGCGGCGTGGTCGAGTACGTCAGCGTGCGCATCACCCAGGTGCGCGACGTCAACGGAACCCTCTGGTACGTGCGCAACGGCGAGGTCACCCGCATCGGCAACATGTCGCAGGGGTGGGCGCGCTCCATCATCGACATCGGCGTGCCTGCCGACTCCGACCTAGAACAGGTCGAGCACATCATGCTCGAGACTGCGCAGGGCCTGTCGAAGGATCCGAAGTGGCGCACGCGCATCATCGAGAAGCCCGAGCTGTGGGGGCTGGAGTCCATCGACGGTGACGCGCTCGTCGTGCGCATCGTCATCAAGGCCCGTGCCAATGCGAAGGATGACGTGGCCCAGGAGCTGCGCCGCCGCCTGCGTGCTGCGCTCCTCGAGAAGGAGATCGGCGTACCCCGGATGGTCGATGTCGTGCCGACGGGGCTCGACGGTGCCCGCCGGGTACGCGGCGCGAACCCGCCCAGGACCCGGCCGAACGCCGTCGCCGGCGTGCCGGTGATCCCCGACCGCGGAATCTGGCGCCGCAAGAAGCCGAACGATGACGGGAGCCCCCAGAAGTGACGTTCTACGGCGAGATCGGCGGGCATGAGACGTTCCAGCGGATCGTCTCGGTGTTCTATCGAGAGGTCGCGCTCGACCCGGTGATGAAGCCGATGTACCCCGAAGAAGATCTCGGCCCGGCGGAGGATCGGCTCCGGATGTTCCTCGAGCAGTACTGGGGCGGCCCGACCACCTACGGCGAGACGCGCGGCCACCCGCGGCTCCGCATGCGGCACATGCCCTTCCACATCGATGCTGACGCCCGCGATCGTTGGCTTCGTCACATGAGGACGGCTGTAGACGAAGCGCAGTTGTCTCCCCTGCACGAAGCGACGCTCTGGGACTACCTGGAGCGCGCCGCATATGCCATGGTGAACACATTCGAGCCTTCGGGAATCGGCGCCGTTCCCGGCGGTCGCCCCACGCTCGAGACACGATCACGTCAGGAATCAACGGAGAGCTCATGACGCACACGCCCCTGTCCGCAGATGTCCTGGTCATCGGATGGGGGCTGGCAGGACTGGTCGCCGCCTCCGAGGCGCTCGACGCCGGACGCCGCGTCATCCTCGTGGATCAGGAACCTCGCACCAACCTCGGCGGGCAGGCCTGGTGGTCCTTCGGCGGCCTCTTCTTCATCGACTCCCCCGAGCAGCGGCGCCTCGGCATCAAGGACTCCCTGGAGCTCGCCACGCAGGACTGGTTCGGCAACGCAGGTTTCGATCGGCCGGAAGACGAGTGGCCTCGCCGTTGGGCCGAGGCCTACCTGCAGTTCGCCGCCGGCGAGAAGCGCGCCTGGCTGCGAGAGCGCGGTGTCGGCTTCTTCCCCGTGGTGGGCTGGGCGGAGCGCGGCGGATACGGTGCCATCGGTCCCGGCAATTCCGTCCCCCGCTTCCACATCACCTGGGGCACCGGTCCCGGGATCGTGGCACCGTTCGCTGCGGCCCTCGAGCAGGGCGAGCGAGAGGGGCGTCTCACGATCCTTCCACGCCATCGGGTCTCGGATCTGATCGTCACCGACGGCACCGTCGTCGGTGCACGCGGCACGATCCTCGCGACGAGCGGATCGGGGCGCGGGGTACCATCCTCGCGGGATGCCATCGGCGACTTCGAGATCACGGCGAAGGCGACGGTCGTCTCGTCCGGCGGCATCGGCGGAAACCACGATCTCGTGCGCGCGGCGTGGCCCGAGCGTCTCGGTGCCCCGCCCGAGCACATGCTCACCGGTGTACCGGCGTACGTCGACGGATCGATGCACGGTGTGAGTGAGGCTGCAGGGGCCCGTCTGATCAACGGCGACAGGATGTGGCACTACGTCGAAGGCATCACCAACTGGGACCCGGTATGGCCGTCCCATGGCATCCGCATTCTTCCCGGCCCCTCCTCCCTGTGGCTCGATGCGACCGGGAAGCGGCTCCCGGTGCCGCTCTTCCCTGGATTCGACACCCTCGGCACGCTCGAGCACCTGCGCACGACCGGGCACGACCACTCCTGGTTCGTCACGTCGCGACAGATCGTCGAGAAGGAGTTCGCGCTCTCCGGCAGCGAGCAGAATCCTGACCTCACGGGCAAAGACGTCGGTCTCCTGCTGAGGTCCCGACTCGCGAAGGGACCCACCGGGCCCGTGCAATCGTTTCTCGACGAGGGCGAGGACTTCATCGTGGAGAACGACCTCGAGTCGCTCCTGGAGCAGATGCAGCAGCACCCCGGTGGCGAACACCTCGATATCGAGAACGTCCGGCGCGAGGTCGTCGCCCGCGATCGCGAGATGGAGAACGACTTCACGAAGGATGCACAGATCGGGATGCTGCGCTCGATGCGCAGCTACCGCGGCGACAAGCTGATCCGCACTGCCGTTCCGCACCGCCTTCAGGATCCTGCTGCAGGCCCGCTCGTCGCAGTGAAGCTGCACGTGCTGACCCGAAAGTCGCTCGGCGGGATCAACACCGACCTCGACGGCCGCGCACTGGACATGAACGGTGTGGCGATCCCCGGCCTCTATGCCGCGGGCGAGGCGAGCGGCTTCGGAGGAGGAGGCGTGCACGGCTATCGCGCCCTCGAGGGAACCTTCCTGGGAGGGTGCCTCTTCTCAGGGCGCGTAGCCGGACGAGCGGCGTCGGCTGCAGCAAGCTGAGGTCCCGGTTTCCAGGTTTCCGGGCAGTGCCCCTCTGGCCATCCCTCTGACCTGTTCCGGCTAACCCGAACAGGTGGGTTCCGTCGCCGACGCGAGGCGTGTTCGTCCCTAATGTGAGCTCGTGCGCATCCTCACAGTTCTCGGACTCCTGCCTGCATTCCTCCTCGGCACCAGCGCGACGCCAGTCGTCGCCGCACGCACGGTGGCGACAACGGAAAGCCGCGTGCAGGCGTACGGCGACGCGTTCGCGACGCCGGGAGTGGCTGCTGCCGTGCTCGCTGGTGGTGCCCTCGAGACGGTCGTGCGCGGCCATGACGGAACGGGCGCCCCGATCACACCATCGACCCGGTTCCGCATCGCATCGATGAGCAAATCGATGACGGCTACAGCCATCATGCTGCTGGTGAAGGATGGCGAAGTGGGTCTCGACGATCGCGTGGTCGATCTCCTGCCCGAGTTCACGATGGCGGATGCCCGGTACGAGGACATCACGCTCCGGCAGCTCCTCTCCCATACCTCCGGACTGTCGCTGCAGACCAACGATGAGTTCGCGCTTCCTGCACCACGTACGACGAGCGCCGTGGTCGCGGAGCTGGCGGACAGACGCCTGGTGGCAGCGCCAGGCAGCCGCTTCGAGTACCACAACACGAACTACTCGCTCGCTGCCCGCGTCATCGAGGTCGTGTCCGGCCTATCACTCGATGACTTTCTGCGGCTTCGACTCTTCGAACCGCTCGGCATGCACGATTCGAGGAGTCTGGATGCGTGCGATCAGACTGTCGACGGCCTTGCTCCCGGGTATTCGGTGGTTCTCGGCTTCTCCTACGTGATGCCGGAGATGCCGGGGCGATGCGGCGGCAACGGCGGCGTCATCTCGACATTGGCGGACATGGTGCGGTGGCTGCGCTTCAATCAGGGCGAGATCGGCTCAGAGCTGCTCGATCGCACACTCCTCGACGAGCTCCATGCTGCGCAACCGAACTCGCCGTCCTATGCACTCGGCTGGGAACGCCGAGCCCCTGGTGACGGTGAAGGCCGGGAGTACGTATCCCATGGAGGCACACTCGCCACGTTCACCGGGTCGATGGCGTTCGTGCCCGCAACGGGTACCGCTGCGGTCGTGCTCACCAACGGCGTCGGTTCCCCCGGCGAGCTGGTGCAGAACCTCATTGCGGATGCCGATGGGACCGAGGCGATGACGCACGAGAATCCGCTGGACCTCGTCAACGCGATCCTGCTCGGGCTCGTGGCTCTCGCGGTCATCCTGCTCACTGTGACCGCGCTCCGAGCACCGCGCTGGGCTGCACGACGACGGGCGGCGAGGCGACCACGCATCTGGCTACGCCTGCTCCCGCTCACGGTCATCGTGGTGGCAGGACTGCTGCTCCCTCTCACCCCGGCACTGCTCGGAGGAGCGATCGACTGGCAGTACTGGGTGATCAACCTCTGGCTGTTCCCGCTGCTGGACGCGCTCGCGGTCGTGATGGTGCTCGGGGGGATCAGCGCCCTGGTGAGCCGAGTCGTTGCGCTGCGAGTGGTGCCGGCGTCACTGCGCAGGCAGCTCCACTCCGTGCGTCAGTCGGAACCACCTGTGTCACGGACGCTCGTGAGCCCCGATGCCACCGGCCCTCGAGAGAGCACGTGACCTCGACGGAAGGCCAGGCGCGTCCACCTGCCGGATCGTGACACCGGAACCTGCTCTTCACCGGAGATGAAGCCCATCGCGTCGGCGGCGAAAGCGATGCCCCGCGGCAACCCATCGAGGTCTTCATCTGGCTCGCCCCAGATCGCGGCACGCAACGCTCGAACGGCTTCTTCGCCGGCTCCGGGAACAGCGCCCCGAGCGACAGCCGAGATACCCCATTGCGCCCGCTGGGCGATCACGGAGGCTGACAGGGCCGATGACGGCGCCCACCCGGCCCGCGGAGGAGCCACGCCTGCCCAGGCCGGTGAGAGCCCGGTGTCCGGCAGAGCGAGCCGCTGGGACTCGTCTGTAGCAGTCACCTGGTCGACGACGATGTCGCACTCGAGCTCGGGGTCGGCATGCACGATCCGCATCGCGAGGATGGTCGGCGTCTGATCGAACAGACCGTGTGGAGCGAGAGCCGCGGTCGTGAGCGCGAGCACTCCATTCGCCGCCTGCAGCCGCACGCCGTCGTCGGTGATCCTGGTCGCTCGACCGATGAACGTGAGAACGTCCTTCGCGGTATCCGGGTCGGCGAGAAGGAGGTGATGGGGCACGCGTTCTAAACTACCAACGGAGCGGCGCCCTGGGTCGCGGAAAGGAACCCATGAGCGAGCACGCCCACGCGATCCAGACGGTCGAACGACTACTCGAGGTTCTCGATCTAGATTCGACTCAGGCACGAACCACCGAGGACATCTTCACCGGTTCTTCGCACCCGATGCCGACGGGTCGCATCTACGGAGGCCAGGTACTCGCTCAGGCTCTTCTCGCGTCAGAACGCACGCTTCCGGAAGACCGAGCGGTGCATTCGATGCACGGCTACTTCCTGCGCCCAGGCGACGCGAGCCAGGGGATCACGATCGCCGTCGACCGCATCCATGACGGACGCTCCTTCTCGACGCGCCGAGCGCAGGCGTATCAGAACGGCGTACCGATCTTCTCCATGATCGCCTCGTTCCAGGACGAAGATCCCGGCGTCGAGCACGCCGAGCCGATGCCTGACGGCATCCCTGCGCCAGAGGACCTCGCCCCGGACGAGCAGCGCGTTCACGGACTTCCCGCCGGCACCGCGAGGATGTTGAGTGACCGCGCTGCCGACATCCGGCACGTCGACTCGCCGCTGTATCTGCCCGACGACGACGTTCGCACGCCGCGTCAGGCTGTGTGGATGCGCCTGCGCGCGCCTCTCCCCGACGATCAGCGACTGCACCGGGCGGCTCTCGCCTACCTCAGCGACATGACCATCCAGGAATCGATCCTTCGTGCGCACGGGGTGTATTGGGCACTTCCCGGCCTGAAAGTGGCGAGTCTCGACCACGCGATGTGGTGGCATCGACCCGCGCGCGTGGATGAGTGGCTCCTCTACGTGCAGGAGTCACCGAGCGCCCGCGGGGGCCGAGGACTCGCCACCGGGCGCATCTACACACGTGAGGGCGCCCTCGTGGCGAGCGTCGCCCAGGAGATCATGATCCGCGTTCCTGAAGAACCGTCCTGAGACGATCGCGCGCACCGACCCCGCACCACCGCGCGACGCTTCGACCCGATCCGCAATCCCGCCGGGCCCGCGCCTCAGCGGTGGCTGTACTCGATCGACGGACCGACGTACGGTTCCCAGGCATCACGCATCTCCTGCGTGAGACGAGTGGGCCTGCCCGTCTTCGCGTCGACCAGCACGATGACCGCCGTCGATCGCGCATAGATCTGTCGCGGTTCGGCTGCGGGGTCGTTGTGCACCTCGTAGCAGACCTCCACGCTGGAGCCGCCGAGCTTGCCGAACCACATCTGCACCTCGAGCGGACGGCGCTGATAGGGCACCGGCGCCAGGTACTCGATCTCCTGCCGCGCGATCAGCGTGAGGATGCCCTCGTCGATCCCTGAGTCGAGGACCGCCGTCGACGGCGCCTCTTCGCCCGGCCCGGCGCGCCAGAATGCACGTACGCGCGCCTCCTCGAGCAGCTTCAGCATCGAGGTGTTGTTGACGTGGTTGAACGCATCCAGATCGCCCCAGCGGAGGTGGATCGGGATGTGCAGGCGTGGCCCCGGCGTCGCGGACATCGCGGCCTCAGTCGCGTGTCAGCTTGCGGTGCGTCGACCGGTGCGGCTTGGCGGCGTCCGGTCCGAGGCGCTCGATCTTGTTCTCCTCGTAGGCCTCGAAGTTGCCCTCGAACCAGTACCACTGGCCGGGCTTCTCGTCGGTGCCCTCGTACGCGAGGATGTGAGTGGCGATGCGGTCCAGGAACCACCGGTCGTGTGTGATGACCACCGCACAGCCGGGGAACTCGAGCAGGGCGTTCTCGAGTGAGCTCAGGGTCTCGACGTCGAGGTCGTTGGTGGGCTCATCGAGGAGCAGCAGGTTGCCACCCTCTTTGAGCGTCAACGCGAGGTTGAGACGGTTGCGCTCACCGCCGGAGAGCACACCGGCCTTCTTCTGCTGGTCCGGACCCTTGAAGCCGAACTTCGAGACGTAGGCGCGCGAGGGGATCTCGGTCTTGCCGACCGTGATGTAGTCGAGCCCGTCGGACACGACCTCCCACAGAGTCTTGTTCGGGTCGATGTTCGAGCGCGACTGGTCGACGTAGCTGATCTTGACCGTCTCACCGATCTTCAGATCTCCGCCGTCGAGCGGCTCGAGACCGACGATCGTCTTGAACAGCGTGGTCTTTCCCACACCGTTCGGTCCGATCACTCCGACGATGCCGTTCGGCGGCAGGCTGAAGCTGAGACCGTCGATCAGTACGCGGTCGTCGAAGCCCTTCTGCAGCTTCTTGGCATCGATGACGATCCCACCGAGGCGCGGACCAGCAGGGATCTGGATCTCATCGAAGTCCAGCTTCCTGGTGCGCTCGGCCTCGGAAGCCATCTCCTCGTAGCGGGCGAGACGCGCCTTCGACTTGGTCTGACGCCCCTTGGCACTAGAGCGCACCCACTCCAGTTCCTCTTTGAGGCGCTTGGCGAGCTTGGCGTCCTTTTTGCCCTGGACCTCCAGGCGTTCGCCCTTCTTCTCCAGGTAGGTCGAGTAGTTGCCCTCGTAGCCGATGAGACGACCACGGTCGACCTCAGCGATCCATTCAGCGACGTGGTCGAGGAAGTAC
>JBOGEI010000031.1:0-25941 GCA_050701935.1 Microbacterium sp.
CGAACCGGTACCGCACGTCCGATGCCAGCACCCGCTCGTAGGCGACATTGATGTCGGACGCGGGGATGACCTCGATCTCGGCGGCGATGCCGTGCTCTGCGCAGAAGTCGAGCATCTCCTGGGTCTCCCGGATGCCGCCGATGTTGCTGCCGGCAAGCGAGCGCCGTCCGCCGATCAGCGACATCACGCCGACTTCGAGGGGCTCCCCGGGAGCACCGACGCACACCATGGCTCCGCCCACATCGAGCAGGCTCAGGTACGAGCGCAGGTCGATCACGGCGCTCACGGTGTTGAGGATCACGTCGAACGACGAGCGCAGCTCACGGAAGGTCTCCCGGTCGCTCGTAGCGCGATAGTGGTCGGCGCCGAGCCGCAGACCGTCGTCCTTCTTGTTCAGGGTCTGCGAGAGCACGGTCACCTCGGCACCGAGTGCGTGCGCGATCTGCACGCCCATGTGCCCGAGTCCACCGAGACCGACGACCGCGACGCGGGTTCCAGGACCCACGTTCCAATGCCGCAGCGGCGAGTACGTCGTGATGCCCGCGCACAGCAGAGGAGCTGCGACATCCAGCGGCAGAGCATCGGGGATACGCAGGACGAAGCCCTCGGTGACGACGACCTGCTCGGAGTAGCCGCCCTGGGTCACGGTGCCGTCGCGATCGGTGCTGCCGTAGGTGAACACGGCACCCTGGGTGCAGAACTGCTCTTCGCCGCGCAGGCAGTTGCGGCACTCTCCGCACGAGTTCACCAGGCATCCGACGCCGACGCGATCGCCGACCGCATGCCGGGTCACGGCCTCGCCGACTGCGGCGACCGTGCCGGTGATCTCGTGGCCGGGCGCGAGCGGATACTGCTGCGGGCCCCAGTCGCCGCGCACGGTGTGGATGTCGGAGTGGCAAATGCCCGCGAAGGCGACATCGATCAGCACGTCGAGCGGGCCGAGCCCGCGCCGTTCGATGACGGTCTTCTCCAGCGGGGCGGCTTCGCTGGGGGCGGCGTATGCGTTGACGGCAGACATCTCGGACTCCTCGGATCGGGTACCTGCCGAGACTACCCAGCCCCGGATGTGAATCGGCTTTCCCGCGTGACTCCGCGATTGTCAAGGGCCAGGCGCAGACCGCGCAGCCATGTCTACGCTCGCGGCATGAGCGCCTCCGACGACACGATCTCCGAGTACCTCACCCGCTACGCGGACAGCCTCACCGCGTTCGACGCCGAGACCGCGGCAGGACTGTGGTCGACACCGGGAATGATCGTGAACGACAGCTCCTCCGGCGTGCTGGACTCCCGCGACGCCATGGTCGAGGGCCTCCGGCAGTCGTATCCGATCTACCAACGACTCGGCCTGGCCTCTGTCGGATTCGACCTCCTCGAAACCCGCGACCTCTCCGATCGACTCGTACTCGTGCGCGTACGTTGGCTGTTCTTCGACGCCGGCGGCGCTCAGCTGACCGACACCGACAGCTACTACCTCCTGCGCGACGAAGACGAGGCAGGACTGCAGGCGTGCGTGTGCGTCGAGACCGATGCCGCCCAGAAGCTGCAGGCCCTGGCCGCCGAGCGCGGAGTGGATCTCACGTCGCTCTGATACTTCCTCGCTCTGAAACCTCCTCGCTCTGACACCTCGCCACCCTGGCGTCCACGACTCAGGAGAAACCGGCGTCGGACGCAGAGATCCCGCCCCGATCTCGAAGACGGGGGCGGGATTCCTGAATGGCGAACCGCGGGCGGGTCAGCGCTGCTTCTTCTTCAGCGCCTTCTCCTGGATCGGCGCCTGGCCGGACGCTTCGAGGTCGGCGTAGTACGCACGGGCCTCGTCCTGACGCTGCTTCTCCAGGCCGCTCGCGATGGGCGCGCGCACGTGCTCGGGCTCGTAGCCGAATGCGTTCACCAGGTCGAGCGAGTACGGGCGCAGGCGTGCGCACAGACGGTCGATGTAGCTCGACACGGCCGCGGCACGCTGGGTCGACAGGCGTCCGTTGATCAGGTGCCAGGCGAGGTGCTTCTCGATGAGCTGCAGCCCGAACAGGTCACGCAGCCAGGTGAGCACCTTCTTGGTGTCGGCGTCGTCGATCTGGTGCACGGCGTCGGTGAACGCCTCCCACTGCAGCAGCTCTCCGTGGGCGCGAGCCGCCTCGATGAGTTCGGCCTGGTTCTCGTTGAACAGGCGGGCGCCGAGAGCCTTGTCCTTAGCGCCGGGGCGCAGACGGGAGGCGATGTCGGCCACCATCTGCTGCACGCGACCGGCGAGCAGGTCGTGCTGCTGCTCCTCGCGCAGTCCCCGCTCGACCGACCGGCTCACCTGTCCGAAGTCGGAGACGGCCTGACCGAGCTGGCGGAGGCCGGCCCCGTGGAACAGCTTGCCCGCGGTCATCCCGACGGCGAACTTGGCGAGCGCCGCTGCGTCCTTGCCCTGGAACTGCTTGGCGTAGTCGGTCAGCAGACGCTTGCCGACGAGCTGGAGCAGCACGTTGTTGTCGCCCTCGAAGGTCACGTAGATGTCGAGGTCGGCGCGGAGTCCGACCAGACGGTTCTCGAACATGAAGCCGGCGCCACCGGTGGCCTCGCGGGCTTCCTGCAGCGTGTCGAGCGCGTGCCAGGTCGACAGCGGCTTGAGGGCCGCGGCAAGGGTCTCGAGGTCTTCGCGATCGGCCGGAGTGTCGGTGCGACCGGAGAAGACGCCGTCGAACTTCTGCAGGAACTCGTCGTGCGCGAAGATCTGCGCGTACGTGGTCGCAAGGCGCGGGAGCAGACGGCGCTGGTGCTTGCCGTAGTCCATGAGCACGACCTCCTGCCCGTCTGCGCCGTCGAACTGGCGGCGCTGGGTGGCGTAGGTGATCGCGATGTGCAGGCCGAGCGCAGAGGCCCACGATGCCGCACCGTCGAGGGACACGCGGCCCTGCACCAGGGTGCCGAGCATCGTGAAGAAGCGGCGGCCGGGGCTGTCGATCGCGCTGGCGTAGGTGCCGTCGACCGCCACGTTGCCGTAGCGGTTGAGCAGGTTGGTGCGCGGGATGCGCACGTGGTCGAACGAGAGGCGGCCGTTGTCGATGCCGTTGAGCCCGCCCTTGAGGCCGTCGTCCTCACGGCCGATCCCTGGGAGGTCGATGCCGTCTTCCCCGCGCAGCGGCACGTAGAAGCAGTGCACGCCGTGGTTGACGCCGTTCGTGATCAGCTGCGCGAACACGGTGGCCGCGATGCCATGCAGGGCCGCGTTTCCGAGGTACTCCTTCGTCGCCCCGCGGAACGGGGTGTTGATGACGAATTCCTCGGTATCGGGATCGTACGTCGCGGTCGTGCCGACGGCCGCCACGTCGGAGCCGTGCCCGATCTCGGTCATCGCGAAGGCGCCGGGGATCGAGAGGTCCATCACGCCCGGGAGCCACTTCTCGTGGTGCTCCTTCGTGCCGAGCTGCAGGATCGCCGAGCCGAAGAGACCCCACTGCACGCCCGACTTGATCTGCAGGCTGGGATCGGCCACCACGAGCTCTTCGAAGCCGGCGATGTTCGCACCGTTGTTCTCCTCGCCGCCGAGCGACTTGGGGAACGCGCGATGCACGGCCTTGTTCTCGACCAGGAGGTGCAGCTGGCTGAGCACGCGCTCGCGGTGCTCGTCCTTGCCGAGCTCGTCCTTGCGCCAGAACGCGGAGTCCTTGATCATCTCGCGTGCCTGGCGGCGGACATCGCCCCATGTGCCCATCAGGGCGTCGTTGATGCGGGCGACATCGACGTGCAGGTCCGCATCCGCGGCGTCGGTGTGGGTTCGAGTCGTCTTGGGACGGACGGCGGCGTCGACCATGAGCGTTCCTCTCAGAGGGAAGTGGGAATACTGCCATGGTAGGTCTGCCACAACCAGAGGCGAACTGCCCTGTTCGGATCCTCCAACGCCCGACGGGCACGTCGCCCCGCGGCGTTGTCGTCAGACCACAGTCGACGAGGTACGCCGCCTCACACTCCGATGGGCGATGCGGGCGGCGGCGCGGCCTTGGCCTCCTGCCATCGCCGCTTCGTGCCCGCGCTCAGTCGGCCCCAGGTCCGGTCGCGGATGAAGATCGAGTCGATCGCGATCATCGTGAGCGAGAACCAGGGCAGCCCCATGAGCACCGCGATGCCGATGTGGAAGGAGAGGATGCCCAGCAGTCCGATCAGACGGGTCGGACGCGTGAGCAGCATCAGCGGGAACGCGACCTGCAGGATGATCGACCCCCAGCTCGCGACCGTGACCATCGGCCCCCAGGTCGTGACGAGATCGCTCAGCACCGGCCACGTTCCGAACCGTGCGGTCTGCAGCGGGTTGTAGACGGCGTACCCCTCTTCCCACGGCGCACCTCCCGCCTTGTACAGCGCGCCGGAGGCGTAGACGAAGCACACCTGCGCGGTGAGGGCGACGAGGGTGAGGTTGTGGAACATCGTCCCCAGCAGCGCCGGTTGGCTGTTCGGGGCGAACCACTCCCCCGACTTCGCCCGTCGCCTCGCGTCGAGTGACCAGCGCGCCGCGGGGTCGGCGAAGAACAGCAGCAGCAGGGCGATGCGGAACATGTTGTCGCCCTGATCGCCCACCATGTCGTTGGCCTCGATGAAACCCACCCAGAGGCAGAAGAAGATCGGGAGCACGACCCGGAAGCGCCAGCCGAGGACGAACAGCACCGCCAGCACGCCGAGGAGCAGGTAGAGCGCCGTGTAGAGGACGTCGTTCCCCATCGCCGCGTGGAAGGCGCTGAACACCCAGATCTTCGGGAACTCGCTCACCGGCTCTGCGAGCTCGCCGTTCCAGGCCGAGCCCGAGCCGAAGGTGTAGAGACGGGTGGTGAAGTTGGAGGCGAGCAGACCGATCGCGGTGACGCCGAAGAGGATGCGTGTGACGGCGAGGCCGTAGAGCGCCTTCTTGCCGTTGAAGAGCCAGTCGCCCACGAATGCCGAGATGCGGTCGATGGCCGAGAGCACCATCGACCAGAGGCCGCCGATCATCGAGGAGACGAAGCTCAGCAGCCGGGTGATGAACGACCGCGGAGGCACGGTGCTCGCCGGGGCGGGAGCCGGTTCACGAGGCGGAGCGGGAGGCGCGGTCACCGGGGCGGGTGCCGTCGTCGTCGTCGTACCCCGCGGCGCGGCATCCTTCCTGTTCTTCTCGTGCGCCTTCGGCACCGCGGTCTTGATCGGCGCGCTCACGGCTGGATCCTCTCGAACTGGCCGCGGAAGGTGGTTGCGAAGTTCTCGCGGCTCTGTCCTTCCTCTTCTATGGGGAGGCGCCACCCGGTTGTGGAGAACGTGGGGTCGGGACGCTGCGCGCTCGGATCGTTGCGGTCGGCGTAGGGGACGACGTTCTGCCGGCTCACGCGATATTGCACCTTGACCACGGCATCGGCTGCCCAGATTGCGTATGCAACCTGAGTCGCGTATGCGGTGGAGAGGTGCTCCTCTGCCATGTACTTCTCCGTCGAGGGGTTCTCACCCTCGAGCTCATCGAAGGAGCGCACCATCCACTCCTCCCAGTCGTCCTCGGAGAAGTCGAGTCCGACCACCGCCTGCTGGTCGGCGTTCAGCTTGTTGTAGGCGTTCATCTGTCCGCTCGCCACCTCGCTCGACTGGATGCCGGCACGCGGGGGGAACAGGTTGTAGCGGATCATCGAGAGCTCGACATCGGTGGCGCTCACCCAGCCGGTCTCGATCTGCTCGCCGTCCTTCTCGATGACGGCGCGGACGTTGAAGTGGTAGTCGCCGTTGATGGGCTCCGGCGCGAAGACGCTCCAGGACTGGCCGAACATCGGCAGCATGTACCCGGCGAGCACCTCCTGCGTGGGGATCTCCCTGAGCGCGGAGTACGGGGCTATCCACAGGAAGGAGGCGCCTATGTGCCAGAGCGTCAGGAGGCAGGCGGCGAAGGCGACGAGCTTCACCCACCACGTCGGACGCGGACGCACCGCGGCGGCTGCCGTCGACGCGGACACATCGGCTTCCGGTGAAGCCTCGGGTTTCGTGCTCATTCACATCCCTCCGTACCGCCGAGGGTCGGGACCGCCGTGGGGAAACGGTCCCGACCACTCAGCGTTCTTGCATCGCGATCACTCCGTCTGAACCAGTCGTCGTCGGGATCTCGCGAGTCTCATCGTCCCCAGGCCGAGCACCAGCAGCAGCGCGGCCAGAGCGATCCATCCGCTCTGCACCTGTCCGCCGGTCGTGGCCAAGCCGGACGCCACCACCTTGAACGAGGCCGACACACTGCCGGAGGTCGCCCCGGTCAGCGTCACGGCATGCGTTCCGAGATCGGTGGTGGACGGGACCGTCCAGGTGAAGCTGACCGTGCCCTGCGCGTTCGCGACCTGGCTTCCGAGCGCGATCGGTTCGGATGCCATCACACCGGTGACCCGTTCGCCGGGCTTGAAGCCCGTGCCGACCGCTGTCTGCTGCTTGCCCCGCTCCAGCACCGGGGACTTGAGCGTGATGGCGATGTTCCCGGTGGGGTCGGCCGCCGCATCTGCCGATGCCGATGCCGATGCCGTGGCCGAAGCGGATGCCGCAGCCGTCGCCTCAGCCGAGGCATCTGCGGCTGCCGACGCGGAGGCCGTGGCCGACGACGAGGCGTTGGCCGCCACAGCCGCCGAGGCGTTCGGATCAGCATCGGCCGAAGCCGAGGCATCGGCTGCGCTCGTGGAGGTCGCATCGTTCTGCGCCGCCGCCTGCGCCGCCGCAGCCGCCGAGGCGTTGGCCGCCGCGGTCGCCGTGGTCGAGGCATCCGTGGACGCGTCCGTCGTCGCCGCCGCCTGAGCGGCCGCACTGGCTGACGCATCCGCTGCCGCCGATGCCTGACTCGTCGCGTTCGCGAGGGCCGCGGCAACTGCCGCCGCTTCAGCGGAGGCGTTGCTGTCGTCATCCGCCTGAGCCGAAGCCGCCGCCGACGCCGAGGCGTTGGTGTTGACCTCGGCGGATGCGTTCGCCGAGGCGACGGCGTCCGAGGACGCATCGGTCGACGCATTCGCGATCGCCGCGGCACTCGAGTTCGCCGCCGCACTCGTGCTGGCATCCGACGTCGCCGTGGTGTCTGCCGCGGTGTTCGTCGTCGCGTCGGCCAGAGCCGCGGCCTGTGCAGCGATGGCCGCACCGGCGTTCGCTGCCGATGTGGCATCCGCCGTCGCCGCCGTAGACGATGTGGCCGTCGCCGCCGCCTGCGCTGCGGCCTCAGCAGCCGGATCAGCAGCAGCCGATCCCTCGGCCGTCGCATCTGCGAACGCTGCCGCCTGTGCGGACGCTTCGGCGACCGCAGCGGTGGTGGCGTCCGCATTCGCGGAGGCGGATGCCGATGCCGTCGCGTTCGCGTTGGCCGAGGCCTCCGACGACGCGTCAGTGGAGGAATCCGTGGTCGCTGCCGATTCCGACGAAGCCGACGAGTTCGCGTTCGCTACGGCGGAGGCCGCTGCGTTCACATCATTCGAGGCGTCCGCCTGCGCCGCCGCCTGAGCCGCCACTGCCGCCGAGGCATTCGCCGTCGAGGTCGCATCCGTCGACGCTGTCGTGGAGGCATCGGTGGTCGCCGCCGCCTGGGCCGCAGCCGTCGCATCGGCCGTCGCCGCCGCAGAGGCGGACGATGTCGCGTCGGCGAGCGCTGCAGCTTCTGCAGCGGCCTGCGCCGACGGGTCGCCGTCGGCTGTGGCATCAGCCGAAGCGGATGCCGAGGCTGCCGCGTTGGTGTTGACGTCGCCGGGCGTGCCGGCCGTCACCTCCGTGGTATCCGACCCGGTGACCGCACCTGCCGTGGCGGTGAGCGTGTAGCCCGTGCCGGGAGTGGTGCCGAGCGGGACCGGATAGCTCGCCGTGAAGGCGCCGAAAGCGTCGGTGGACACGGTCACCGGACCGCCGACGTTCGCTCCACCTCCGGGTGCCGTCAACTGCAGCGACACCGACGTGCTCACGGGCCAGCCCGAGCCGGTCACAGCGAGGTTGGTGCCCGCAGGAACCGTGGGTGCCGCATCGACCACAACCGGAGCTGCGGTGACTTCCGTCGTGTCGGTCGCCGTCTGAGCGCCGACCGAAGCAGTGACCGTGTAGCCGGTCCCCGCAGGGGTGCCGGCCGGAACCGGGTAGTCGAGCGTGAAGGCACCGAGGCCACCCGTCGTCACCGTCTGGGGGCTGCCGATGTTCGCGCCGCCGGGCGCGGTCAGCTGCACCGACACCTGCGTGTTCGCCGGCCAGTTGGTGCCGGAGACGGGAAGGTTGCTGCCGGCCTCCACGGTCGCCGCCGCGTCGACGGTGGCTGCCGCGGTCACGGCGGTGGTGTCGGTCGCGGTCTGCGTGCCGACGTTCGCAGTGACCGTGTAGCCGGCTCCAGGCGTCGCCGACGCGGGCACCGGGTAATCCAGCGTGAACCCGCCGGTCGCATCCGTGGTGACGGTCTCCGGACCGCCGACGTTCCCGCCGCCCGGTGCCGTCAGCTGCACCGACACCTGCGTGTTCGCCGGCCAGTTCGTGCCGGTGAGCGGAAGCGATGTCCCCGCCTGCACGGTCGCCGCTGCATCCACGGTCGCTGCGGCCGTCACCTCGGTGGTGTCGATCGCCGTGACCGCTCCTGCCGTCCCGGTCACGGTGTACGCCGCGCCCGGCGCCGCAGAGGCGGGAACCGGGTAGTCGAGCGTGATCTCGCCGGATGCGTTGGATGTCGCCGTCACCGGTCCACCGACGTTCGCGCCCCCGCCGGGAGCCGTCAGCTGCACCGAGACCACGGTGTTCGCCGGCCAGTTCGCGCCGGTGATGGCAAGGCTCGTGCCTGCCTGCACGGTCGCCGCCGCGTCGATCGCCGCGACCGGCGCAGCCGTCACCTCGGTCGTGTCGGTGGCGGTCTGGGTGCCGACGCTCGCCGTGACCGTGTATCCGGTGGCGGCGGGCGTGCCCGCCGGGACCGGGTAGTCCAGCGTGAACGTACCCGACGCGTCGGTCGTGGCGAGCTCAGGACCGCCGATGTTCCCGCCGCCGGGAGCCGTGAGCTGCACCGAGACCTGCGTGTTCGCGAGCCAGTTCGTTCCGGAGATGCCTAGATCGGTGCCCGCCTGCACAGCGGGTGCCGCATCGACCGCGGCTGCTGCCGTGACCTCGGTCGTATCAGTCGCCGTGACTGCTCCGGCCGTTCCCGTGACGGTGTATCCCGTACCCGGTACCGCCGATGCGGGAACGGGGTAGGACAGAGTGAGACCACCGGACGCATCGGTGGTCGCCGTCACCGGGCCACCGACCGCTGCGCCCCCCGGCGCCGTCAGCTGCACAGAGACATCGGTGCTCGCTGGCCACCCGGATCCGGTGATCGGAAGGCTGGTTCCCGCCTGCACCGTGGCGGCTGCATCGATCGCGGCGACCGCCGCAGCGGCCGCCTTCACCGTCGACGACCCGAGGTCGAGCGAGACTCCGCCGCCGACGGCAGGGAGAAGATTCACTCCGAGCGCTCGCACCGTGAAACTGCCCCCGGGGATGTCGCCTGTCGCGGGCTGTTCGTTGATTGTGATGGTCGCGACCTGCGACAGCACGCCCTGCAACACGGGGTCGAGCGTCGAGAGCACGGGACCCGTCAGCGCGGCGAGAGCCGGCTGCACGAGCGGGATCACGCTGTTCAAGGCGGTGTTCACGAGCGGACCGGTCGTGGTGGCGACCGCATTCGTGACCGCGGCGACCACGGGGTTGAGGAGCACGCCGATGTTGAGACCGGCGAGAGAGATGTCGGTCGCGACCACGGGAAGCGGCGTCGCGGTGCCGGCGAACTGCGCCAGCGAGCCCTTGACCGTCACGTCGCCCGACACGAGCGGAGTGCCGGTGAGTGGAACCGTGAGGGCCACCCCGACGGTCAGTGTCACCTGGAGCGCATCGAGTGTCGACTTCAGGATCGTGGAGACCTTGCCGTTGAGGCTGTTCGGGTGCGTGCCGGTGAGGGCGGAGGTGATGCCCTGCTGGATCGCGGAGATCGTCGTGGCCGACAGCACCGGGGTGTTCGCCGGCAGAGTGTTCAGGTTCGCACCCGCACCCGTCTCGACGAGGATCTTGGCGAGGTCGACGGAGACCGTCCCGGTGCTCAGGTCGACGAGCACAGAACCCGTGGTGTTCTCCAACGGCGTCTGCAGCACCTGGGTTGTCACGGTCTGGCCGACGGTGTTGAGACCGGCGATCGCGACGGTTCCCCCGCTCGCGGTGAAGGCCGCGACGAGCGGCACGTCGGGGATCGCGTTGATCGTGTTGACGATGGTCGTGGTGAGGGCGGTGAGCGCGCCGCCGGGGCCGGCAAGGTTGCTCACGGGTGTCACCGTGCCCTGGATCGCCGAGGCGAGCGTTCCCGAGAGGCCGGCGACCAGGTTGCTGTGCAGATCGAGGTTCAGATCGGCGATGCGGTACTCGGACGTGACCGTGCCCGCGTTCGACTGGGCGCGCGACGCGAGCGCGCCGATGCCGACGGATGCCTGATCGAGCACGGCGTCGGTCAGACCCGCGACGGCCAGCTGGTCGAACAGGTCGGTGAGTTCGAGGGTGCCGGGGTTCACGCTGCCATCGATGGCGCCGGTGTCTATCGCCCCACCCGAGGTGATGGTTCCCGACGATGCGATCGACTGGGTCTGCGTGGGTGAGGAGCTGAAGCTCTGTGCGGCCCCCAGGTCGCCGAGTCGCAGCAGACCGGGCGTGGTGCCATCGGTCAGCAACGGCACGTTCAGGGTGCCGACGTCGATGTTGAGCGCCTCCAGCAGCCCGACGTTCAGCCCACCGAGCTCGGAGCCGGGGGCTGCGGGGTTGCTGGTGAGCGTGTGACCGAGCGCTGCGATGTCGAGTCCGCCGAGCAGCGCGGCAGGCAGCTGGATGATCTGCCCCTGCGCGACCGACGGATCGTTCGGATTCGCCGCGTCCAGCGCATTCGCCGCTGTCGGCACCAGTGCACTCGCGAGGATCACCGCGCCGACGGTCACGCCGGCGATGCCTCCTCCTACAGCTCTGCGTCGCCGCAGAGTCCTCTCCTGCAATTCCATTCGCTACTCCCGTGTGATGCGATCTTCCGCGTCACATGGCCCCCCCACGGGTCGACATCTGTCGGCCGAGCGATGTTGCGCTCATTCTTACGGGATCCCGAATCAGAAGTCCAGCATTCGTCCAGAAATCACCAGGTGCCCGCCATCAGGCGAGACATTTCGAAATCCGATCACCGCGCCTCCCGAGTCCGGTGACGCGAGCAGAGACCTTCGAGACGACGAGAACCGCCCCGCATGCCGAAGCGTGCAGGGCGGTTCTGGAGCGAGCTCCTCGGGCTAGAGCGAGAGCCCGTGGCCGAAGCGGAACAGCGGGTCGGCGGTGTCGAACGGGACGTCGGGGCGCGAGGCCTCGACGGCGGCCATCGACCGCGGCAGGTCGAAGGGCAGCGTGCCCCGCGCCGGCACCGTACCGCTGAGGACGTCGAGCAGTGCGGCGCCCGAAGCACCCCAGTTCACGGTGACCGCTGATGCGACTTCGGCGATCGGTGTCAGGATCGGCGGGCGGTCGGCGAGCACGTCGACGATGGTCGGAACGGTGGATGCAACCTCGCGAACATGCGCGATCACCTCGTCCGAGAACGCGAGCGAGCCCGCGTGGAAAAAGTTCTCGAACATCGTCGCGCGCTCCTCGAACGGAGCCTGCAGACGGACGATCGCCAGGTCGGCCTCACCCGGCGTCTCTACGACCTCTCCGAAGGATGCCGCCACCTCGGCGTCGATGCCCTCGACGTAGAGCTTGCGACCACGCGCGAACGGAAGATCGCCGTCGTTCGAGAGCACCGTGATCGACGCGCGCTGGGCGTCTTCGCCGGCTGCGCGGAACTCGGCTCGACCGACGATGTCATCGGCGGCATCCTCGTCGACGTACGGGTTCTCGAAGAGTCCGAGCTCGAACTTCTCGCGCAGGATGCGACGAGCCGAGACGTCGAGTCGAGCCTCGGTGACCTCGCCGTCGGCGATGAGCTCGAGCAGCAGCTCCGGGTTCGCCTCGCCGCCGAACTGATCGGCGCCGGCCTCCAGCACCTTCTTCATCCGCTCGCGCGGCGTGAGGTCTTCGACGCCCCAGGCCCGGGCCGGGAACGGCTGCCCGAAGATCTCGGAGTCGCTGATCAGACCCCAATCGGTGCACACGAGACCATCGAAGCCGTAGCGCTCACGCAGCAGGCCGGTGATCACGGACTTGTTGAACCCGAATCCCACCTCCTCGTACTCCGTGCCGACGGGCACCCCGTAGTACGGCATCATCTGCCGGGTGCCCGCGGCGAGCGCGTCTTCGAACGGCTTCAAGTGAAGCTCGAACTCGCCGCCAGGATAGACCTGCTCGCGGCCGTAGGGGAAGTGCGGATCCTCACCGTCCTTCTGCGGCCCTCCTCCCGGGAAGTGCTTGGTCATGGTCGAGACCGACCCGGGGCCGAACGATGCGCCCTGGAATCCGCGGATGTACGCCGCACCGAGCTTGCCGGCCAGTTGTGCGTCTTCGCCGAAGGTCGCCGTCTGCCGTGCCCACCGCGGCTCGGTCGCGAGGTCGACCTGGGGGTGCAGGGCGACCCGCAGCCCGACCGCCGTGTACTCCTGGCGCGCGATGTCGGCGAAGCGCTCGACGAGCTCCTCGTCACGGGTCGCGGCGAGACCGAGGGTCTCCGGCCACTGCGAGAAGGGTCCGGCGAGGATCGACGCACCGGGGTTCTCGCTGAACGAGTGCCGCGGGTCGGTCGACAGCGTGACGGGGATGCCGAGGCGCGTGGATGCCGCCAGCCGCTGGAGCGCGTTCTGCCACGCCGCGATCTCCCGGCCGGTTGGTGCGGCGCCGAGCAGGTTGAAGTGCGTCATCTGCTTGGTCTCGAGGAACTCACGGGCGGAGGGCGTCGCGAAGATCGGGTTCGGCTCTTCGAGGTCGCCGATCGCGATCATGGTGTGGAAGAAGAGTCCGGCTTTCTCCTCGATCGTCATGGCGTCGAGCAGCAGCTGCACCCGCTCGTCGACGGAGAGGTCGGTGTCGAGCCAGGGGCGTGCGGTGATGGTCTCGGTCATGGTCACTTGACTCCCTTGATGCGGTAGACGAGAACGGCTCCGGCCAGCGCCACGACGGCGCCGAACAGATACCAGGTGGTGTAGCCGCCGAGCGGTGTGGCCGCGCCGATGGCGATGATGCCGGGAGCGATGGCGGGGGCGATCGACTGCGGCAGGGCGTTGGCGATGTTCAGCACGCCGAGGTCCTTGGCCACATCGTCGGGGTTGGGCAGCACCTCGGTTGCGAGCGCCAGGTCGACCGAGAGGAAGGACCCCGCGCCGAGACCGATGATCGCCTGCGCGATGATGACGGTCGTCACGTCGGGAGCGACGGCGAGGATGACGAGGCCGACCACCATGATCACGCCGGCGATCGCGACGAAGGGGCGACGCTTGCCGATCTTGTCGGAGAGGAACCCGCCGAGCGGAGACGAGATCGCCATCGCCGCCATCGAGGCGAGGTTGGCGGCGAGGATGATGCCGACCGCTCCCTGCTCGTCGAGGCCGAACTTGGTGACGAGGTACAGCGGCAGGAACGTGGCGATACCGGCGTATCCGAACATCACGAAGAACTTGGTGAGCCAGGTCCAGCCGAAGTCGGGGTGCTTGCGCGGGTTGAACACGAACGAGCCGAAGAACATGCCGACCGTGAACTTCTCGGCGGGCTTCTCGGTGAGCCGGCGGTCCTTGAGGATCAGAACGAACACGATCACGAGGATCAGTGCGATCACGCCGGGCACGACGAAGCGCTCGAAGTCACCGGGGAGGAAGTTGACCAGGAAGCTGCCGGCGAGGATGCCGATCGGGGTCGTGATGCCGATGATGCCCGACACCTTGCCACGGCTCGTAACCGGCACCTGATCGGGCAGCGTGGCGTTGGCCGCGGCGAGCACCGCGTTCATCGCCGTCTGCACGAGGCACCAGGCGAGCAGGACCATCCAGACCGAGGTCGCGGAACCGATGAGGACGAAACCTCCGAGCCCGACGATCGCGCCGCCGAGGATCCAGGGACGACGCATTCCCCACCGCGAGGTGGTGCGGTCGGAGAGCCGGCCGACGAGCGGGTTCGCGATGAGGGCGAAGATCGCGCCGACACCCATCACGAGCCCGAGGCTGCCCTCGGTGTTGACCGGGTCGATGTGCTGGATCTTGAACGCCATCGACACCATGACCGGGGTGAGCAGCGCGAGGTAGACGCCGAAGTTCACCGCGGCGAGGCCCGGTGTGTAGCCGCGCGGGGTCTTCGGCGGCGTCGTTCCGGGGGCCTTGAACCCGGTGGTGCCGACCGCGGCCGCAGCGGCGGCGGATGACAACTCTGTCATGACAGTCCTTTCGTATCACCGCACGTCTTCGGGCGACGCGGTTCTGGGATGACGATACACCAATATCGACCATGTGGTAACTGAAAGTAGACCGATTGGTAATGAGCGAGGATAGGATGCAGAAGGAGGATGCGATGACGACGACAGCAACGGGCTCTCGGCACACGCGAGCCGCCGCCACGCGACAGCGCATCCTGACCGCCGCTCACGATCTGTTCGTGACCCACGGCTACCGGTCCACGTCTCTGCGCGACATCGCCGCTGCCGCCTCCGTCAGCCACCCGGGCCTGCTCGGCCACTTCGCCTCCAAGGACGACCTGCTCGCCGAGGTCGTCGCGGGGCTCGAAGCCGACAACGAGACGGTGTTCAGCGCGGTCGCCGCGGCGTCCGAGCCCGGCGAGCTGGTCTTCGCAGGCATCGCCGAGCGGAACGCGCGCACCGCGGGCTATCTCGAGCTGTTCGCCGCGCTCACGGGCGAGGCCTCCGCTCCCGGCCACCCCGCCCACGAGCGGATGCGCGACCGGTACTGCCGACTCCGCTCGCTGAGCATCGATGTCCTCGAAGATGCCAAGTACCACGGGGTGATCGCGGCGGATCGCGACGTGGACGGCGAGACCGTGCGGCACACGGCAGGGTGGGACGGGCTGCAACTGCTCTCGCAGTACCTTCCGGATCAGGTCGACGTCGTCGAGATGCTCGAGGAGCGCGAGAATCTGTGGGCGTTGCCCCTGGCCTGGCGAGACCCCGATGACGAGCCCTCCGCCGACACCGCCGGTGCGGGCGACCCCCTGCCCGAACTGCGCACGACCGCGGCGCCCGACACCGACCCCGGCTATGCGGTCGGCCGCCGCCGCCGCGCGCAGATCCTCGCGGATGCGACGCGCCTCTTCGCCCGCGACGGATACGGCGACACCAGCCTGCAGGACATCGCCAGCGCGGTCGGGGTGTCGAAGTCGACGCTGCTGCACCACTACCCCTCGAAAGAGCTGCTGCTCAGTGCCGTCCTCACCGAGCGCGACAGCGCTATCAACGAGAACCAGGGATTCACCCGGGCCGCGACGGCCGGCGAGATACTCCGCGGCATCCCCGACGGCGCCGCGCTCAGCGCCCGGGACGAGCCGGGGCTGATCGAGGTCTACGCGGTCCTGTCGTGCGAGGCCGTACCAGCCGCCCACCCCGCGCACGACTACTTCGCGACGCGGTTCGCGAACGCCCTCGAGTACTTCACGGAGCTCTTCCGCCTCGCCCAGGTCGATGGCGACCTGCCGGCGCACCGTGACCCCGCGCACGAGGCCACCTGGCTCATCGCGATGTGGGACGGCCTGCAGTACCAGTGGCTGTACGACAGGGAGCGCCTCGACATCGCGACGCACCTGCGCGCCCACCTCGCCGACGTGCTGCCCGCTCGCTGAGCCGGGCGCGAGGGTCTGACCTCGAGAGTCAGGCCGCACGGATCGGCCAGCGCGCTTCGGCGGCGAGATGGTGACGCGCGGCGTGAGATTCAGGCCGCGGCGATGACCGCGAGCACGCCGTCGCCGTACGCCTCGCGCTTCTTCGCACCGATGCCCGTGATCCCGTCGAGGTCGGCGAGCGAGGCCGGACGGTGCTCCGCGAGCGCGCGCAGCGTCGCATCCCCGAACACGATGTACGCGGGAACACCCTGCTCGCGCGCGGTCTCGGCCCGCCAGGCGCGCAGGGCCTCGAACAGCCCCCGATCCCCGGCATCCAAGGCATCGGCGGCACTGGCCTTGCGGGCGCGACCGGAAGAGGTCGGACGCCCGATCGTATCTTTGCGCAGAGGCACCGGAGTCTCGCCGCGCAGCACTCCGGCCGCCTGCTCGCCGGGAGCGAGGGTGCCGTAATCGCCCTGTGCCACCACGATTCCGCGGGCCAGGAGCTGCCGGACGACACTGCGCCAGTCCTGGTCGGAGAGGTCGTTGCCGATGCCGTACGTCGCGAGCTTGTCGTGACCCTGCTGCCGGATACGCTCGGTCGAGGCACCACGGAGGATGTCGATCAGGTGGCCGGCGCCGAACGACTGGTTGCGCTCGCGCTTCAGACGCACGATCGTCGAGAGCAGCTTCTGCGCAGGGACGAGACCGTCGAAGGTCTCGGTGTCTTCCAGACAGGTGTCGCAGTTGCCGCAGGGCTGCGACTCCTGACCGAAGTAGCCGAGCAGATTCTGACGACGGCACTCGACCGTCTCGCACAGGGCGAGCATCGCATCGAGGTGCTGCCCCATCCGCATCTTGAAGGTGCGGTCACCGGGGCTCTGGTCGATCAGGCGGCGCTGCTGCACGACATCGCCGAGCCCGTATGCCATCCACGCCACTGCAGGCTCGCCGTCTCGACCCGCACGACCGGTCTCCTGGTAGTACCCCTCGACCGATTTCGGCAGATCGATGTGAGCGACGAAGCGCACGTCGGGCTTGTCGATGCCCATGCCGAACGCGATGGTCGCGACCATGACCACGCCGTCTTCGCGGAGGAAGCGCGCCTGGTTGGCCGCGCGCACCTCGGCGGGAAGACCCGCGTGGTACGGCAGCGCATCGAGACCCTGGGCGGCGAGGTACGTCGCCGTCTGCTCGACCGACTTGCGACTGAGCGCGTACACGATGCCCGCTGGCTGCGCGGCGTCGTCGGTCACCGGGGTCTGCGACTTGATGAACGCGACCAGCTGCTTGCGCGGGTCGACCTTGGGCACGATCCGGTACTGGATGTTCGGGCGATCGAAGCTCGCCACGAAGTGCTTCGCCGGCGCCCGCCCCTCCGCGCCGTCGAGGTGCAGCCGCTCGGTGATCTCCTTGTGCGTCGCTGCGGTCGCGGTAGCCGTGAGCGCCATGCGTGGAACACCGGGGAACCGCTCGCCCAGATCGCCGAGAGCCAGGTAGTCGGGCCGGAAGTCGTGACCCCACTGCGACACGCAGTGGGCCTCGTCGATCGCGATCACGCTGAGGGTGCCGCGTTGCAGGAGCGCCGTGGTCTGCGCGTTCGACAACCGCTCCGGGGCGACGTAGATGAGGTCGAGTTCACCGGCGACGTACGCCCGCTCGACCTCGCGGCGCTCGTCGATCGCCTGCGTGGAGTTGAGATAGGCGGCGTTGACGCCGTTGGCCCGCAGAGCGTCGACCTGGTCATGCATGAGCGCGATGAGCGGGCTGATCACGAGCCCCGTGCCCTCGCGCACGAGCGCGGGCACCTGGTAGGTGATGCTCTTGCCGCCACCGGTGGGCATCAGCACGACGGCGTCTCCGCCCCCGATGACCTGATCGACGATGCCTGCCTGGTCGCCGCGGAACTCGTCGTAGCCGAAGACCGTGTGCAGAGCCTCGCGTGCGGTGGAGTAGCGGCTCGGTGTCGCTCGGCGCACGGCCGGCGCGGAGGCCGCGGGGGCCACCGGGGTGACCGGACCCTGGCCCCAGTCCAGCGGCGGCTCGAACCCGGCGCCCTGAGGCTCCCAGTCCATCGGCTCCGGCGGGATGGACGACTCCCACCCGTCGTCGTAGGGCTCGTCGGCGTACGGCAGGTCCGCGTACGGGTCACGGGGAGTCTGCGGCATCCCTCCAGCGTAACGACCCCCGCCGACGTGGGCCGCGCCTCATCCACAGGCGCGGTCGCCCCAGCGATCTCACGCGGGCGTAGGTTGGAGTCAACCCGTTCGAAGGAGCCTCCGATGACCGACATCACCGTGACCCGAAACGACGACGAGTCGCGCTACGAGATCCGCTCCGACGACGTGCTCGCAGGTTTCGCGGAGTTCGACCTGCGCCCCGGATCGATCCGCTTCATCCACACCGAGGTCGACCCGGCGTTCCAGGGCCAGGGACTGGCGGGAAAGCTGGCATCGGCAGCGCTGACGGATGCCGCAGGACGCGGTGAGGCGATCGTCCCGCTGTGCCCGTACATCGCGAAGTACCTCGAGACGCACGAGTTCGCCGGAGCCGAGATCCGCTGGCCGCGGGCTTCCCCGAGCCACGGAGCATCGACGGGCGAAGACCCGACGGGCCGAGCCGAATGATCGGGCAGCACCGCCTCATCCTCGAGCCCCGCGAGGTGCCGCTGGGCGGAGTGCGCGGCATGAACGTGCTGCGGGCGCTGCCCCACCGCAACCTGCCGACGATCGGCGCCTGGTGCTTCCTGGACCGGTTCGGTCCCGCCGACACCAAGATGCGGGTCGAGCCGCATCCGCACATCGGATTGCAGACCGTGACCTGGCCGCTCGTCGGAGAGATCCGCCACCGCGACTCGCTCGGCAGCGACGCCGACCTGCGCCGCGGGCAGTTGAACCTGATGACAGCGGGCGACGGCATCTCGCACTCGGAGTACTCGATCGGTGAAGAACCGGTGCCGCTCGACGCCCTGCAGTTCTGGGTGGTGCTGCCCGACTCGGCCCGCCGCGGTGCCCCCGGCTTCGAACGGCACACCGCGCTGCCGGCACTCGCACTCCCGGCCGAAGAGGGAGCAGATGCCGAGGCCACGGTCGTGCTCGGCGAACTCGCCGGGGTGCGCTCGCCCGCCACCGTGCACACCCCGATCGTCGGCGCCGAGGTCGTCAGCTCCCCCGGCTCGCGCGTGCGCCTGCCACTGCGTTCCGACTGGGAGCACGCGCTGATGCTCGTCGAAGGCGATGCCGTGGTGGCCGGGCATCCACTCGACCGCAACGGACTGCTCTACCTCGGCGACTCCCGAGATGTGGTCGAGGTGTCGAGCACCGAGGGCGCCCTGCTCTTCCTGCTCGGCGGTGAGCCGTTCGAGGACGACATCGTGATGTGGTGGAACTTCGCCGGACGCACACACGACGAGATCGTCGAGGCCCGCGAGGAGTGGGAGGCGGCGTCCGACCGTTTCGGAGTCGTGGCCGGGCACGATGTGCGCATACCCGCCCCGCCCCTCCCCCCTGTGCGGCTCATGCCGCGCAGCCGCAAGCTCTGACTCAGGCGCGCTCGGGCGTGTGCACGCGGGCTAGGAAGCGCTCGGTGCGCGGCGACGGACCCCGCGGGTCGAGGAGCGAAACGATCACGGTCACGGCGGTGGCGAGCGGGATCGTCCAGGCGGCCGGCTGCGCGAGATAGGGCGCCGCGACCCCGACGCCCCCGATCACCGCGTGCACGAGCAGTGCGAGTCCTGCGGCGATCCCACCCGACAGCATCCCCGCGACCGCCCCTCGCGCGGTGAGCCTTCGCCACCACACCCCCAGCAGCACCACCGGAGAGAGCGTCGACGCCGCCACCACGAACACCACGCCGACGCTCGATCCGAGTCCCGCCGGAGCGGTGAACAGGGCCACTGCGAGAGGCACCAGCGCGCACAGCACCGCCGACAGCCGGAACGAGCGCACGGACCCCGAGAACACGTCCTGGCTGATCACGCCAGCGAGCGACACCACGAGTCCGGCCGATGTCGCGAGGAACGCCGCGAACGCCCCGGCGACGATCAACGCGGTCAGCAGCTCGCCGAGCACACCGGGGAACACACGCGAGGGCAGCAGCAGCACCACCGTGTCGGCGACACCGGGCACCGCGAGGTCGGGAGCGGCGATACGCGCCAACAGCCCCATCGTGCTCGACACGGCGTAGAACGCGCTGACCATGCCGATCACGATCACCGTCGTGCGCCGCGCCGACACCCCGGTCGGACTCGTGTAGAAGCGCACCAGCACGTGCGGCAGCCCCATGGTGCCGAGCAGCAGCGCGAGCAGGAGGGATGCCGTCTCATAGGCGTCGAACCCCGAGGGCCCGGCCTCGACCGGGAACACCAGCGCGGGATCGAAGTCGTGCGGACCCCCGCTGAGGGCGAACGCGATGAACACCACGGGCACCAGGAGCGCGGTGAGCTTGAGCCAGTACTGGAAAGCCTGCACGTAGGTGATCGCCCGCATTCCGCCCGCGGCCACCGCCGCGGCCACGAGCACGGCGACGGTGACGGCACCGACCCATTCCGGCAGCCCGGCCACGACGAGCAGCGTCAATCCCGCGCCGTGCAGCTGCGGCACGATGTAGAGCCACCCGATGACCAGCACCGCGATGCTGGTCACGCGCCGCGCCGAGGTCGATTCCAGCCGCGCCTCGACGAAGTCGGGGATCGTGTAGGCCCCACTGCGTCGGAGCGGTGCCGCCACGAACGCCAGCACCAGCAGGTAACCGGCCGCGTACCCGATCGGGAACCAGAACCCGCGGGCGCCGTCGAGGAGCACCAGGCCGGACAGCCCGAGGAAGGTTCCGGCCGAGAGGTACTCGCCACTGATCGCCGACGCGTTCCACACCGGCCGCACGGTTCGCGACGCCACGAAGAAGTCGCCTGTCGTGCGCGAGATGCGCAAGCCGTAGACGCCGATGAGCAGGGTCGCGACGATGACGAGCGCGACGCCGATGAGGTCGAGCACCGCGTTCATTCGCGATCCCGCAGCGCCCGGTACCGACGCTCGTTGCGCGCGGCCGTGCGCACGTAGAGCACCGCGAACACGAGGATGATCGGATAGAACGCGTACGCCTGCAGCAGCCACGACAGCGGCAGGCCCCACACCACGACCTGCCCGATCTCGGGGATGAGCGCGATCGTCAGGGTCAGCGCGATGACGACGACCACGAATCCGGCTATCGTCCCGAGCGCGAGTCGGAGCTGGCTGCGCATCAGAGCCCGCGCGTACACGGCATCCGCCTCGTCGACCGGGGCGCCGGGCAGTGCGATTCCCCGCGTGAAGGTCGCCGGCCGCCGATCGGGCCGATCGGCCGTCACACGGACGCGCTTCGGCTTCTCGGTCATCCCGGGCCCTCGCCGCGCAGCAGAGCGTCGCGCACGGCAGGCACCAGGCGTCGACTGACCGGGAGCGACACTGCACCGATCGACACGGCGGGCTCCGCACCCGAGAGACGCGCCTCGGTCACCGCTGCTGTGCGCACGAGCGATGAGCGATGGATGCGCAGGAACCCGGCATCGTCCCATCGCGTCTCCAGCTCGGAGATCGGGATGCGCACCAGATGCCCCGTGCCGTCGCCGGTGTGCAGCCGCGAGTAGTCGCCCTGCGCCTGCACCCACCGCACTTCGCTGCGCCGCACGAACCGCACGACGGATCCGACCGTGACCGGCAGCATCTCGTCGTCGCCGGATGCCGCGGTGTCGCCGAGTTCGACCACCCGATCGACCGCCCGACGCAGCCGCTCGGCCCGCACGGGCTTGAGCAGATAATCGGCGGCCCGCAGCTCGAACGCCTCGACGGCCTTGGCGTCGTCGGCCGTGACGAACACCACCGCCGGCGGTTCGGCGAGGGTCAGCAGAGCCCGTGCGAGCTCGGTGCCGCTGAGCCCCGGCATGTGGATGTCGAGGAACGCGATCCGCACCGCCCGTTCCGACAGCAGCCGCAGCGCTTCCGCTCCCGACGACGCCGTGAGGATCTCCCCGACACGGGCGTCGGTGCGCAGCAGATGGACCAGCTCGTCCAGAGCGGGTCTCTCGTCATCCGCGACGAGTACATCGATGGAGGGCGCACTGTTCGTCATGATCGTCAGTCGTTGTCCGGGTCGTGCTGCGGTTGGGATTTCGGGACCCGCATGCGCACCAGGGTACCGGCGCCGGTGTTCGTCTCCACGACCAGCCCTCCATCGGCTCCGTAGAGCTGTCGGAGGCGGGTGTCGACGTTGCGGAGCCCGACGTGGACGCCGTCGTCCCCCGCGGTGAGGGTCGCCCGCAGTCCCTCGGGGTCCATGCCCACGCCGTCGTCCTCGACCGTGATCTCGGTGTGGGTGCCGTCGTCGCGCGAGGCGATGCGGATCTCCCCTCCGCCCTCGCCCGGCTCGAGGCCATGACGGACCGCGTTCTCGACCAGCGGCTGCACCGAGAGGAACGGGATGACCGTTGCGAGCGTCTCCGGCGCGATCTGCAGCGTGACCCTCAACCGGTCGCCGAAGCGCGCACGTTCGAGCTCGAGATACGAATGGATGCTGCCCAGCTCTTCGGCGATCGTGGTGAACTCCCCCTGCCGACGGAACGAGTAGCGGGTGAAGTCGGCGAACTCGAGCACCAGCTCTCGCGCACGTGTGGGGTCGGTGAGCACGAACGACGCGATCGCGGTGAGGGCGTTGTAGATGAAGTGCGGGGAGATCTGCGCGCGCAGCGACCGCAGCTCCGCCTCGGCCAGCTGCGTCCTCGATGCGTCGAGTCCGCCGAGCTCAACCTGCGCCGCGCACCAGTCGGCCACTTCTTCCGCTGCGCGCACGAGCGCGGCCCTGACAGGGGCGGCGAAGGCCACGACGACACCCACCACGTGGCCGTCGACGAGGATCGGGGCGCCGACGGCCGCCAGGTCGTCGTCCGGCCCCGGAGCCGGGAACACCTGCCTCCGACCCGAGGCGCTCACCTGAGCGGCGATACGACGAGCCGCGGATTCCAGCCCATCGGATGGGCCGTCGAACGACACCGTTCCCTCGACGCTCACGATCGCGACAGCTGCACTGCCCAGCAGCACCCGCAGGTGTCGTGCGGCCTTGACGACGTCGGGGGCGGAGAGTCCGGCTCGAAGGTGCGGTGCGGCCAGGCTCGCCTGGTGCAGCACGGTGAGAGCTGCCTGTTCGGCGTCGCTTCCGAGGTCGGCCGCCCCGCGCGCGAGGCGGCGTGCGAGCAGGAGGAGAACACAGAGGACGATGCCGCCGAGCACGCCGAGGATCGCTGCGAGAACGACGTCGGTCATGCCTTCAGCCTAGGCACTGGCACGGCCGCTCTCAGCAGCAGCGGGCACCGGGGTTGCGATCCTGGTCGTCCATCCGCTGCCGCCAGAACTGCCGTTCGGTCAGCGGCTCCTCATCCGGATGCTGACGACGGTGATGGGCGACGTACGTCGCATAGGCGGTATCGCCCATCAGGGTCGTCATGTACCAGCGGATGCCGCGGCCGGTCCGCGCCACGGCGCTGAAGAGCGTCCGCAGGAGGGTGGTCGCGGCATCCGTCCGACTCATGGTGTCAGCCATCTCAGTGTCTCGACATCAGTGCGTCGATGCCTTGCGCTCGTCGGCGAGGATCGGCTCCCACTGCTTCTCGAGCTCGCGCTCCTCGGCGCTCGGCAGGAATCCGGCCGGGGCGAAGCGGCGCGAGGCCACGGGCGCATCCTCGGTGTTCTCACCGCCGCCGTTGCGGATCGCCTTGATCGTGACGATCACGGCCATCACCATCACGATGATCGCGAGGGTGACGAAGATGATCGACAGCGTGCCCTGCACCGCGGTGTTGCGGATGACCGCGTCGAGCACCTCCGGGGCGCCGAGCGAGGTGTCGCCGCTGTCGCGGGCGGCGACGTACTTGAAGTGGTTCGCCCAGTAGCCGATCGCAGGCACAGGGGAGGCGATCTTGTACAGCGAGGCGGTGATGGTGACGACCGCGGTGAACGCGAGCGGCAGCGCGATGATCCACAGCCACTTGAAGTAGCTCCGGCCGCGCTTGGCGACGATCGCCAGCACCACGGCGAGCGCGATCGCTGCGAGCAGCTGGTTCGCGATTCCGAACAGCGGGAAGAAGGTGTTGATGCCGCCGAGCGGGTCGGTGACGCCGAGGATGAGGATCGCTCCCCAACCGGCCACCATGATCGCCGTGCAGATCCAGACGCCGGGGCGCCAGGAGACGTCGCGGAACTTGGGGAACCAGGCGCCGATCGAGTCCTGCAGCATGAAGCGTGCGACTCGGGTTCCGGCATCCACCGCGGTGAGGATGAACAGCGCTTCGAACATGATGGCGAAGTGGTACCAGAACGCCATGAGCGCCTGCCCGCCGAGGGCCTGCTGCATGATGTGCGCGAGGCCGAGCGCGAGGGTCGGCGCTCCACCGGTGCGGGACACGATCGACTCCTCACCCACTGCGGCTGCGGTGCTCGTGAGCATCTCGGGTGTGAGGTTCACCCCCGTCAACCCCAGCGAATTCACGAAGGCGACGGCCCCTTCGACGGTTCCTCCCGTCGCCGCCGTCGGCGCGTTCATGGCGAAGTAGATGCCCTGGTCGATCGAGATCGCGGCGACCAGGGCCATGATCGCGACGAACGACTCCATGAGCATGCCGCCGTAGCCGATGAACCGCGTCTGGCGTTCCTTCTCGATGAGCTTCGGCGTGGTCCCGGAGGCGATCAGGGCGTGGAACCCGGAGAGCGCCCCGCAGGCGATCGTGACGAACAGGAAGGGGAAGAGGGGCCCTGCGAACACTGGACCCATGCCGTTCTCGCCGAAGATGCTGACAGCGGGGACGGTGATCTCGGGCCGCACCAGCACGATGGCCCCGGCGAGCATGACGATGACGCCGATCTTCATGAACGTCGACAGGTAGTCGCGCGGGGCGAGCAGCAGCCACACCGGGAGCACGGCGGCGATGAAGCCGTAGATGATGATGCCCCACGCGATCGTCGTGCGGTCGAGGTGGAAGATCGCCTGGCCCCACTCGGTGCCGGCGACCCAGCCGCCGCCGATGATCGCGGCCATCAGCAGCACGAAGCCGATGATCGAGACCTCGGTGACCTTGCCCGGGCGCAGGTAGCGCAGGTACACGCCCATGAAGAGCGCGATCGGGATGGTCATGGCGACCGAGAAGACGCCCCAGGGGCTCTCACCCAGCGCGTTGACGACGACGAGAGCGAGGATCGCGACGATGATCAGCATGATGAGCAGCGAGGCGATGATCGCGGCGGTGCCGCCGATCTTGCCGAGTTCCTGACGCGCCATCTGACCGATCGTTCGACCACCGCGGCGCATCGAGAAGAACAGCACCGTGTAGTCCTGCACGGCACCGGCGAGCACGACGCCCACGATGATCCAGATCGTGCCGGGCAGGTAGCCCATCTGCGCGGCGAGCACCGGACCGACGAGCGGGCCGGCGCCGGCGATGGCCGCGAAGTGGTGGCCGTAGAGCACGCGCCGGTCGGTGGGGACGTAGTCCTTGCCGTCCTGCTTCACCTCGGCGGGAGTGGCCCTGCGGTCGTCGGGCCGGGTGATGTACTTCTCGATCACCTTCGAGTAGAACCGGTAGCCGATCAGGTACGTGCAGACCGCGGCGAACACGAACCAGATCGCGTTGACGGTCTCGCCGCGGACGATCGCGAGCATGGTCCAGGCGACGGCGCCGAGCAGGGCGATCGCGGCCCACAGGATGATCTTCGGCAGGGTCCAGCGGTTCGCCTTCTCGTGGTGCGCCTCGCTGAGGGCGACGGAGGGGAGCTTCGGGTCGGTGACGATCACGGGCTCGTCATCGACGAGTCCGGCGCCGTCGCGGCGGCGCGACGAAGGTGCGGTCATGGGAGTCTCCTCGGGATACGCGACGTTGCGTTCCCCCACGTTAGGAAGGCCGGACTCCCGGTACCCGTCGATCCGGGGATGCTGCGACGAGCGGCATCGATCACGCGATGAACGGCCTCCCCCGGCATCCACACCCGGGCCGGATGCACGACCGCGATACGGCTGCACACGCCGATCGACGAACCCGGCGTGCACCCGTGCCCCGGTCGTGCAGCTGTGTCCGGGCACGAGAGCGCCCCGCGACCGGACGGCCGCGGGGCGCTGGGGGACTCACTCCCGGGGAGCCTCCGTCTCGGGTGCGGGTGTCGATTCCGGAGTCGGCACGGGGGTCGTCTCCGGAGTCGGAGCGGGCGTCGGTGC
>JBOGEI010000032.1:0-25731 GCA_050701935.1 Microbacterium sp.
GTGCAGTTCGCCGTGGCCTGGGGCGCGACCGTCGTCGCGACCGCGAGCCCCGCCCGCCACGAACAGCTGCGCGAGCTCGGCGCGATTCCCGTGGCCTACGGCGACGGTCTGCTGGACCGGGTGCGCGAGGCTGCGCCGTCCGCCGTCACCGTGGCACTGGACTGCGCCGGCACCGACGAGGCCATCGAGACCTCGCTCGCGCTCGTGACGGACCGTGACCGCATCGCGACGATCGTCCGCGGGCCGGATGCCGCGTCCTTCGGCATCCGTGCGTTCTCCGGCGGCTCGCCCGTGCCGCTGAGCGACCAGGAACTCGCCTGGCGCGCCGAGGCGTCGCCCGCGACGATCGCGCTCCTGGCCTCCGGCGACTTCGTGATCGATCTGGGCCCGCAGCTGCCGCTCGCCGAAGCGGCGCAGGCCCATGAGCTCATGGAATCCGGCGCCGCCTCGGGCAAGATCATCCTGCTGCCCTAGCCGGGGGTCAGGAACCGCGGATCAGGCCGGAGCCACGGGTCGTCCGATCGACAGCATCAGGCGATTCGCCCAGTTGAAGAAAGCTGCGCCGTGGATGACGTCGGCCACTTCGAGGTCGTCGAGCCCGACAGCACGCAACCGCGCGATCTCCTCGTCCCCGAATGCGTTCGGGATATCGGTGAGTGCGACCGATGCCGCCGCGATCGCGTTCCACCGCTCGCCGAGGTCTGCGTCGATCCCCTCATCGAGCAGCAGATCGACGTCGTCGGCGCGCTTGCTGTGGTGCGCCGCGAAGCGCGAGTGCACCGAGGCGCAGAACACGCAGCCGTTGCGACGGGATGCCGCTGTCGCCGCGAGTTCTCGGTCTGCGCGAGGAAGACCCTCGGCAGCGTTGTAGAAGATGTCCTTGTCGACGAGGGTGCGGGCCCTGAGCACTTCGGGGTCGCGCGCGAGCAGACGGAAGTAGTCGTTCTTCGCCCTGGCCGCCTCGACGAGACCGTCGTAGTGCCGCTCGGTCAGCTCTTCTTCGGCAAGCGGTTCCAGATGCGGCACCCAGCCCACCTCACCGCGGGTGAACCTGTGCGGGTGCGGGGCGTCGTCGTGCCGGAGCACGGTCTGCTCAGTGCTCATGCGGCTTCCTCCTCGGAGATCTCGATCGTGGTCCCGGTCGTGGCGAGTCCGGCTGCGGCGAGGACGCGGAGTCCGGTGACGACCCGTTGCTGGAAGGCGAGGAAGGACACCAGCTGTGACAGTGTCACGATCCCGTCGGTCGACCAGCCCGCATCGAGCAGACGACCGAGGTCGGCGCTCGACGATTCGCGGGGCCGGAACACCAGCAGGTGCGTGTGCGCGAGGGCTGCGGCGAGACGTTCCCCGACGAGTGCGGTGATCGCGTCGGACGGCACGTACCGCTCCCCCTCGGCGTTCTCCCCCTGGAGCCCCAACTCAGTGTAGGCGCCGAACGGGCCGCTGACTGCCGCACCGGCCGCCTGCGCGAGCACGACGGTCGTCCGCTGCGGATCCGCCGCCTGCGCGCGGGCGGCATAGAAGGCGGCCGTCGCGTCGTCTGCACCGGCGAGACCTGTGGCGAAGGCGGCGACGAGCTCCCGCTCGGACTGCGTGACGTGCTCGAGCGTCACCGGGTGGAACAGGGCGTCGAAGCTCGCCTGAAGCTGATCCCTGGTGACCGGGCGGCGGCGGCGCAGCGCATCGAGCTCCGGCGTCACCTCAACGATGCGGTCCACGATGTCGTCGGTCATGCGTTCTCCTTGAGGGTGAGGTTGTCTTCGGCGGACGGGGCGAGGGTGTAGCCGAGGGCCGGGGCGACCTCGTCGGCGAACAGTGCGATCGACCGCAGCACATGCTCGTGCGGGGCGTCGACGGAATGCACTTGGAAGGCGACTTCGGTCGCGCGGGCGAGAGTGCTGTCGGCGGCGAGCGATTCCGCCACCTCCGCCGGCGTACCCAGATGGGTGTCGAGGGCGACGATCAACTCGTCGAGGCTGTCCCCGGGGATGGTCTGCCCCTGGCGACGGAAGCCCTCTGCCGCCCGGCGCAGGCCCACCTCTGCGAACCGCAGCGCCTCGGCACGGCCATCGGCGACGAACACGGTGCGCGAGGCCGTGATCCGCGGCGCCGCCCCTTCGGGCAGAGCATCGAGGTAGGCATCGATGATGGGATCCTGCAGTTCGGACAGCGGCGCGTGCAGTCGATCCGCACGGCGCGGCTGCGTGCGCGAGAGCAGCAGCCCGTGCCCGTGGATACCGGCCCGATGCCCGCCGGGGGCCGAGAAGGTGGCCTGCCAGATCCGCTCGGCGAGATCTCCGGCATCCGGGTACAGCGTGTTGCCCGCACCGACGTCCCGTCCAGCGAGGCCGTCGAGGAGCGTCTGCAGCTTGCGGTCGTAGGTCGGCGCCTTGTCGCGCACGTCCTCCCCGAACGGCACGAACGACGACGGGGTCCCGCCGCTGCCGAGCCCCAGATCCACGCGCCCCCCGGAGAGCAGATCGGCGACCACGGCGTCTTCGGCCACGCGCACCGGGTCCTCCAGGGGCAGCGTGATCACCCCGGCACCGAGGCGGATGCCCCGGGTCACCGCGGCCACATGGGCGAGGAACACCAGCGGCGAAGGCAGGCCGCCCTCGGCCGCGTGGAAGTGATGCTGGGCGACCCACGCTCGCCCGATCCCGTGCCGCTCCGCCTGTTGGATCTGCGCCGTCGCCAGCGCATAGCGTTCGGCGGGAGAAGCGTCATCGAGCAGGCGTGTGAAGAAGGCGACGGTTGGTGCGGTGGTCATACGACGTTCTCCGTTCGTCCGGGGACTGCGGCGAGCAGCTCCCGGGTGTACTCGTGCTGCGGGTCGTGGAAGAGGTGTTCGGTCAGTCCCTCCTCGACGATCCGGCCGCGACGCATCACCGAGACCGTGTGACTGATCCTGCGCACCACAGCGAGGTCGTGCGAGATGAAGAGGTAGGTGAGTCCGAGCTCAGCCTGCAGCGACGTGAGCAGCTCGAGGATGCGCGCCTGCACCGTGACATCCAGCGCCGACACCGCCTCGTCGAGCACGACGATCTCCGGGTCGATGGCGAGCGCCCTGGCGATCGCCACCCGCTGCCGCTGACCGCCCGACAGCTCACGCGGAGTGCGGCGCGCGACATCGGCCGGCAGCGAGACCCGGTCCAGGAGCGCGAGGGCGCGGTCCCTGCGTTCGATGCGGCTGCCGACGCGGAAGCTCTGCAGCGGTTCCGCGACGATGTCGACGATCTGCTGCCGCGGATCCAGCGAGGCGAACGGGTTCTGGTAGACGAGTTGGATGCGCCGCCGCAGCGCTCGCAGCTGCTCTCGCTTGGCGTGGGTCACGTCTTGCCCTGCGACTTCGATCGTCCCGGCATCCGGCTGGTGGAACCGGGTGATCAGCCGCGCCGTCGTCGTCTTGCCAGACCCCGACTCCCCCACGAGTGCGTGCGTCGTGCCCCTGCGCACCCGGAAAGAGACGTCATCGACGGCCCGGAAGCGCTCGCGCCCTGCGACACGGAACTCCTTCACGAGTCCATCGGTGATGATCGCGTAAGGGTTCTCCGCTGCCACCGCAGAAGCATCGCGCAGGAACGGCGGTGCCTCGGGCCGACGGAAGCCCGTCGCGAATGCGGGAGCGTCGGCGAGCAGCTGTCTCGTGTACGGATCGGACGGGGCCGCGAGCACGGTGTCGCTCGGCCCGTGCTCGACGATCCGCCCGTCTTTGAGCACGACGAGTCGCTCGGCGCGATCGGCGGCCACCCCGAGGTCGTGGGTCACCAGCAGGATGGCGGTGCCCTCCTCACGCTGCAGCTCGTCGAGAAGGTCGAGCACCTTGCGCTGCACCGTCGCGTCGAGGGCACTGGTCGGCTCGTCGGCGATCAGCAGGCGGGGGCGCAACGCGATCGCGGTCGCGATCAGGACGCGCTGCCGCATGCCGCCGGAGAGCTCGTGCGGGTACTGCCGGGCCCGGAGGTCGGGATCGTCGATGCCGACGCGGTCGAGGAGCTCGATGACCCGCGCATGACGCGAGCGCCGATCCCGATGCCCGTGCAGACGCAGGATCTCCTCGACCTGGGCACCGATCGGACGCACCGGATCGAGCGAGGTCGTCGGGTCCTGCGGCACCAGGCCGATCTCCGCGCCCCTGATGCCCCGGAGCGCGCGGTCCGTCCATCCGGAGATGTCGAGGTCGCCCAGCACGACCTTGCCACCATCGACGCGGCCGCCGGCCGGAAGGAGGCCGAGCAACGCGTGCGCGGTCGTCGACTTGCCCGATCCCGACTCGCCGACGAGCGCCAAAGTCTCCCCCTCTGAGATCTCGAACGAGACGCCGTGCACGACTTCCCGACCGCCGTAAGAGACCCGCAGATCAGTCGCTGCGAGTACAGCCGAAGAATTCATCGTGAGCTCCTTCCGATGCGGTGGCTGATCCGGTTGGCGCTGAGCACCACTGCGACGACGACGAGACCGGGAAGGGCCGTGAGCCACCAGGCGGTGCCGACGTAGTTGCGCCCCTCGGCGATCAGCAGCCCCCACTCCGGGGTGGGGGGCGGTGCACCGTAGCCGAGGAACCCGAGCGTGGAGATCGCGAGGATGGCGGTGCCGAACTGCAGCGCGGCGAGCGCGACGATCGGGGTGAGCGAATTCGGCAGCACATGTCGACGCAGCACCGTGAAGAAGGTGCCCCCGCTGCCGAACCCGGCCTCGACGTACTCGGTGCGGCGCACGCGGGCGACCTCGGCGCGCATCAGGCGGGCGAAAGCTGCGACGCTGCCGAGACCCACCGCGAGTGCGGCGTTGACCGTGCCGAACCCGAGCAGGATGATCACCGACAGCGAGAGCAGGAGTCCGGGGATCGCGAGGAGCACATCGACCACGCGCATCAGCACGTCGTCGACGAACCCGCCGACGGCCCCGGCGATCGCACCGAGCACGGTGCCGAGGGCGAGCCCCACCGTGACCGCGATGAGCGCACCGGAGAGCGAGTTGACCGCACCGTGGACGACTCGGCCGAACAGGTCGCGACCGAGGGTATCGGTACCGAACCAGTGCGCGGCACTCGGTGGCAGCAGCTTGTCGGCCGGTACCCCGGTGAGCGGGTCGCCGGGCGCGAACACTCCGGGGATGACGGCCCAGAGCACGGCGACGACGATCACTGCGAACGCCAGGTACAACCCCCACGCGCGGCTGCGGAGGCGACCACGTCGACGGGGCGGCATCGTGGCCTGCGGGGCGTGCCGGGTCGGCGCGAGATCGGGCTCGACGGCCTCCTCGGCGATCACGGGAGCGGTCATGCTGCCACCTCCAGGGGCGCGCGCCGCACGGTGCGGGATGGGTTCGATCGCGAGATCGAGCGCTGACGCGGATCGATGAGCGGGGTGACGAGGTCGACGGCGAAGCTGATGACCACGAATCCGAGGGCGGACAGCAGCACCACCCCCTGCAGCACCGGGATGTCCTGATTGGCTACGGCCTGCTCGGTCAGGCGTCCGATGCCGGTGCGGCCGAACACGGTCTCCGTGACGACGGCGCCACCGACGAGCTCGCCGAACAGCACGCCGGCGATCGTCAGGGTCGGCACTGCGGCGTTGCGGGCGACCGAGCGCGTGAGCACCCAGAGCGGCGGTGCCCCCTTGGCGCGCACCACCGTGACGAACGGCTGCGCCTGCACCTGGTCGATCGCCCGCACCAGCACCTGCGCCAGGGGTGCCGAGATCGGCACGGCGAGGGTGAGGACGGGAAGGATGAGTCCGCTCACCGGGTCGGCGCCGACGATCGGCACCCAGCCGAGACCGAACGAGAACACCTGGATGAGCAGGATGCCGAGCCAGAACACCGGCACGGCCACGAAGAGCCCCGGCACCTGGCGGAGGCCGTCGCGCAGCCATGCGAACGGTGCGAGCGAGGAGAGGCCTGCGATCAGAACGGCCAGCAGCAGCGCGACGACGAGTCCGAGCGACGCCAGCAGCAGGGTCGCGGGCAGCGCTTCGGCGAGCATCGTCAGCACCGGGGTGCCGAACTGCGTCGAGAAGCCGAAGTCCCCGGCGAGGAAGCCGAGGCCCGCGTGCACGTACTGCTCCCACCAGGGCAGGTCTGCGCCATAGGTGCCGCGGATGCTGTCGAGCTGGTCCGGTGACAGCCCGAGGCTGGGGTCGGAGAACTTGATCAGGATCGCATCGCCCGGCAGCAGCTGCAGCAGGAAGAAGGTGGCCGTGAAGGCCGCGATCAGAACGATCGCGGCCTGCCCGGCTCGTCGGAGGACGAACGTCATCGAAGCACCATGCCGATCAGTGCTCGGCGAGCCAGACGCCGGAGAACGTCGGGCGTCCCACCGACTCGAAGGCGACGCCGTGCACGTAGGTCGCGGTGCCGTACACCTGCGGTTCCTCGAACAACGGGATCACGTAGGCCTGCTCGGCGATGTAGTCCTGCACGGCCTGAGAGGCGGCCACGCGCTTGTCGGCATCGGGCTCGGAGGCCACGGCGAGGAGCAGCTCGTCGAGCTTGGCATCCTTCGAGATGAGCACATCGCGGTTCTTGGTGAAGTACTGGCTCTTGATCACGTCGAGATCCGCCCGCCCGACCATCGAGTGGTAGAAGCCGGTCTTCAGCGGGTCGCGGGTGTCCTCGGCGTAGCTGCCCGCATCACCGGGCTTGACCGAGAGCTCGACGCCCACCTTCGCCAACTGCTGCGCGACCAGTTCGAGAGTCTGCTTCGACAGCGGCTGGGGCTTCGCCTCGTAGACCGTGATCGACAGGCGCTCGCCGTCCTTCTCACGGATGCCGTCGGAGCCGGGGTTCCATCCGGCCTCGTCGAGGAGCTTCTCGGCCTTCTTCGGGTCGTACTCGTAGTGCTCGGACTCGTCCTTGTAGCCGAGCGCCTGCGAGGAGAGCACCGAGGTCGCCACCGGGTAGTTCTCGGTGAAGAGCGTGTCCACGACCTCCTGCGCGTTCACGGCGGCGATGATCGCCTGGCGCACGCGGATGTCGGACAGCAGCGGGTTCTCCGGTCGCAGCGCGATCGAGTTGTTCACGCCGCGGGTCTGCGGGGCGTAGAGCGTGAAGCCTGCCGCCTCGACACGATCCTCGTCGAACGCCTGCACATAGCGGACGTAGTCGGCCTGGCCGGCCAGCAGCGAGCCGATGCGCACCGAGTCCTCGGGTGTGATCAGCACATGCACGGCGTCGAGGTAGGGGCGCCCGTCGTTGTCGACGCTGTCGGGGCCCCAGTCGTAGTCGTCGCGGGCGGTCAGCGTGTACTCGGTGCCCAGCTGCTCGCCCGTGACAGTGAACGGACCGGATCCGATGATCTCGGCGGCGTTGCCCGCGCCGAAGTCCTCGATCGTGCCGTCGAGGGTCTCCGGCGACAGCAGACCCGAGTTGATGGTCGAGGTCGCCTGCAGGAACCCGGGCGACGGTGCGGAGAAGCGGAAGGTCACGGTGTCCTCGTCGACCACCTCGCTGCTGGCGTAGTTGTTGATCGCTTCCGAGACCGTGAGGCCTCGCGCCGTATCACCCAGACCGTAGGTGTCGAAGTTCTTCTTCACGGCGGCGGCGTCGAGCACCGTGCCGTCTGAGAACGTGACATCCGGGTTCAGGTTGAACGTGTACTCGGTCGCATCGTCGTTCACGGTCCAGTCGGAGGCGACCCACGGCTCGATCTCGAGCGTGTCCGGGTTCTGCCAGGTGAGACGGGCCGCGATGTTGTTCACGATGCCGCCGTTCGGGTAGAAGCCCGCCTGCGGCGGGTACAGGTTCGTGTACGCCTGATGCTCGAGGTACGTGAGGGTTCCCCCCTTGACGTGGTCGCCGCCCTCGGCGGGTGAGTTCGCAGGGACGGGCGTCGACGCGCAGGCGGCGAGGCTCCCTGCGAGGACGAGCGGCAGCGCGATGGCGGCGGCACGGATGAGACGACGGTTCATGGGAGGGGCCTCCAGGCTTCAAGGGGTGCAGTGCTTCGGGTGCGTGCTGTGGTGAGGTGTCTTCACGTTAGGAATCGGAGCTGCCGTGGCGCGAAGCGGCGGACTCCGGATGTCGCGTGGCGAAACGCGTGGTCACGCGTCGACATACGAGGAAATGCGCAGGCGGTCGCGCAGCGTCGCTCCTGCCGCTTCGTCCGCGCTTCGCAGCAATCCACGCCGGCGCAGCTCCGGGGCGGCCTGCCGCGTGAACGCCTCGAACTGCGCCGGCTGGAACGCCGACAGCACGTTGAATCCGTCTGCTGCTCCCTCGTCACGCCAGGTCTCGAAGTGATCCGCGATCGTGCCGGCATCGCCCACGACGAAAGCCGCGGGCACGGCGTTGGCGGCGACGAGGTGCCGCCACGTGAGCGGGTCGCCACCCGCTGCCCAGGATCCGGAACTGCGTGAACCGTGGACTCGCAACCCGGCGATGAGACCGAGACGCTCGATCAGCGCGGCGCCGTGTTCGCCCAGCCGCAGGGCCTCGGCGGTGGTCACCGGTTCGTCAAAGGTCGCGGAGCGCAGCGGGTCATCGAGCGGAACGTCGAACACGTCGGCGAGGGCCGCGACGGTGCGGTTCGGTGGGAACGCCGTCCGTGCGGCCTGGTGCCCCTCGGCGAGCGGCACCAGAGCGAGCAGACGCTCCACGATGCGACGCGCGTCGGCATCCGTGTCGGCGACGACGGGGAGCACGGGGGCGATCACCTTGAGCGCGTTAGGTGACCTGCCGGCCTCCGCCGCGATGTCCCGCAGCAGCCGACGCGTGGCGATCGCGTCGGCCAGCGTGGGTGCGGCGGTCAGTGCGAGGTCGGCCTCGGTAGCCGCGAGCGCCCTCGAGCGCGGCGACGTCCCCGCGTGCACGATCGGGATCTGGCCCTGCGGGGGGCGGGCGACATTGAGCGGACCCGTGACCCGCACCTGCGCACCCTGCAGCTCGGCGGCACGAAGCGCCTCCGGATCGATCAGCACCCCGCGCTCGGCGTCGGCGATCCAGGCGTCCTCGCCCCACGAGTCCCACAGCCGACGCAGTGCCTCGACGAACTCCTCCGCCCTGTCGTAGCGGGTCTCGTTGTCGGCATGCGCGTCACGACCGTGGTTGCCCGCGGCACGCGGTTCGGCCCCGGTGACGAGGTTGACGCCTGCGCGACCACGGGTGAGCACGTCGAGCGAGGCCAGCGAACGTGCCGTCGTGTACGGGTCGGCGTAGGTCGTGTTCACGGTGGCGATCAGACCGATCCGCGAGGTCACCCCGGCGAGGAAGAGCACCGCGCTCACCGGATCGATGCGGGCGAGCAGGTACGGATCGCGGAACTCCAGATCAGGCCCCGTGGCGAGCCAGTCCCCGAAGAAGAGGTAGTCGAGACCGGCATCCTCCCCCTCCCGCGCGATATGGCGCAGGATGTCGGCGTCGGCCGCAGGATCGCGGTGCGCACCGGGCTGCCGCCAGCCCGAGGGATAGGCGCCGAGGGTGCGCACCATGGCGCCGATGATGAGGGGTTCGGTCATGCCGTCACGGTAGGAGTCGTCGGTCGTCCGCTGCCACGGCGTCGATGCCGGGCGTCACGGGATGTAACAGTCCGTCACAGCCGGCACACCCCCTACGCTGAGACCATGACAGGTCTTCGGTGGGGAATCCTCGCGACCGGCGGTATCGCCGGCGCATTCGCGTCCGATCTGCGAACTGCGGGGCTCGACCTCGTGGCCGTCGGATCCCGCTCGCAGGAGTCGGCCGACGCCTTCGCCGCCCGCTTCGACATCCCCCACGCTCATCCCTCGTACGAGGCCCTGGTGGCCGACCCCGATGTCGACATCATCTACGTGTCCACCCCCCACCCGATGCACCACGAGAACGCCAGGCTCGCCCTCGAGAACGGCAAGCACGTGCTCGCCGAGAAGGCGTTCACCCTGAACCGCGCCGAAGCGGAAGACCTGCAGGCTCTCGCTGCCGAGCGTGGCCTGCTCGCGATGGAGGCGATGTGGACGCGGTACCTGCCGCACATGGTCCGCATCCGCGAGCTCATCGCCGGCGGCGCTCTCGGCGAGGTCCGTGCGGTGAGCGCCGACCACACACAGCTGCTGCCCTCCGACCCCGCGCATCGGCTCAACGCGCTCGAACTCGGCGGCGGCGCACTGCTCGACCTCGGGATCTACCCGATCTCCTTCATCTGGGACATCCTCGGCGCCCCGACGGGCATCCACGCCGTCGGCCGACTCATCGAGACGGGAGCCGACTCCGAGGTCGCCACGGTCATGACTCATGAGGGTGGCGCGGTCTCGACGAGCCTCTCGTCGTCGCGGGCAGCAGGCCCCAACGTCGCGAGCATCATCGGCACGGCGGCACGCATCGACATCGACACCGTCTGGTACTCCCCGACCACGTTCCGAGTGGTGCTGCCGGACGGCACCGTGCAGGAGACCTACACCTCCGAGGTCGAGGGTCGCGGCATGCAGTACCAGGCGCTCGCCGCCGAGCGTCTCGTGCGCGACGGCATCCTCGAGGGCGACATCCTGCCGATCTCCGAGAGCGTCGCGATCATGGGCACCCTCGACGAGATCAGAGCGCAGATCGGCGTCCGCTATCCCCGTGAGGAGGTCTGACCATGGCCGAGACCACCGATGCCCGTGTCGCCGTCTACCTCGACTTCGACAACATCGTCATCTCCTGGTACGACCGCGTGCACGGGCGCAACGCCTACGGCAAGGACCGTCAGCGGATCGGCGAGAACCCGAACGATCCCGAGGTCACCGACCGGCTGAGCCGCGCGATGATCGAGGTCGGCGCCATCATCGACTACGCGGCCTCCTTCGGCACGCTCGTGCTCACCCGGGCGTACGCCGACTGGTCCTCCCCCGTCAACGCCGAGTACCGCTCGCAGCTCGTGGCACGTGCGGTCGACCTCGTGCAGCTGTTCCCTGCCGCCGCCTATGCGAAGAACGGCGCCGACATCCGCCTCGCCGTCGATGCGGTCGAGGACATGTTCCGGCTGCCCGACCTCACCCATGTCGTGATCGTTGCCGGCGACAGCGACTACGTGCCGCTGGCCCAGCGCTGCAAGCGGCTCGGTCGCTACGTGATCGGCGTCGGGGTATCCGGCTCGACCGCGAAGTCGCTGGCCGCAGCGTGCGACGAGTTCGAGTCGTACGACTCGCTGCCCGGCGTGGTACGCCCTGTGAAGGCCGCGGCCGTCTCCTCAGCGAAGGCCCCTGCCGTCGCGGAGCCGCCGGCCCCGGTCGCCGACGCCGTCGCCGAAACCGCCGCCGGGACCGCTTCGAAACCGAAGACCGCTCCGAAGCGCACGCGCACCAAGTCCGCGGCCAAGGCGGAAGAGCCCAGGGTCGAGGACAAGGTCGATGATCAGGAGGTGGCGACGCAGCTCCTGGAGCGCGCTCTGCGCCTCGGACACGACAAGGCCGACGCCGACGAATGGCTGCACAGCTCCGCGGTGAAGACGCACATGCGCCGCATGGACCCGTCGTTCAGCGAGAAGGCCCTCGGTTACCGCTCGTTCTCCGACTTCCTCAAGTCCCGCGACGACATCGCCGAGCTCGAAGAGACCGGGCACGAGCGGTTGGTCCGACTCCGCGAGCTGGCCGCCTGACCGTTACGTGGCGGCGAAGGCGCGTTGATCCGCATCTCCGCCGCCACGATCGGGCGCTCTCAGAGCGTCGCTTCGAACGGGTCGAAGTCTGAAGCGATCGAGCCGACCTGATCGAGCGTGCTCTCGACGCTGACGAAGCTGCGCGCCTCGGCGGCCTCCTCGATCGAGAGCAGCGTGTCGAGCACGTGGTAGCCGAATTCCCCCGTGGCGACGTGCGGGCGATCGGCAGCGATCGAGCGCGCCATATCGAGCAGTCCCACGCCGCGACCGGAGAGCACGCCCTCCTGCTCGACGTCGACGATGTCCTGCTGGATCGGCTCCGGCGGGATGAACAGCCGCGTGAGCGGTCGAGTGATCGAGATAGCGCCGCCGAAGGTGTTCGGGTCGGGGATCACGATTGTGCCCTCGGTACCGGTGATCTCGACGATCCCCTGCCGGATCACGGGCGAGTCGGTGCTGTAGATGCTCTGCGCCTGACCACCCTCCTCGAACGCCATCAGCACGCTGAGCGTCGAGGGGATCTCGACCGGGAACTCCTGACCGGCCAGCTCGCCGACCTGCACGCGCCGGGTGGGCGTGCCCTGCAGCCCCAGGGCTGCGACCGAGGCGACGGGTCCGAACACGTGCACGAGAGCCGACACGTAATACGGCCCCATGTCGAGCAGCGGTCCGCCGCCCTTGGCGTACAGGAACGCGGGGTTCGGGTGGAAGATCTCCGGGCCCGACCATTGGAACGTGGTCTGCGCGAACAACGGACGGCCGATGTCGCCGCGCGCGATCGCCCGCTTGGCCGTCTGCACGCCCGGTCCGAGCACGGTGTCCGGCGCGACGCCGACGCGAAGACCAGCAGCATCCGCCTTCTCCAGCAGCCGACGCGACTCCTCACGGCTCACGCCGATCGGCTTCTCCGTCCATACGTGCTTGCCCGCCGCGATGATCGCCTCTGAGACCTCGACGTGCACGGCCGGGATCGTGAGGTTCACGATGATGTCGATCTCGGGGTCGTCCAGCACCGTGTCGACGCCGCCCGAGCGCGGGACGCCGTACTTCTCGGCCTGAGCCTTGGCGCGCTCTTCGAGGATGTCACCGATCGCGAGGACGCGGACGTCGGGGAAGGTGGTGAGGTTCGACAGGTACTGGTCGCTGATGTTCCCCGCGCCGATGACGCCGACGCCGACCGGGCCTGTTCCGCTTGAGCCTGTGCCGATCGCCATCAGCCGGCGACCTTCTCGTCGAGGTAGACCCGGCTGCGCTCGATGGCGTCGAACAGGTCTCCGTTGTAGTGGTCGAACTCCACGATCGCGAGCTCGAGTGCCGGAGCCGCCGCGATGGCTTCGACGAGCGGCACGGATCCCTCTCCGGCCGCCACCTGATCGGCCGGCGGGTAGGCCGCGGCGAGCGCGGGGTCGAGCGTGCCGTCCTTCGCGTGCACGGCGATCACGCGGCTGCCCAGACGCTCGAGCAGCGCGACGGGGTCGACGCCACCACGAGCCACCCAGTACAGGTCGACCTCGAGCACCACGCGGTCGTCGAGGAGGCCTGCGAGAACCTCGAGCCCGGTGACGCCGTCGAACACGGCCTCCAGCTCATGGGCATGATTGTGGTATCCGACGCGAACCCCGACTGTCGCACCGACCTCGGCCGCCTCGTTCAGCAGCCGCGCGGTCTCCTGGATCTGCTCGACCGACTCCCAACGCGCAGGTGCGGTGTAGGGGTCGATGACCGTGTCCATGCCGAGCACCTTCGCGGCGGCGAAGACCTCGGCGGGCGACGGGACGGGCACCGTGGTGCCGCTGCCGTCGGGGTTCACGAACGACTCCGAGGCGAGGAACGCGTGACCGGACGGAGCGACCAGCCCCGCAGCGGTGAGGGCTGCTGCCAGCGGTTCCGCGCGGCGGACGAAGTCGTAGGGCTCAACGGCGGTGAAACCGCGGGCGGCAACCGCCGCGAGGGAGGATTCGAGGTCGGCCTCCAGCTCGTCCTTGATCGTGAACAGCTGCAGGGAAGTCCGAATCGTCATCGGTCGTGCTCCTTCGGTCATCGGTGACATGGCGGGATCTCTGTCCCGTGCAGGCACGCTATCACCAAATACCTCCATGCGGAAGTTTTTGTTCGCTAGACTTCGAACATGCCCGCCGACACGCAAGATCGCGCCGAGCCCCCTCGCCAGCGCGGCACCTATGCCAAGGGGATCGCTCGGCGACAGGAGATACTCGACCGCGCCATCGAGGTCTTCGCCGAGCGTGGTGCCGATCGCACGAGCCTGCGGGCGATCGCACGCGAGGTGGGAGTCACCCACGCAGCGCTCACGCACTACTTCGGCTCGCTCGAAGAGCTCCTCGTCGCCGTCTATGAAGAGAGCACGGCGCCCCAGCGACAGCCGAGCTCGCCCGCGGAGGACGCGACGCCGGTGGAGATGATGATCGAGTCCGCGCGCCTCAACCGCGCGATTCCTGGACTCGTCCAGCTGTACTCGACACTCGTCGCCACCGCACTCGAGGAGGGGCATCCGGCGGCCCGCGTGTTCGCCACCGGTCGCTTCACCCGTCTCCGCGACCGGCTCGCCGATATCGTCCGAAAGCAGCAGGCGGCCGGGCGGATCCGGGCAGACATCGATCCGGATGCCGTCGCCGCGCTCGTCGTGGCCGCCTCCGACGGCCTTCAGACGCAGTGGCTGCTCGACGAGACCGCCCCGCAGCACGAAGCACTCGCACTCCTCGATCGGCTGCTGCGACCAGAGTCCTGAACGCAGCCGCCGGAGCGCATCGAGAGCATCGACCATCGGGCTAGGCTCGAAGCGTGACGCCCGTGCCGCAGTCTCCCTATGCCAGGGCACTCGGCGAGCGCATCGATGATCTGCACCCACGTCTGCGGGCATACTTCGCGGCGATCCCCGAAGGCGCCGTCGGCATCGGCGAAGGCGTGTTCCAGCGGGTCGGCACTCCGCGCCGCTGGCTCTGGCCGTTCCTGCGTCTTCTCGAACACCGTGGCGTCGTCGCTGCGGGCTGGGAGCGCGAGGTGCCGTTCCGCGTCGAGAACCGCACGATCGCATCCAGGGCCATCGGCGAGCGCACCTTCCACTTCCCGCGCGGACCGTGGGTCATGCGCGACGCGGTCGCACTCACGCGGCACGGACGGGTGGTCGATGAGCTCGGCGAGCCGGGAGTCATAGCCGCCTGCTTCGACGTCGCGGTCCACGACGCTGCGCTCCGCCTCACCAGCCGCGCCGTCGGCATCCGCCTCGGAGGCCTCAAGGTGCGCATCCCTTCCGTGGTCGCCCCGGTCGTCCGCCTCACTGAGCGCTTCGATGACGCACTCGGCCGGCAGCGGGTGACCCTGACCGTCGACGCGCCCCTCATCGGCCGTGTGTACGAGTACCGAGGCGACTTCACCTATCGCGTTCAGCACGAGAAGGAGCAGTCCGGATGAGCACAGGTCGGGTCGTCATCGGCGGATCCACGGGCTTCATGGGACGCTACCTCCTAGCGCGGTTCCTGGCAGAGGGCCGCGAAGTCGTCACGATCTCGCGCTCTGGTGCCGACATCCGTTGGGGCGATCAGGTGGAGATCGACCGCGCGATCGACGGGGCGGCCCTCGTCATCGGCCTCGCCGGCAAGAGCGTCAACTGCCGTTACACCCCGGAGAACCGCGCAGAGATCTTCCGCTCTCGCCTCGACACCACCGCGTCCCTGAGCACGGCGGTCGCGCGAGCATCGAATCCCCCCGCACTCTGGGTCAACTCCTCGACGGCCACCATCTACCGGCATGCCGAAGACCGCCCGATGACCGAATCCACCGGCGAGATCGGCACCGGCTTCTCGGTCGAGGTCGCGAAGGCATGGGAGAAGGCCCTGTTCGCCGACGAGCTCCCCGGCACACGCCGCATCGCCCTGCGCAGCTCCATCGTCCTCGGACACGGCGGAGTTCTCGGCCCCGTGAAAGACCTGGCTCGGCTCGGCCTCGGCGGGTCGCAGTACGACGGACGCTGGCCGGTCAGCGCCGCTCGGCGGGCTGCCGGAACGGGACACGTCCCCGGCGCGCAGCGCGGGCGACAGCGGTTCAGCTGGGTGCACGTCGAGGACGCGGCCCGCATCATCGACTTCCTCGAGCAGACCCCCTCGCTCGATGGGCCGGTCAACGCCGCATCCCCGCACCCTGTCGACAATGCCGAGTTCATGGCGACGGTTCGACGGGTTCTTGGCGTACGCATCGGCGTGCCGATGCCACGTTGGATGCTCGAGCTCGGAGCCATCGGAATGCGCACCGAGACCGAGCTGATCCTGAAGAGCCGATGGGTACTGCCGGAGAAGCTCACCACCGCGGGGTTCGAGTTCCGATACCCGTCGCTCGAAGAGGCGATCCGCGAGTCGTTCGATCGCCCGGTCGCCGCCTAGGAGTCGGACCCGACTGCACCGGTCGACGCGTCGCCGTCGTGCCGTCGCTTCTCGATCTCCTCGCGCCGCCGCCACTCCGCGATCTCACGGTCGAGGTCGGCGATCTGCTGCTCGGTCGTCCGGGTATCGGTCGGTGGAGCCGGGCGCACGTCGGTCGGCGCCGTCGGCCGTTCGGCCCTGCGCATCCTCGGGATCGAGAGCCCGGATTCCCCGTAGTCCCGGCCGATCGTGAACCACAGCAAGCCGCCGATCAACGGAAGCAGGATCACGATGATGATCCATGCCAGCTTGGGCAGGTACTTCACGAGTGAGTTGTCTCGGGTGATGATGTCGATCAGCGCGCCGATCATCAGAGCGATGACGAGGAGCGAGAACAGGAACGACATGAGTTCAGGGTAGACGACGACGCCTCACGCCGCTCGTACTAGGGAAGCAGGTGCCCACCGGCACGGAACAGTTCGTACCACTCGGGGCGGGTGAGCTCGACGTCTGCACCGGCAGCGGCGTCGCGCACCCGCTGCGGCGTGGTCGTGCCGAGCACCACCTGCATGCCGGCAGGGTGCCGTGTGATCCAGGCCGTCGCGATCGCGATCGGCGTGACACCGTGCGCCGCCGCCAGACGGTCGATCACCGCGTTCAAATCCGGGTACTCGGAGTTGCCGAGGAACACCCCGTGGGAGAACCCGTCCTGGAACGGCGACCAGGCCTGGATCGTGATGCCGTTGATACGGCAGTACTCCACGATTCCTCCGCCGTCGCGGACGATGCTCTGCTCGTGAGAGGCCATGTTGGCCGCGACGGGCTGCGCGATGATCGGCGCGTGCGTGATCGACAGCTGCAGCTGATTCGCGACCAGCGGCTGACGCACCGCCGTGCGGAGGAGGTCGATCTGGCGAGGCGTGTGGTTGGAGACGCCGAATGACCTGACCTTTCCTGCGCTCTCCAGGTCGTCGAACGCGCGGGCGACCTCTTCGGGCTCGACGAGCGCGTCGGGACGGTGGAGCAGGAGCACGTCGAGGCGGTCGGTCCGCAGAGCGGCGAGCGACCCTTCGACCTGCGTCATGATGTGGTCGTACGAGAAGTCGAACATCCCCTGCGACGGCACGATGCCGCACTTCGTCTGGAGCACGATCTCGTCGCGCTCGGAAGAGCTCAGCTGCAGCGCATCGGCGAAACGCGCCTCGCAGTGATGCATGCTCCCGCCGTAGATGTCGGCATGGTCGAAGAAGTCGATGCCCGCCGCACGCGTGGTCTCGTAAAGCGTGCGGATGTGAGCGTCGTCCTTGTCGTCGATGCGCATCATGCCGGCGATCACGGCGGGGGCGGTGGCTGATCCGAACGACACTGTCTTCATACGCACCACGCTACCGCCCGGCACCGACGTCGTCAGGAGTCGTCGGTCGCCGCCCCCGGAAGCAGAGAGGTGACCGCGACGCCGAGAACCTCAGCAATGCGCACGAGGTCGACGACCGTGAAGTCCTCCATGCCGTCCAGCAGATCACCCAGAGCCTCAGGGCTGATACCCGAGCGCTCGGACAACTCCGAGAACGACACTCCGGCGTGGAATCGCGCCCCGTCGACCCCGGATGCGAGCAATTGACGCAATTGTGTCCCCATACGCCTACACTAGCGCCACAAACGGACACGCATGAGGCTCGAATGGACCAGAATAGCGGCATTTTGGCCTCGGCACGCTGCTATGGTGAGCCAGGTGAAGACACCTGCCCAGGAGTTCAACGACGCTGTCGGTCGACAGATGCGCGCAGAGATCGCTGCGTCTCGCAGCAGTATCGCGGCGATGGCGCGGAGCATCGGGATCGCCCGCAGCGCGCTCGACAACTATGTGACCGGCAAGCGTGCGATCCCCATTCCGGTCGTGTACGCGGTCTGCGCCGATCTCGGAGTCGAGCCCCATGTGCTGCTCGCACGCGCCGAGGAGCGCCTCAGGGCAGACGGCGAGAGCACCGCGCGCATCACTCCGATCCGACGTGCACCCGATGTCGCCGGTCCGCGCGAAGATACCCGAGAGGTCGCTTTCGAGTCCCGCGCGCGCCACGAGACCGACACGGACGACCTCTACCAATAGGCCGAAACCGCAGTTCCGGCGAGAGAACATCCGCACGAGGAGGAGCCCCATGCAGCACCTCCTCCGCCTGGCCGAAGATCAGCGGTTGCGCGTGATAGAGCGAGTGGGCCGCACCCGCGGCGGCTACGACCCGGTCACACGGACGATCCGGCTGGACCCGGGGATGAGCAGGCGCACGACTCGCAGCGTGCTGGCTCATGAGCTCGCCCACGCCTGCCTCGATCACCATCCGGCTCCCACATCCGCTGTCCGCGCCCAGCAGGAGCGCCAGGCCGACGAGTGGGCGGCATCCCGGCTGATCACCCCGCGTGCCTACGCCGAGGCAGAGGAGATGCGCGGGCCGCACCTCGCGAGCCTGGCCTTCGAACTGGAGGTCACGGTCGAGCTCGTGACCGCCTACCAACGGCTGCTGCGTCAGACGCTGCTCCTCGCTGGTTGAATATCGTCATGGCTTTCCTCGTCGCCCCCTCCCCCATCACGCTCACCGGCGAACTCGTCGAACTCCGCCCCCTCGAACGCTCGCACGTCGACGGGCTGATCGAAGCGGTGCAGGAAGGCGACCTGTGGAAGACCGCGTGGTACACCTCTGTGCCGGCGCCCGACGGTGTCGCCGCAGAAGTCGAACGCCGAATCGGGCTCATCGAGAAGGGCGAGATGGTGCCGTTCACGACCTTCGATACCGCAGGCCGCATCCTCGGCCTCACGTCGTACTACGACATCGTCGCCGATGTGCCGCGGCTGCACATCGGCTTCACGTGGAATCGGCCGTCCGCCCACGGCACCGGCACGAACGCCGAGTCCAAGCTGCTGCTGCTGAGGCACGCGTTCGAGACGCTCGGGGTCTTCCGCGTCGGGCTCACCACGCAGTGGGTGAATTTCCAGTCGCGCACGGCGATCGAGCGGCTCGGCGCCAAGCAGGACGGCGTGATGCGGGCGATGAGCCGGTACCGCAACGGAGCACTTCGCGACAGCGTGGAGTACTCGATCATCGAGCCGGAATGGCCCGCGGTCAGGGCGAACCTCGAGGCGAGGCTCGCCAGACGCCGCTGATCAGTCAGCGACGATGGGCGGGTCAGCGTCGCCGAGCGACGCGAGAGCCGCCCACGGTCACTCCGTGGCGCTACCCGACCAGTTGTTGGATCGACGCGTGGCCGATCCGCCCTGGCGGAAGATGAAGGCGAGGGCCAGGGTGACCAGCAGGAGGCCACCGCAGAACGCGAACGCCCGGAACTCCTCCGGCAGCCCGAACGAGATGCCCATCAGCAGGATCCCTCCGATGAAGAGGATCATGAAGAAGAGGAAGCTGAGGATCACGAGATCTCCTGTCGTCGGTGCCGTCTACCAGGATAGCCCGGACTCGGAAACCCCCTGTGCACGCATCGCACCGTCTGGTCTGCTCGGAGCATGAAGACACCTCTCACCGCGGTCGCCCTCTCGTGCACCCTGAAACCGTCGCCCGCACCTTCCAGTTCCGACCTGCTCGCCACGCAGCTCCTCGATGCCCTCGCGGGGCACGGCGTGACGGGAGATCTGGTCCGGGCCGTCGATCTCTCCCTCAGCCCCGGGGTGGAGAAGGATATGGGCGGCGACGACGAGTGGCCCCAGATCCGCCGCCGCGTACTCGACGCCGACATCCTCGTCTTCGTCACGCCGACGTGGATGGGCCAGCATTCGAGCGTCGCGCAGCGGGTGCTCGAGCGTCTCGACGCGGAACTCGGAGAGACGGACGCTCGAGGGCGCCCCACTCTGTTCGACAAGGTGGCCATCGCCGGCATCGTCGGCAACGAAGACGGAGCCCACCACATCGCGGCCGTCCTCTTCCAGTCGCTGAACGACGTCGGCTTCACGGTCCCCGCCCAGGGCTCGGTGTACTGGAACGGCGAGGCGATGCACACCGTCGACTACAAGGATCTCGACGAGACGCCGGAGAAGGTCGTGTCGGCGATCGGGACGGCGACGAGGAACGCCGCGCACCTGGCCCGCCTTCTCAAAGGGCAGGAGTACTCGGCGGGGTGATCACAGACGGGTTCACTCGGACCGGGTCGTGAGGTCGAGCGCCCACTCGTTCACGGTCAGCTCGGCGCCGCGGAACTGCTCGGTGACGCTGCCCGCCAGCGTGAATCCGTTGCGACGGCAGACTCCGTTCGAGGCCGAGTTCTCGACCCCTGGGAATGCGGTCAGGAAGCGCCGGTCCTCACGATGCGCACGAGCATCGTCGATGAGGAGAGCGAGGGCGGTCGACGCCACACCGTGCCCCTGCGCCTCGGGCCGGACGAACCAACCGGTCTCCAACGCGGGCTCGTCACGCCACACGACGCGCCAGTGGCCGATCGAGCCGAGGGACAGGCCCGCCTCGTCTTCGATGACGAACATCCTCGCCTCTCCGGACTCGACGAGGCGCAGATAGCGGGAGTGCCTCTCGACGATCTCCTCGTCGGTCTCCGGTCCGTTCAGATGCGCTGTCATCTCCGGGGTGTTGGCCGCGTGCAGCAGCTCGAGGTCGTTCTCGGTCCAGAGCCGGAGTCGGAGGGCTTGCATGCTCAGATGATGGCACGCGCCTCCGACATCGGTTCAGTGCGCGGGAGGGCGCGACGCCGGCTCCGACGGCCCGCGGAAGGTGATGACCTCGCCCCTACGCACCTTCTCGAGGGAGAGCCCTGCGAGTTCGAGCCGCCGATACACGCGCCGCGGCAGCGCCGGAAGTTCGGCCGAGAAGCCGCGCGGCGGCTTCGCGAGCCCTGCGAAAAGGGACAGGTCGGCATCGGCCCCGCGCACCTCGATGCGGGCATACTCGCTCCGCGATCGCCAGCGCAGGAACTCCAGCTCGGAGAACGGGATCGTGTGCTGCACGGACCCCACTCGGACGCGCAGTTCATCGTTTCCGAAAGCTACCGTGCATGCTTCCGTGCGACGGCGCAGGATCGCGGTGAAGACCAGGTACGCCGGGAGTCCGACCACGATCCCCATGAGCACGATCGCGATCCGCGGACCCATCCGCATCACGATGTCGTCGAGCGCGATCAGGATTGCAATGCCGAAGAGGCCGACGCCCACGACGATCGCGACGATCGCCTGGGTGAGGGTGCGCAGTCGGAGCTCGATGGCGGGGAAGCGCACGATCGATCCGTCTCCGCCCTCGTCTCGTTCCCAGTCCGGCGACACGGGCGGCGGCCGCTTCTTCGCATCCCGACGCGCGAAGAGGTCGGTGATTCGGCCGATGACCCCGAGCCAGATCCACCCGGCGGCCGGTATCGCCGCGAGCTGGAGGACCACAGCGACCCCGCTCACCCACTCGGGGAACGGATCGAGCAGGTCTCCCCCGTACTCCTCCACGAACGCGACCAGAGCGCCGAGCACGACGGCCACACCGACATGCAGGATCGCCCCGTTGCGGGCAGGCACCATGCCGAGGGTCGCGTTCACGAACGCGAATCCGAAACACCACCCTCCGACCAGCGTGAGCAGGAAGGGGAAGAAGCTGAGGCCGTCGCCGGCGAGTGTGAAACCGATGGCCACGAGCAGCAGCGCCGCTCCCCACACGAGCGGGTTGCGCACGAGCGCGCGTGCCACGTTCGTGCGCACGCGCGCCTCGGCGGCGGTGCCCTCGGCCATCGGGTCGGCGTACGAGAATACGCGAGAACGCTCTCGCCCCGCTAGCCCGCGAGATCCGCTGCCGTCAGCGTGGGAGGCAGATTGTCGCCGCTGTCCTGATCGACGTGAGCGTACGTGACGTCGCCGCCGCGCGCATCAGTGGAGCTCTCCGTCTGATAGATCCCGGCAGACACGCCTGTGATGTAGAACTGAGAGGCAGCGTCGCCTTCCAACTTAGTCGAGGTGATGAAGAGGAGATATCGGTTTCCGACTTCCAGAAGGGGCGCAGGAACCTTCTCCTCGTCGACGGATCCCATCTGCCGGATGACGATCTGCTCCTCAGGCGAGACCTCCGCCGATACGTCCTTGTTTATGGCAAGGCCCTTGGGATGAAGAGGTGCAATGACCGTTACCGTGGAGAGGGTGTACGGGATCTCCTCCTGCACGACGTCCTGACTTTCCACGACGACGTCGACGATCGCCTCGCTGTCTGCCGAGAGCGCAGACACTTCCGAATAGAGAGTGTGGCGTGAGCCGTCGATCGACGTCGCCGTCGTCGTCGTCGTCGTCGTCGTCGTCGTCGAGCATGCAACCATCGTGAGGGATAGCGAGACAAGCGCTACGAGAGCGGTAGTGCGGCGTTTCACGTTTCGCATGTTCAGTCCTCCGTCAGTAGTACACGTTCATTCCGTTGATGTCGTCGGTCTGGGGCCACCACACTTGATAGTCGAAAAAGGTGCATGATGCGCATGTGTACATGATCGTGCCAGCGACTGAGTGGCCCAACCCCAGCGCATGTCCGAACTCGTGCACCCAGATCGCTCGCTTCTGGTTGTTGTAGAACTCATTGGTGTAGTAAGGATTCAAGGTGACGCTAGCGCTCGACGTCCTATTGCCTATGCACACCCACCAGGTTCTGCCATCGAGCCCGTTATCTCCTTGATTGAGCATGCTGGCCACCATCGATCCACCGCTGGGAGACATGTCATTCACATCTGTGTAGTTGGCCCAGCTCGAGGCCGCACCAGTCGCGGCCGCGGAATCGGCAGCTCCCGTGTTGTTTTGCCACGTCACGTTGCTTGTGCCGCCGGTTGACCAGGAGCAATCTGTAAACGTGTATGCCGATGCCGCCGACGCAGGAATCAACATCCCGAGCGCGAACACTGCTACCGCTGCCGCCCCTGAGACGAGACGCCATCGTCCACGCTTTCCCAAAGCCCCTCCGTCGATCAATAGAACCCGGTTGTAACCAACATAGGGAACGGGGCCACCAACGTATGTAGGCCGTTTGGGGGACACATTGCGGGGGCAGAGCTCGCCCCGAACTTGTGGAGCCACCTCGTCGACGGCAGGGATGGCCATCACGCGTGCAACTGCAGCACTGACGGCCGCGAGAACAGCGATCGCCCCGGTGAGCCACGCCACGAACGGGCCCGGAAGTACGTCCTGGATCGCAGCGAGGATTTACGGGGCAATGACGACCGACGACGAGCTCGAAGCCGTGGCTCGCGCGATGAGCGCTGCTCGCAAGGCGGCTGTCTCGAAGAGACTGTGGGCAAAACGTGGGCATCAACAAAAGGCCCCGGGTCGACCACTCGCGATGAGCAGCCGGCCGGGGCCTTTGATATGTCAGCGAATATGCCGCTGACCGGCGTCTGTCAGAAGTCCCAGTCGTCGTCTTCCGTGGCCTCGGCCTTGCCGATGACGTAGGACGAGCCCGACCCTGAGAAGAAGTCGTGGTTCTCGTCTGCGTTCGGCGAGAGAGCCGACAGGATCGCCGGGTTCACGTTGGTGACGCTGGAGGGGAACATCGCCTCGTAGCCCAGGTTCATGAGGGCCTTGTTGGCGTTGTAGTGCAGGAACTTCTTGACGTCTTCGGTGAGACCGACTCCGTCGTAGAGGTCCTGCGTGTACTGCACCTCGTTGTCGTAGAGCTCGTAGAGCAGCGAGAACGTGTAGTCCTTCAGCTCGTCGCGCCGCGCCTGGTCGACCGTCTCGAGTCCGCGCTGGAACTTGTAGCCGATGTAGTACCCGTGCACGGCCTCGTCGCGGATGATGAGGCGGATCAGGTCTGCCGTGTTGGTGAGCTTGGCGCGGCTCGACCAGTGCATCGGCAGGTAGAAGCCCGAGTAGAAGAGGAAGCTCTCCAGCAGGGTCGAGGCGACCTTGCGCTTGAGCGGATCGTCGCCACGGTAGTAGTCGGTGACGATCTGCGCCTTCTTCTGAAGGTTCGGGTTCTCCACCGACCAGCGGAACGCCTCGTCGATCTCCTTGGTCGACGCGAGCGTCGAGAAGATCGAGGAGTAGCTCTTGGCGTGCACCGACTCCATGAACGCGATGTTCGTGTAGACGGCCTCCTCGTGCGGGGTGATCGCATCGGGGATCAGCGAGACCGCACCGACTGTCGCCTGCACCGTGTCGAGCAGCGTGAGTCCGGTGAACACGCGCATCGTGAGCAGCTGCTCTTCGGGAGTCAGCGTGTTCCACGACTGGATGTCGTTGGACAGCGGGATCTTCTCCGGCAGCCAGAAGTTGTTGACGAGGCGGTTCCACACCTCGACGTCCTTATCGTCCTGGATGCGGTTCCAGTTGATCGCCTGCACGTGGTCGACCAGCTTGAGAGGTTCGTGCGGAGTCATGATTCTTCGTCGTTTCTCGAGTTCAGGGGCGGATCAGAGCATGCACGAGACGCACTCGGCCATGTCGGTGCCCTCGAGCGCCATCTGACGCAGGCGGATGTAGTAGATCGTCTTGATGCCCTTGCGCCATGCGTAGATCTGAGCCTTGTTGATGTCACGCGTGGTGGCGGTGTCCTTGAAGAACAGCGTCAGCGACAGGCCCTGGTCGACGTGCTGCGTGGCAGCGGCGTACGTGTCGATGACCTTCTCGTAGCCGATCTCGTACGCGTCCTGGTAGTAGTCCAGGTTGTCGTTCGTCATGAACGCTGCCGGGTAGTAGACGCGACCGAGCTTGCCTTCCTTGCGGATCTCGATCTTCGACGCGATCGGGTGGATCGACGACGTCGAGTTGTTGATGTACGAGATCGAGCCGGTCGGCGGAACCGCCTGCAGGTTCTGGTTGTAGATGCCGTGCTTCTGGATCGACGCCTTCAGCTCCGCCCAGTCGTCCTGCGTCGGGATGTGCTTGCCGGCGAAGAGCTCCTTGACCTTCTCGGTCTCGGGAACCCATGCCTGCTCGATGTACTTGTCGAAGAACTCCCCCGACGCGTACTTCGAATCCTCGAACCCGTCGAACGTCGTGCCGCGCTCGATCGCGAGGTTGTTCGACGCACGCAGTGCGTGGAACAGCACCGTGTAGAAGTAGATGTTCGTGAAGTCGATGCCCTCTTCCGACCCGTAGTACACGTGTTCGCGGGCGAGGTAGCCGTGCAGGTTCATCTGACCGAGGCCGATCGCGTGCGAGCGGTCGTTGCCGTCTTCGATCGAGCGCACCGAGCCGATGTGGCTCTGGTCGCTCACCGCGGTGAGGGCGCGGATCGCCGTCTCGACCGTCTGGCCGAGGTCATCGGCATCCATCGACAGCGCGATGTTCATCGAGCCGAGGTTGCAGGAGATGTCCTTGCCGATGTTGTCGTACGACAGGTCGTCGTTGTACGTCGTCGGCGTGTTCACCTGCAGGATCTCGCTGCAGAGGTTGGACATGTTGATCCGACCCTTGATCGGGTTGGCCTTGTTCACCGTGTCTTCGAACATGACGTACGGGTAGCCGGACTCGAACTGGATCTCGGCGACGGTCTGGAAGAACTCGCGTGCGTTGATCTTGGTCTTCTTGATGCGCGGGTCGTCGACCATCTCGCGGTACTTCTCGGTGACCGAGATGTCGCCGAACGGAACGCCGTAGACCTTCTCGACGTCGTACGGCGAGAACAGGTACATGTCCTCGTCGTTCTTGGCGAGTTCGAACGTGATGTCGGGCACGACGACGCCGAGCGACAGCGTCTTGATGCGGATCTTCTCGTCGGCGTTCTCACGCTTGGTGTCGAGGAAGCGCATGATGTCGGGGTGGTGGGCGTTGAGGTACACCGCACCCGCACCCTGACGCGCACCGAGCTGGTTGGCGTAGCTGAAGCTGTCTTCGAGGAGCTTCAT
>JBOGEI010000033.1:0-25603 GCA_050701935.1 Microbacterium sp.
CCCAGGGGATCGTGGGCAACAACTTCTCGTCTTACATCCGTGACTTCGACTTCAGCGTGCGGTTGCCGGCGGCCACCGCGGCCGCGGGCGGTTTCACCGTTCCCGCCGACTTCGGCGATCTGCACGGCAAGCTCTTCCAGCACTTCCTCGACTCGGAGGCCTACCGCGAGCGCTTCACTCTCTCGCCCGTGATCTGCATCAGCGTCTCGACGAGCAAGACTTACCGTCGCACCGAGAACCACCACCCGATCCTCGGTGTCGAGTACGAACAGAAGGACCCCTCGCTGACCGACGACTACTTCGGCAAGATGGGCCTCTCTGTGCGGTACTTCATGCCCCGGGGGAGTGTCGCGCCGCTGGCCTTCTACTTCCGTGGCGATCTGCTCAGCGACTACGAGAACCTCCAGCTCATCGGCACGATCAGCACGATGGAGACGTTCCAGAAGATCTATCGGCCGGAGATCTACAACGCGAACTCGGAAGCGGCGAGCATCTACCGGCCGACCCTGGAGCAGCAGGACTACTCGGTCACCAAGATCGCCTACGACCGCGACGAGCGGAGTCGACTCGCGGCCGAGCAGGGACAGTACGCGGATGCGCATCTCATGAAGCCGCACGGTGAACTGCTCGAGCAGTGGGCCGCCGGCCGCTCCGCCGCTTCCCTGGTCTCCGCCTGATGGCGAACGGAACATCGCCGATCGTGCGCGAGCTCCTTCCCACCTCCATCGTCGGCAGCCTGCCCAAGCCCTCCTGGCTGGCCGAGCCGGAGACGCTCTGGTCTCCGTGGAAACTGGAGGGCGACGCGCTGATCGAAGGCAAGCAGGATGCGCTCCGCATCGCCGTCCAGGAACAGAGCGAGGCCGGCATCGACATCGTCAGCGACGGTGAGCAGACGCGTCAGCACTTCGTCACGACCTTCATAGAGCACCTCTCCGGCGTCGACTTCGACCAGCGGGAGACCGTGCGGATCCGCGACCGGTATGACGCCAGCGTGCCCACGGTCGTCGGCGCGGTGAGCCGCGAGAAGCCCGTGTTCGTCGAAGACGCGAAGTTCCTCCGCCAGCAGACCGACCAGCCCATCAAATGGGCGCTGCCCGGTCCGATGACGATGATCGACACGCTCTACGATCGCCACTACAAGAGCCGCGAGAAGCTGGCCTGGGAGTTCGCGACGATCCTCAACCAGGAGGCGAAGGAGCTCGAAGCGGCCGGAGTGGACATCATCCAGTTCGACGAGCCGGCGTTCAACGTCTTCTTCGACGACGTGCAGGACTGGGGTGTGGCCGTGCTCGAGCGGGCGGCTGAAGGACTGCGCGCGGAGACCGTGGTGCACATCTGCTACGGCTACGGGATCAAGGCGAACACCGACTGGAAGGCGACCCTCGGCGCGGAATGGCGGCAGTACGAGAAGTCGTTCCCGCTTCTGCAGCAGTCGATCATCGACACCGTCTCGCTGGAGAGCCACCACTCGCACGTTCCGCTGGACCTCATCGAGCTCATCCGCGGCAAGAACGTCATGCTCGGCGCCATCGACGTGGCCAGCCCGAACATCGAGACCCCGCAGGAGGTCGCTGACACCCTCCGCAACGCGCTCCGATTCGTCGACGCGGACAAGCTCATCCCGAGCACGAACTGCGGTCTGGCGCCGGTCTCACGTGACATCGCCCGTGGCAAGCTGCAGGCGCTCAGCGCGGGAGCCGCGATCCTTCGCGAGGAGCTCGTGCCCGCGAAGGTTTGATGCTCCGGTGCCTGCGCTCACAGGTCGGGCGTCTGCACCTCGGGGCTGTCGATGCCGTCGAACGTCGGGAGCAGGTAGCGCTCCGCGTCGTCTCGGCTCATGGGGTGCAGCGAGGGGATCAGAGCGGCGATGTCCTCCGCGGTCGCAGCGGTCGACCCGCCGACCCGTTCGGCGTCGTACCCGCCGAACGCCATGATCCACGTGGTGGTGCCGGTGCCCGCGTCGTAGGTGTAGACGGCACTGCCGTCTGATCGCGACCACTGGTCGCCCGTTCGCACGCACCACGACGGCAGCTGGTCGGAGCCTCGATCCCACTCCAGCCCGGGGCCGCCGATGAAGTTGCACGGCGCGAGGGGGTCGGGTCCGACCGAGTTCCACTGGACGATGACGCGCGCGACGGAGCCGGTGTCGCTGCGCACCCACGTGCCGGCGTCCGTCCCGGTGGCCCTGACCTCGACGTTCGACCAACCGGGAAGGTCAGTGACGAGCGGGAACTTTCCCGACTCGATCCAGCTCGCCTTCACCTCGGCCAATCGGTCGGTCTCGGTATTCGCGCGATCGACGGCCGCGGTCTCGGTCGGCGTCGGAACGAGCGCGAGCACGGCGACCAGCGCCACGACGGACACGCCGCCCGCGACCCGCAGCGGCATCGGCCCGAGGAAGAGTCCCAGCGTGAGGGCCGCAAGGGCGCACACCGCGACATGAAGCAGAGCGTCGGTCTGGAGAGCCATGGGGCCGAGGATGCCGGTCAGGAGACCGAACGCGCCCGCGCACATGAGCACCCCGGCGGCGACGATTGCTCCGAGGATCGTCGGCTCTCCCGTGACCGCCTTGCTCAGGAGGGCGATACCGGCTGCGAGCACGGCGAACGCGATGAGGATCGCCGCGATCAGGACGAACGGGAGACCGCCGAAGAGCGCGACGACCGTCGCATAGGACACGGCGTAGTCGATCAGGAGCATGAGCGGGATCGTCAGGCCGATCACCGCCAGCGAACGCCCGGCCGTGGTCTGCGGCGCAGGAGGGGCTTCGACGACCGCGCTGTCGATGGGGCTCACCATGCGTCGAGGCTACGACATCCGACATCGCTCTGAAGGTGCACGGGTCCCGTGGCGGCGATCGGCGCCGGGGATCGGGAACGCGTGCTTCGACTTCGCGTGAATTCCCGGCGCCGGCGGAGGATGCGATGCGCGGGGTTCGGAGTAGCCTCGCACTATGGGAACTCTCGAGTACAACAGCTCTCGTCCTCCGATCGAGGTCGATGACGCGACGTTGGCGCACCTGAAGATCGTGATCGGGACGAAGCTGCGCCGCCACGAGAGCTTCATGATGACCTGGCTGCCGGAGGCGAAGAATCCCACCGGCCGTCTCACCATCTGGATGCACCCCGCCATTCCGCTGGTCTTCGCCTATGAAGGCGCGACGATGCCGGAGATCGACACGAAGCGGATCGAGCACATGATGGAGAACCTCAACGCCCGCGGGGAACTGGTCCTCGACCAGCTCGGGTAGGCCTGCCATCCGTCGTTCCCTCGGCCGATCCGCGCTCGCCGTCGTCGTCGTCCTCGGCGTCTTCTTCGGCACCGTCGGCGTCGCCGTGCCCCCCGCTTTCGCCGCAGACCCCGCCCCCACGGTCACCGACATCACCGTGGCCCCGTATGAGGCGTCGAACCCGCTGGTCCCGTCGGCGTCGCTGCCCTTTCTCGCCGTCACCCTCACCGTGGAGCGCGAGCTCCCTGACGTCGGCGACACCTTCGAAGTGCGCACCCCGGCCGGCACCAGAGCCGTCTTGAGCGCAGGGGCATCGATCGTGGATGCGTCGGGAGCGTCTCTCGTCGATGTCTCCGTCACGGCGCAAGGGGTCGATGGCGACACGGTGACGGGAGCGTTCACCGAGACGGCCGCGAACAGCAGAAAGGTGAGCGGCACCTTCACCTTCTTCCTTCAGGTCGTCGGCAGCGGGCTTCTCTCCGATGGCGGTGGAACCTACCAGGCCGTGTTCGACGCCGATGGTGTCCGTCACGCGACCGACATCAGCTACGGGATCGCCATCGACCTCTTCGAGCGCGTCGGCGGGCACTGGGTTCACGGCGTCACCCCATCTTCGGCAGGCAGGTTCGTCGTGCAGGCCAAGGCCGAGGGCGATTCCGCGCTCGCTGCGCGTGGTGGTCTCTGGGTCGCGGCGGGCGTCGACCCGAGCCCGCCGTTCAGTGGATCGGCGCCCGACTGCGATGCCGCGCAGCTCCGGCGGTTCGCAGTGGATCCCGGACCCGCGAACATCCCCGTCAGCGGAGGCACGGTTCTCGTCGCCGGATCCGACTACGTCCTGAACTGCGACGACTTCCTCGATGGCGCCTCAGTCGTGAGCGCCACGATCCCTGATCCGATCGATGGTGCCTTCTACCTGCTCTCGTCGCCGCGCGAGGTGACGGGTGAAATGACCTACTTCCCCACAGACAATCCCGCAGTGCCGGAAGCGGGTCGATTCGTGGGCCTGTTCAACACCGTCGGGTCCGTCTCGGATGCACTCCACGATCCTTCGGGGAACACCCAGACGTCGACCCTGCTGATGTACACGGGACGCAGCGGTGGCACGGGTGTCGTCGAGGCAGCGTCTCCGGGACTCGATCTCGACACGGTCGCCTCACCGGTTGCGGGAACGATCGTGCATCCGGGGGATCGGCTCGGCTACGCCTTCACGCTCACGAACACCGGGAACGTGCCCCTGGCGGATGCGACCCTCACCGCCGATCTTGCATCGCTGCTGCGTGCGGCGCGTATCGACCGTCCGATCGCGGCGACCAAGGGAGCGGCCGTGCTCGATGGCGATGTGCTGAGCTGGACGGGCGTGATCGCGCCCGGAGAGAGCGTCACCGTCTCGTTCTCCGCCCTGGTGATCACGGGCGGCAGGGCGATCGTGGTGGATGTCGAGGCCGCCAGCCCCGGTGCGCGTGGCGGCGCCGTGCCGGTGGACCATCAGATCCTCACGCTCGATGTCGCCGCCGTCCTCCCGGCGGAGGTCGACCACGGCGGCCAGACGCTTCCTCCTGAGCTCGCCCGCTCCGGTGGAGACGGCTCCGCGCTCGTGGCCACGGGTATCGCGCTCGCGTTCGTGGGATCGATGCTCATCGCCCTGAGGCGTGCCCGCAGACCGCTCGCCTGAGATCGGCTCGGGTCTCGTGCTCCCTATAGTGGGGGCATGCACCGGCGCTCCGCTCTCGTCATCGGTCTTTCCGCCCTCCTGCTCCTGACGGGGTGTGCCTCGGCGGCGGGCGACGGCTCCGCTGCCCCGAACAGCACGCCCACCGCCTCTCCGAGTGTCGAGAGCCAGGGAGTCGACGCTGCCGCGCAGCAGCAGGCGCAGGCCTGGTTGGACGCGGCCGTCGTGCCGCCCGGAGCCGTGCCTGTGGCCGACGAACCCGTCTCGTTCAACTCGTATCAGGGATGGCCGTGCCGGCCGGTCGCCGAGCTCACGGGGTACTGGACCCTCGCCGACTCGACGGTCGCGGGCGCCGCCAACTGGCTGCGGGAGAACCCCACGGCCGATCTCGTCAGCACGGCAGGGGGCGCGCCGTGGGCGGAGGATCCGAATCTCGACGGCGTGCTCATCGGCTACATCCCCGCAGACGACTCGCAGCAGGGCGTCGTCTACTCCGTCTCGAAGATGGACTCGGGCGTGGCGATCAGGGCCGAGGTCGCGGCCCTCAGCGCGTCCGCGACCTGCCCTTCGCTCGCCCCGGGGGAGACGTGGGGAAAGCCCGGACAGGGCTGAGTCCGTTCCCGGGTGAGGCTCGTCAGGCGGGAGGAACGCAGACCGAAGTCGTGGTCAGGTGGATCAAGAGGAAGCGGGCGTCGGGAGGGGCTCTGGTTCGGGCCCGCTTCCTGCAGCCAGCCCGCAGTGCGGTGTTCGACCGTCGATGACCGGCAGTGAGATCGTCGTCCCGGAGCCGGCCGTCACTCCCATGCTCTCGACGGGGCGGTTGACCGCGTAGGAGATGGTCAGCGTCCCCCGCTCCTCGGTCACGGTGTAGCCGCCCATCGAGAACGGCTGGTACGCGTCGTCACCGGACGTGCGCCCCACCGGGGTGGCGACGAATGCGCCGTCGTCCCGGTACACCGTGCCGCTCGATCCCATCAGGAACGCGCGCTCGACGACCACGTATCCGGTGTCGCATCCGGCATGCAGCACGGGCGTCACGTTCACGTCCACGGTCAGAACCGAGGCGAAGGCCGCGAGGGCTCCGCCGCACGCGGCGAGGATGACGCCGATGACCTTCAGGGGCGCCATTCTTCGTGGCGCGTCGACGCCCCACAGCCCGACGCAGAGGGCGGCGAACGCGAGGAGCACGGACAGGGTCAGCAGACTGCGTTCGTCGAGGGGACCGACGAGAACCGATGCCGTCCCCGACGACGCGGTCGAGACGGCGGACACCCAGAACACGACAGCCGTGGCACATGCGAAGACCACTCCCGCAATCCACACGGTTGTCCGTCTGCGGGAGCGCGGCGTCGGAGTCACGTCTGAAGCCTAGGCGGCACCACGGCGGTTCGGGCGGGTCAGCGGCGCACGCGGGCGCGCGTCTTCGCGACGCTCGCGAGGGTGGCGCGCACGGGGGTGCCGAGATACAGGCCGAGCGAAGCGCCGGAAGCCAGCCCGATGCCGATCACGGCAGCGTCGATGAGCGATCCGCCGGCGAGCAGCATGCCGGTTGAGGTCCCGGCGGCGTGGACCATCTCCAGCAGTCCCTGGAACACGGCGACACCCGGAACCAGGGGCACGATCGCCGCGGTCGTCACGGCGACCGATGGCACATGCAGATTGCGGGCGATCAGCATGCCGAGGAAGCTCGCGAGCAGTGCGCCGATCGCGCTCGCCGCTGCGGGGTGCAGGTTCAGGGCGATCGACGTCGAGTAGCCGGCGAGGGTGACGGCGCTGAGCAGAGCACTGACCAGGATGATGCGGATGCCTGCGCCGTTGAAAACAGCCACGGCGACGGCGATGATGATCGCTCCGACGAACTGGTTCACGAGCGGTCCGAACGGTGCAGGATCATCGGGGAGGTCCATCGTGAACCCCAGGACGCCGCCGAGTTCGAGGCCGACGAGGATGCCGATCACGACGCCGAGAGTCTGCATCGTGAGGTCGAGGATGCGTCCGCCGGCCGTGAGGGCGAAGCCGTCGATCGCATCCTGCGCAGCACCCACCACGGTGAGGCCGGCGAGCATCAGCACGATGCCCGAGGCGACGATGATCGAGGGGCGGATGCCGACGAACGGCTCGATGCCGGCGGCGCCGAGGGCCGACACCACGACGGCCACGACCGTCGTCACGAAGCCTCCGGCGATCTGGCTGAAGAACAGCGGAACGCGAAGGCGGGCGAGACCGGCTTGAGTCAGAGCAGCGCACAGGGCCGCGACGAAGGTGAGACCGACGATGATCGGCGAGGCGCCGAGCATGATGCTGACGCCGACCGCGAGCAGTGCGCGAGCGACGATCACGACCGGCTGCTGGTAGCGGAACGGCACGCGTCGGATGGCTCGGAACGTCGTGCGCGCGGATTCCAGGTCGAGGCCGTCGTCGATGTCGGCGACCAGGGCCTGCACCCGCTGCAGCTTCGCGTGATCGGGGGCCGCGACCCGTACGACGCGCACCAGCGTCTCCGGCCACACTTCGCCGCTCAGGTGGAACGACACCGTGATCGAGTTGTAGGTGACGTCGACCTGCACGTCTTTCATCCCGTAAGCACCGCACACGCGGGTGATGGCGAGCGTGACCTCGTGCGCGGACGCCCCGACCGCGAACATCGACTCTCCGATGCGCGTCGCGAGGTCGAGCACCCGGGGCACCGTGCGCTCGTCGATGACGGGCATCGCCTCGGTGTGCGCGACCGCCGAGGGGTCGGTGTGCAGAAGGCGGCGCACGGAGGAGAGCAGTGGCCTGCGGGATCGCGCGGACATGCCATCCATTCTCCCGTCCGCGCCGACGATCCGTCGAGCCGGCGCAGTGGGCGCGTCGGGGCCTGCGCCGTCGCCGCAGCCTCAGTCCTGAGCGAAGATCTCGGGATGCGCGCCGATGAGCTCGGCCTGCTCCGTCCAGGACAGGCCCACGATGCTCAGCACGACGCGCACGACAGTCGAGTCGGCGTCGGCCGTGGTGAGCCGCAGCTCGCGCAGTGTGGCTCGGGCGGTCTCCTCGATGAGGAACGCGAGCAGCTCGGCAGGCATGTCTGCGCGGAACGCCCCCGTGTCCACTCCGACTCTCGTCAGGTCGCGGATGCGGCGACGCAGAGGCGCGAGGGCGAGCACGGTGTCGGCCAGGTGCGCATCGTCGAGGGCGATGTTGGCCGTGGCGCGCACCGCGGAGGCCTCCCGCCACAGACGCGTCGCCATCCGCGCCAGGGTCACTCGCGGATCGGACTCGTCGGTCGTCTCGGCGATCGCGTTGAAGCGCTGAGCGCCGACGGCGATCACCTCGCGCAGCAGGCTGTCGCGGTCGGCGAAGTGGCCGTAGACGGCCCGACGGGTGAGGCCTGCGGCCTGAGCGATCACATCCAGCGATGCTGTGGGATTCGTGGCGAGCATCGACTGCGCCGCGCGCAGCAGGGCCTCGCGGTTGGCCAGGGCGTCGCGTCGACGCGGCGGGTTCGGCGTGGTCACATCGGGTCCTTTCGCGAAGACGCAGTGGTCACGACATCAGTTTGGTCGATGCGAGCGCTTCGACCAGTTTTCGGTTGTATGTCATCAACGGGCGTCGCAGCACGAGACCGAGGAGCAGCGCGGGAACGATGAACAGCGCGAGCGCGCCCAGCGCCCACCAGAAGTCGGCCTGGTAGACGCCGGCGATCGCCGATCTCACCATGTTCACCGCATAGGTCGCGGGAAGGAAGGGGCTGATGCTCTGGAACCAGTCGGGGAGCAGCTGCAACGGGTACGCGCCGCCCGAACCCGAGATCTGGATCACGAGGAGCAGCACCGAGAGCGCCTTGCCCGCGTTGCCGAACGCAACCACCGCGGTATAGACGATGAGCGTGAACACGGTCGAGATCGCCCAGCCGGCCAGGATCAGCAGGAGCGGATGCGCGGGTTCGATCTGCACGAACAGGATCAGCCCTAGCGTCAGCAGCGTGCTCTGCGCGAGACCCACCAGACCGAAGATGCCGTAGCGGCCGAGGTACTTCTGCGTCGGGGTGAGCTCGGCGCGATCAGGGAGCGTCTGGGCGTCCACGTCGACGCGGATCGTCACGGTCATCAGAAGGGCACCCACCCACAGGGCCAGGATCATGTAGAGCGGAGCCATGGCGGCCCCGAACCCGGCGACGGGGAAGACGGCGGTGCGATCGAGGCGCACGGGCTCGGCGAGAGATGTGGCGAGCACGCCGGGGTCGGCGCCGATCAGCTCGCTGAGATCACCGGTGTCCGAAGCCTTCGCGATCGACTGCTGGACGGCGTCGAACCGGTCGGCCATGGTGTTCAGCGATGCCGACAGTTGCGTCGTGGCCTCCTGTGCGCGAGTCAGGGTCGACTGCACGGAATCGGATGCTCCGGACAGGCCGGACGTGATGCCGGACAGGTCGGAGCGGATCGCCGACACATCGGACCCGATCTGCGTGAGAGTGGACGAGAGGGAGTTCAGCTGCGCCTTCAACCCGTTGTCGTAGGTGCTCCGCGCATCGGCGATCGCCTTCTTGGCCTCGGCGATCGCGGCCGAGATCTCCCCATGGGAGGTCTGCGCCGAGTCGTTGCCGGTCGTGATCTCGGTCGCGGCCTTCTGGAGACGCTCCTGCAGCGCCTGCTGCCGCGCGATCGCCTCGTCGAGCCGGCTGATCACGGCGGCGAAGTCGGGCTGTGCGGATTCGGGGAGGCTCGGTCCGACCTGCGTCTCCAGCGTGTTCTTCACAGCTGTGTACTGATCGACCTGCTGCTGCACGCGTTGGGCGAGCGTGGTGATGGCCTGCGCCTGACTGCTGCTGAGCCTGTCGGCGCCCGCGTAGAGCTCGTCGATGCGCTGACCGACGGCGTCGTAGCTGCTCGATGTCGCTGCGAGGGCGTCTGCCAGCGACTGGGCCGCCGTCTGCAGGGTCGCCTTCAGCGTGCTCGCCGCATCCGCCCCGCTGCCGAGGGCGCCCGAGGTGTCCTTGAACGCGTCACCGGCCTCGCCGACCAGGGCCGAGGCGCTGTCCAGCAGGGGCGTGCTCGCCTCGAGCAGCGCCGTGAACGTGTCGGCCGTGTGCGCTCCGGAGCGCAGCTGATCGCCCACGCTTCCCAGCCGCGCCTCGACGCGGGTGAGCGCCGCCTGCGTGTCTTCATCCGTGAGGTAGTCCGACATCGACGAGATGAGGCCGAGCGCCACATCGCCGAGTGTCTGGGAGAACGTGTCGCTGATCGCGGACGACACCCCTTCCGCGCCCTGGCCGGTGATCTTCGGCGCCAGGGCGTTCTTCTTCTCGTTCGTGTAGAGCGCGATGCGGGTGCGGTCGCCGCCGTCGGCGTAGAACGTCAGCATGTCGGCGCTGAACGTCTCCGGCAGCACGATGGCGGCGTAGTACTCGCCGGACTTGGTCCCGTCGATCGCGTCGTGCTCATCGGTGATGACCCAGTCGAGCTGGTCGTTCCCGCGGATCTGGGAGATCACCTGCTCGCCCACGTTCACGCGGATCGGGACGAGGTCGCTCTCGTACCCGGCATCAGTGCTGGCGACAGCGATCTTCAGGTCCTTCGTGTTCGCGAACGGGTCCCAGCTGGCGATGACGTTGAACCAGGTGAACAGCGAGGGGATGACGACCAGGCCGAACAGGACGATGCACGCCATCACGTTCTGGGTCGCATGACGCACGTCGCGGAGCGTCAGGTGCAGGATGCTTTTCACGCGCGGTCCTCCCCTTCTGCTCGTTCTTCTTCCGTCCGTTCGTCTTCCATCCGTTCGTCATCCGCCACCGCGGGTGCTTCAGAAGGCTCGGCAGCATCCGCCTCGTCGGCGGGATCAGAGCCCGCGGCATCGGTGATCGGTTCAGTCTCTGCGTCGACGGACGTCTCCGCCTGCGGTTCCGGGTCGAACCACTCGTCGAGCAGGGCGTCGGCCTCGGCTCCGGCGGCCGGCGCATCCGGCGCGTCGGTCGCGGTGGTCGGCGGGTGCGGGGCGGTGTCGAGCGGCTCGACCGCTGCGGTGAGCGCTGCCGGTTCCCCGGCTGTGGATCCGATGAGGCTGACAGCACCGGCGGGGCCCGCGAGAGCGAGCTGACGCAACTCGGCATCGTCGAGCGCGGCGACCTCCTCGCCGTTCTCGAAGCTGTGCTTGATGTACTCGACGGCCACGAGGAATCCGATGACGAGCAGGATCCAGAGAGTCCACAGCCCCAACAGCAGCGCCTTGGAGTGGGGAAGAGCCCACGTGATCACGCCGAGCACGACGAGCCCCGCGACACCCGTGAGCACCGTCGCCTTCAGCAGCGCCGGGTAGCGGCGGGTGAACGGCTCGGCGCGGCGAGCGAGGTCGTCGCGGTACTCGGTGCGGTTCGAGAGTGCGCGGATCACGTCGGTGAGCCGGTATCCGCTGCCGACGACCTGCACCTTCTCGCCGATCAGGAGGTCGGTGGAGAGCACCTGGCGGTTGAAGAGCAGGGTGAAGTTCGCGAGACGGCGTCGCAGGACGAGCCCGAGGAGGAAGGCGAGGGCGACGAACACGGCGAGAGCGCCCAGGAAGCGCCAGTAGTGGCCGTCGTAGAAACCGCCGATCGTCTCGCGCATCGCATCGATGCCGTAGGAGAACGGGAGGAGCGGATAGATCGCACGGAAGAACCCGGGCATCAGCTCGATCGGATACAGGCCGGATGCGCCCGGGATCTGCATGATCACGAGCAGGATGCACAGGCCGCGGCCGACGTGCCCGAACGCCACGCAGAGGGCGTAGATGATGCTCACGTAGGCGAGCGCGATCAGCACCCCCGTGCTGACGAACGCGAGAGCGCTGACGGTCTGCACGCCGATGATGAGGTTGCCGATGCACACGATCAGCGCCTGGCCGATCGCGAGTGTCGCGAAGAGGAAGAAGCGTCCGAAGTAGGCCTGGCGCACGGTCACGTCTTCGACGCCCTCGGTGTCGACTTCGACCCGGAAGATCACCATGAGCACGAAGGCGCCGATCCACAGCGACAGGTTCGTGAAGAGCGCGGCCATCGCCGACCCGTAGGTGTCGACCGGGAACACGAGGTGCTCGTCGACCTCGACGGGGGAGGAGATGAATTGGGCGATCTGCTCGGGCTCCAGGTCGGTCAGGGTGCCCAGTAGTCCCCATTCGGAGGCGGCGTTGAGTGCGACGACATCGGTGCGCGATGTCTGCAGGCCCTGCTCGATGCCGGCGAGATCGTTGTCGAAGCTCGCCAACGCCGATGAAGTGGCCACGAGCTGCGAGTCCAACCCGCCGAGCAGCTGGTCGGCTTGGGCGAGTACACCCTTCTGCGCGTCCAGCGCCGCCGAGAACGAGCCGACGCTCGCCGACAACTGTGACATGGCGCTGTTCAGCGAGGGCACGGTGCGGGTCAGGATGTCGCGCATCGCCGATGAGGCATCCCGCGTGTCCTGCATCGCCTGATTCACCGCGTCGGCCGTCGCCTGCACGGAATCCACGGTGTCGGAGGCGCCGGCCTTGAGGCTCTTCAGATCCGTGAGCAGTTGCTGATCGGTGGCGTTGCGCTGCTGCAGCGAGGTGATGACCTCGGTCAGACGCTGCTTCGTGTCGTCGCTGAGGTCGGTGTTGTCGAGCAGCGTCTGCAACCGGGCGACCGCGGCCTCGTTCGCCTTCAACACGTTGGAGACGTCGTCGATCCCGGCATCGATGCGCACACCGGCCTGTTCGAGGCTCTGGGTGAGACGGGTGATCGAGACGTTGGCCTTCGATGATGCATCGGCGAGCAGGGTCGTGCCCTGGAGGAACGCGGTGGTGGCGCTGTCGGTGAAGGCGATCACCTCCTTCTGCGTCTCGGCGATGATCGACTGCGTCTGGACGAGAGATCTCTGCACGTCGCCGAGCGTCTTGTCGACGTCGCCGAGTGTGTTCCGTGCGGACGAGAGCGTGCCGCGTGAGGAGGTGAGCCCGTCCTGCGTCTCAGCGAGGTTCTCGCGCGCCGAGGCGAGTGTCTGCGCTGCCTGGTCGAAGGCGTCGAGGGTGTTGTCCCTGGCGTTCAGCAGCCGCAGCTCGGTGGAGTCGCCGACGTCTTTGAGGGCGTTGGTCGCCGCGAGGGCCACCTGCTCCTTGAACGCGCTCGTGACCTGCTTGTCGAGTTCGGAGGCGCCGACGTCGGTGATCTTCGGCGCGATCGCTCCGGCTTTCTCGTTGACGTAGTACTGCAGTGCCGGCTGCGTGAAGTCGCCGCTGGTGATGCTGAGCAGGTCTTCGCTGAACCGCGCAGGGATGACGATCGCGGCGTAGACATCGCCCTTCCTCACCGCATCCTGGGCCTCGTCCTCGCCCATGAAGGTCCAGCCGAGCTGGTCGTTGTCTTCGAGCTGTTCCGTGACCTGCTCGCCGATGTCGATGTGGCCGGTGAGGTCGGATGTGGCGCCCTCGTCGAGGTCGACCACCGCCACGCGGATGTTCGCGGTGTTGGCGTAGGGGTCCCAGAACGCGTTGATGTTGAACCATGCGTAAAGGGCTGGGGTGATGAGCACCCCGATGATGATGATCCAGGCTTTGGGTACGCGGGAGAGTCTCTTGACGTCGCGCTTGTAGACTCGCCAGCTCTGTTTCACGGGACGAGTTTACACGGTACGTGCACACCAACGTGCAAGTTAGCTGAGTGGATCGGGCACGTGTCAGTTCAGCGTCGTGACCGTCAGGTCGTTGGTCGCGGTGTCGCACATGGTGAGCTGCCACGCGGGCGAGCCGTCTTTCATGACCCGCGCCATCTCGACGATCAGCGGACTCGGGTAGGTCTCGCCCGAGAGCTGGGCGACGTCATAGGCGCTGCTACCGTTCATCTGCTGCTCCGCCTCGGTGAGCTCGGTCTCACCCGTCGAGATGACCTCCAGTGTGCGGACGTCGACCAGTGACTCCTTGCCGAAACCCGGATCCTCGACCCGCTCGCCGAACATGTCGAGGCGGGTGTCGGCGCTGCGCAGCCGCCACGCGAAGTCGGAGTCGACCCACTCGAGGCGAAGGCCGACGATGGTGCCCCCGATCGCCTCGGACTCGCCGGGAAGGGATTCCAGGAAGTCGGACGGCCAGGAGACCTCGGACGGCAGGCAGGTGCCGGGGAAGCCGTCGCCGACGGCCGACGGCGGACTCGGGACCGCCGTGGAGCATCCGGCGCAGACCAGGATTCCGGCGAGAACGAGCGCGCTCGCACGCAGACTGGGGGTGCTGGGCATCGGTGCCTCCATGCTCGTGTTCGGCCTCGTCGCGGACTTCTGGGAGCTTAGCCCGAGGATCTGCGGATTCCGGAGGGCCGGCGTCACTGCAGCGGCCTCACTCGTTCCTCGAAGTCGATGTGGTGACCCTGCAGCCACATCATCGCCTCGCCGCCGTCCCTCGCCGCAGCGCGGAACTTTCCGGGGAGGATCAGGTCGCGAAGGATGCGCATGATGGGACCCGCCGCCTTGTCCGACGATGACCGGTGGCCGATCTCGACGATCTTCTCGACGCGTTCCTGTCGCAGCGCCTGGAACGTGCGGAACGCTGATGCCGGTGCGGGGCAGTCCCGCAGGCACTGCGCGAGGATGACGGCATCCTCCAGTGACATCGATGCGCCCTGGCCGGCAGCGGGGGAGGTGGCGTGGGCGGCATCGCCGATGATGACCATGCGTTCGCCGTCGTGCCACTTCTTCACGACCGGCATGTCGTAGGTCGCCCACCCCTGCAGAGGGCCGGGAGTCGCGTCGATGATCCTCGAGGCCGGACCATCGTCGCCGTCCATGAGCTCGTGCAGCCAGGTCCTCCACTGTCCGTCCGTCATGCTCGACAGCTGCCCGCGGGTGGGCTCGTCCTTCATCGGCGGGTTGGCGAACCAGACTGCGCCGCCGTCCGGAGTGTTCGTCCATGCGAAGAAGCCCTTGGTGCCGAACTGCATCCGGAAGTCCCGAGATGGGGCGTCGACGGTGAAGTCCGGGATGTACTCGCCGGTGTTCAAGACCGGCACGTATCGAGGTGCAGGGGCTGTGGGGTCGATGATCGTGCGGATCCGGGAGTGGATGCCGTCCGCGCCGATGAGGATGTCGCCGGTCGCATCGGATCCGTCCTCGAAGAGCGCGGTCACTCCCGTCTCCGTCGCGAACGCATCGATCATGCGCATGCCGTGGTGGATGTTCACACCATGGTCGCGGGCGGCGTCGGCGAGCGCGGTGAACAGGTCGGCCCGAGGCATCATGAGAGACGTGAGGCCGTCGGGGCGACGGAAGGCCATCGGCATCTGCCCCAGCAGCTTCCCCTTGCCGTTGACGAAACTCATCGTGTCGACCGGGAAGCCGATGCCCTCGACCCAGCTCTCCAGTCCGATCGAACGGAGGGCGTCGAGGCCGTTCGCCTGGAAGTTGATCCAGGAGCCGCGCTGATCGGCGTCCGGGGCGAGCTGCTCGAAGACCTCCACCTCCATTCCGATCCGACGCAGAGCGACGGCGAGGGTGGGGCCGGCGATTCCTCCGCCGATGATGAGCGCCTTGGTCATTCCATGCCTCCGTTTGATACCTTGATGTTCAAGCAATCATGAACGGAAGGTGCCTTGAATGTCAAGTGACTTGAGTGTCAAGGCACATTCTGTGGGGGCTGCGATGCAGTCATACCAAGCCGCAGTGGCGGACTTCGACCGTGAGATGGCCAGGCTCCTCGGCGTGAACAACACCGACCTTCGCTGCCTCGAGATGCTGATCGGCGCGGAAGGGGAGGTCACGCCACGGACCCTCGCCGACCACCTCGGGCTCACGACCGGAAGCGTGACCACGATGCTGGATCGACTGGAACGCGCCGGCTACATCGCGCGCTCGCCGCATCCCGAGGACCGTCGCAAGGTCGTCGTCGTCGCGACCGACGAGGCGAGGCGCCGCGCGCTCGAGATGGTCATGCCCCTCGTCGATGACAGCGTCACCGAGGTGATCCGTCACTTCACGGATGCCGAGCTCGATGTCGTCGAGAGATTCGCCACCCGCGCGACGGCGCTGCAAGAGCGTCACACCGGCAGACTCCGCGAATTCCCCGCCGGCTGATCGAGGAGACCCGGCCGGGGCGAACGTGCCCACCCGGCGTGTAGCCGGACGTAGAGTCGCCTGATGGAAGACATCGCACTGATCACCGGAACCTCATCGGGCATGGGTCTGCACGCCGCCGTCGAGCTGGCGCGCCGGGGGCTGCACGTCGTCGCCACGATGCGCGACACCACGCGGGCGGGCGCATTGCGAGATGCAGCGGCCGACGCGGGGGTCGAGGTGGATGTGCGCGCATTCGATGTCGTGGATCATGCGGCGGCCGCGCGGCTCGTCTCGGAGATCGAGTCGGAATTCGGCGGAATCCGCGTCCTCGTGAACAACGCCGGTCTGGGGAACGTCGGCACGGCGGAGCAGCTGACGATGAAGCAGATCCAGGATCAGCTCGACGTGAACTACCTGGCACCCGTCAACCTCGCCAAGCTCGTGCTGCCGGGGATGCGCGAGCGGGGCGACGGTCGGATCCTCACGGTGACGAGCGTCGGCGGAGCGGTCGGTCAGCCGTTCGCCGATGCGTACTGCGGGGCGAAGTTCGCGGTCGAGGGCTTCATGCAGTCGCTGGCCGTGGTCGCAGAACGCTTCGGCGTGCACGTGAGTGTGATGGAGCCCGCCGCCGTCGCCAGCGCCTTCGTCGAGAACGCGGTCCGGCCGGAGAGCGGCGGTCCCTACGGGGCTCTCCTGGACGCGTACTTCGCACGGACGGCAGGCGCGTTCGCGAATGCGCAGTCCGCCGAATCCGCGGGGGCCGTGATCGCCGCTGCGGTCCTGTCCGACGAGTACCGATTCCGCTGGCAGAGCTCGGAGGGCGCGACGCGTTTCGTAGGCGTCTCACTCGCCGACACCGACGGCAGCGGGGTGCTCAGCTTCACTCGACCCTGGATCGCGGCCGGCTGATCACGTCGACCTCACGCGCTCGTTGATCAGTGCGCGCAACTCGCCCGCGGTGACATCGGCGCCGAACGCGGGGTTGCCCGGCTGGAGTGAGGCTCCCGCCGCCAGGGTGTCGATCACGACGGGGTCGAAACCGAGTCGGTCGATCAGCTCCGCGACGCGGGCGAGCTCGGCGGGTTCGTCTCCCGCGATCGCGATGGCCTTGCGGCCGGCCGATCCGGCCGGTCGGGCCTCGTCTTCGAGGTCGTGATATCCCATGTGGTTCAAGGCCTTCACGACGCGCGATGCGGGCAGGAACTCCTGCACGAGCTCGGTGGTCGAGGTGCGTGGATCGCTGAGATCGTCGCGCACGCCGTCGGTCTCCCACCAGTAGTTCATGGCGTCGAGAACGAGCTTTCCGCGCAGGTTCTCGACCGGAAGCGTGCGGTACTTGCCGAGCGGGAGCGCGAGGATGACGGCGTCCGCCTCGGCCGCTGCATCGTCTGCCTTCACCGCGGTCGCGCCCGGCGCGAAGACGTCGATCGTGAGGGCGATCCGGTCGGGGGCGCCCGAGCCGGCGATGAGCACCCGGTACCCGGCGGCGAGAGCGAGCCGTGCGATGGTGGTGCCGACTTTGCCCGCGCCGAGGATGCCGATGGTCTCGATGGTCTCGTTCATGATGCGCTCCTCAGGCGTGGACGGCCTTGCCGTCCTTCGTGATGCGAGCGACGCCCGGGTCGCCGAACGCGTCTTCTCCCGGTTCCTCGGCGAGCAGCTCGCGCACTCGGGGCGCGACCTTCTCTCCGAAGAGGCGGATGCTGCGCTCACGCACATCCCTCGGCACGTGCATGATGTCGTACTTCAAGTCGAACCGGGACAGGTGATTGCTCCGCACGGCGGCGGCGAGCTTGTGCGCGACGGTCTCGGGGGATCCGACGTAGAGCGCCCCGGTGTCGACCTCCTCCTGGTAGCGCTCGAGCGTGGGCGCGTAGAAGCCGCGCTCCTTGCTCATCTGGGTCACGACCGGCTCCCAGTGCTTCCAGTGCACGTTCTTGGCCTCGTCGTCGGTGTCGGCGATCAGGCCCAGCGAGTGCTGCCCGATCGGCAGCTCGGGCCGCTCGAACTGCTCCAGGGCGCGTAGATACAGACGCGCGTGACCGGCGAAACGCTCGGGCCGTCCGCCGATGATGGCCATCATCAGAGGCAGGCCGTGCTCGGCCGCGCGGATGACGGAGTCGGGGCTGCCGCCGATGCCGATCCAGGCCGGGATGCCGCCCTCCGGCATGCGGGGGTGCAGTCGCACGTTCTCCAACGGGGTGCGGTAGTTGCCGCTCCATGTGACGCGGTCCTCGCGCATCAGGCGCAGGAAGAGGTCGAGCTTCTCCTCGAAGATCTGCTCGTACTCGGCGATGTCGTAGCCGAAGAGCGGGAACGACTCGATCGCCGACGCTCGCCCGAGGATGAGTTGGGCGCGTCCGTTCGAGAGTCCGTCGACGGTCGCGAACTCCTGGTACAGCCGCACCGGGTCCTGCGTCGACAGCACGGTCACCGACGAACCGAGCCCGATCGTCGAGGTGGCCTGCGCGGCGGCTGCCAGCACGACCGGTGTCGCGGAATCCATGTGCCCCTCGCGATAGTGCTCACCGATGCTGAACACATCGAGGCCGACCGACTCGGCCAGTTGCGCCTCCTCGACGAGCAGGCGCAGCGTCTCACCGTCTGACATGGTGCGACCGCCATCGGTTGCCACCTCGCCGAGGGAATTCAGTCCGAACTCGAGTTCCGCCATCTCCACCACGACCCTTCTCCACGACCCGGTGACTCCGGATTGACGTGTCAATAGCGTGCAACCGTAGGATTGACGTATCAATTCCCTGGAGGCGTGATGACCGAAGAGCGACGCCGCAGTACGCCGACCCCCGAGCAGCTGCGCATCTGGCGAGGCTTCGTCGAGACGTCGGCGACGCTGCGGGATCGTCTGGGCGCGCAGCTGCAGAACTCGTCGTCACTCTCCTCCGGTGACTACCAGGTGCTCCTCGCCCTGAGCGAGGCCGCCGGACACACCGCGCGATCTTCCGAACTCGCCGCCCTGATCGATTGGGAGCGGAGCCGTTTGTCGCATCATCTCGGGAGGATGGAGAAGCGCGGTCTCGTCCGTCGCGTCCCGTGCGCTGATGGGGTGCACGGGGTCGACGTGCACCTCACCGACGCCGGAGCTGAGGCTTTCCGTGCCGCGAACGTCCCGCACCTCCGCGCCATCCGCGACTTGTTCGTCGATGCGCTCTCGCCCGAGCAGCTCGCCGCTGTCGACGACATCACCGCCGCGCTGCGGAACCATCTCGGGCTCGATGAGGGTTCCGGTCCTTCGGACGGCAGAGCCCGATAGCGACGCGCGGTCGTCCTCCAGGCGATCTCGTCGCGGTCTCAGAGCGAGGCGTGGTCGGCGGCGACCTGTCGCCCGATCTCGGCGGAGAGGATCACGCCGGGGTGGGCGATCGCCAGGTGGAGGCCGGGCATCGCTGCCATCGGACCGATGAGAGGCTGTCCCGCCGCCGGCATCGGACGGTCGGCGATGACGGCATGTTCGAGACGCACTTCATCGGTGTCGACGAAGGAGCGGTGGATCGCGGCGAGGGTGGGGGCGGCGAGCTCTCTCGGGTCTCCTGAGAAGCCGGCGGGAACGTCTTCTGCGGCGAGGAGGGTGGTGTCATCCAGCTGGCGGATCTCGAACTCCGGGGTCGAGAGGATGCCCCGCACGAGAGGGCGGGGAGTGGAGAAGCGCAGCAGGCAGCAGGGGGATCCCGCCACGTCGATGTCGACACCGACGGATGCGGCCAGCCCCACGGAGGCGGTGCCGGCAGCGATGACGACGCTCTTCGCACCGAGCTCGCCCCGGTCGGTCACCACACCCTGAACCCGGCCGTCGTCGAACAGCAACCGCAAGACGGTCGTCCCGGTGCGCACCTCGGCGCCGTGCGCCTGCGCGCTCTCCAGCAGTGCGCGTGTGTAGGCGACGGGGTCGACTCCGACATCGTCGGGGGCGTAGGCCACCGCGTCGGGAGCCCCGCGAAGACCCGGTTCCCGCATCAGCGCCTCCCGGGCCGTGAGCAGCTCCATCCGATGCCCGGCGGCCTGGTGCCCGGCGACGAAGGCGCGAGTCAGCTCTTCGGATTCCTCCCAGGTGACTGCGCCGAACGGACGAAGCCCGGTGGGCGCGCTCAGCTCGGTGAGGACGCGGTCGAACTCCGGACGCGCGCGCCGACGGAGCGAACCCGCGTACGCGTCAGCAGGGCTCTTGGCCATACCGACCCAGGCGAATGATGCGGCCGTCACTCCGGCGCCCGGTGCTCCACTGTCCACGATGATCACGTCGTGTCCTGCACGAGCCAGATGATGTGCGACCGAGGCGCCGACGACGCCGGCGCCGATCACGACGATGGGGGCGGTCGAGGGTGTTCGGAGGTCAGGCATCGCGTCCAGCTTAGGGATCGACGGTGCGGTCGTCTGTGCTCAGCACCGACATGAGGATGGAGTCGACCCACTCGCCGTCCCAGAACAGCGTGTCCCGCTGGCGACCCTCGTACTGGAACCCGGCCTTCTCGTAGGAGCGCTGAGCGCGGGGATTGAACGAGAAGACATCGAGACTCACGCGGTGCAGCCTGATGCGGTCGAACGCGTGGTCGAGAACGGCGCGAGTGGCCTCGGTGCCGAAGCCGCGACCCAGGTGGCCGGGATTCAGCGCGATACGGAAGTTCATCGACGCATCGTCCGCCTCCAGTTCGTTGAGCACGATCTCGCCGACGTACTCCTCCGTCTCGAGGTCGATGATCGCCCAGTCCGCGCGATCGTCACGGGTCGCGAGCGACTCGAGGTGTCGCACGACCGCCTCGCGGGTGAAGACCTGGCGCGTGCCGGTGAGCCGCATGGTCTCCTCGTCGAACAGGCCCTCCCACACGCCGTCGAGATGCACGACGCCCAACGGCTCGAGTCGAAGCCTCGGGGTCGACAGTGTTGCGACGTCCGTGAGTGCGGAGACGTCCACTGCCGGCGGGATCATGCTCACGCTCCCTCGAAGACCGGACTCAGGAAGCGGCGCTCGTAGCGGCGGATGCACTTCGTCCTGCGCGCGAAGTCGAACGCCTCGACGCATTCCGGATCGGTCTTCGAGGCGGTGCGGTAGACCTCGTACTCCGCGAGAGAAGGGAACGTGAACAGCGCGAAAGCCTCGTCGCTGTCGCCTTCGCTCGGCAGGAAGTAGCCGTGGTGGGTTCCGCCGTGCTTCGCCACGAGTCGGATCCAGGTGCGTCCGTATTCGGTGAAGTCGTCCAGCTTGTCCGGATCGATCTCGTAGCGCAGGTGAACGGTGATCATGCCGATGATCTTTCCAGATGGGAGGACGGTTCCAGACGCGGAGTGCGTTCGGGGGAGGTGCGTCGGTCGCCCGTCGCCTCGAACGCGGCGGCGATCTCCAGCAGCGCAGTGTCGTCGTAGGCGCGTCCTGCGAAGGTGAGTCCGACGGGCATCCCGTTGTCCTCCCTCGTCCCCATCGGCACGGTGACCGTCGGGATTCCGAGATGGCGCGGAACGAGGTTGCCGTTCGCGACCCACACTCCGTTGCGCCAGCCCTGTGCCGCGGAGTCGGGATCGATGTCCATGTCGGCCGCCCCGACATCGGCGACGGCGGGGAACACGACCGCGTCGAGTCCGAGTGCATCCATCCACTGCTCCAGGTCGATGCGTCTGGTCTCTTCGAGCCCGTGCAGTCCTTCGGGCAGCTCCGGCATGTCGTCGAGAGTCGCCCCCGGATGGTTGCGCGCCCACTCGGGGTAATCGGAGATGTCGTCGTCGAAACCGGTGTAGCGCTCCGCAAGCGTGCCCTCGTCGGGCGGGAAGATGAGCGAGCCGTCCACGTCGGCGAGACTGCGCAGTTTCGGGTCGTCGTTCGCCTCGAGGAACTCGTTCCACGACCAGGCGGAGAGGTCGACGATCTCGCGCCGCAGGAATTCGGGGCTCACCAGCCCGCGCGTCGCGAGAGTGGGGGCCCCTGGGCGGTCGCCCTCGTAGTTCGACACCGCGGGGAAGTCGACCTCGATGACCTCGGCGCCCGCGGCTTCGAGGTCGCGCCGTGCGGCTCGCCAGAGCGCGATGACCGCAGGGTGGGTCTGGATTCGCTGTCCCGTGGGCCCGCCGATCCCGACCTCCCGCCCCGGCTCGGCGACGCCCGCATCCGGATCGCCGTTGATGTACATGCGGGGAACGCCGCAGCGGACGCCGCGCAGTCGAGCCCGTGCGCTCGGCAGATCGCGAGGTCGCAGTGCGGGGTAGGAGGGCGGCCGGATCGACGACGCGCTCGGGATGGGCACCCACGGCTGCACGCGCCAGAAGTCGCCGCGGGTCTCGACGTCGTCGGCCACGATGACGTCGAGCACTTCGAGCAGGTCGGCCATCGTCCTGGTGTGCGGGACGACGACATCCATCGTCGGGACGAGCGGCCAGTTGCCACGTACGGAGATCACGCCCCGGGAAGGCGTGTAGGCGCACAGCGCGTTGTTCGAGGCGGGAGCGCGACCGGAGGACCACGTCTCCTCGCCGAGACCGAACGATGCGAAGGAGGCGGCGGTCGCGGTGCCGGAGCCGTTGGAGGAACCCGAGGCGAACGCGGCAGTGAGGTAACGGGCGCTGTAGGGGCTCTCGGCGCGACCGTACACTCCGCGCTGCATGCCCCCATTCGCCATCGGAGGCATGTTCGTGAGGCCGATCAGTACGGCTCCGCCTGCCCGCAGGCGCTCGATCGTGAACGCATCGCGCTGGGCGACGAGTCGAGCGAATGCAGGGCTTCCCGCAGCGGCGGTGAGACCGCGGGCGAGATAGCTGTCCTTTGCGGTGTAGGGGATGCCGTCGAGCGGGCCGAGGGACGCATCGCGTGCTCGGCGTTCGTCGGAGGCGCGGGCGTCGAGGAGAGCATCCGGGTTCATCACCACCAGCGCGTTGAGCGCCGTCGAGGTGCCGGGACGGTCGTACGCCTCGATGCGTGCGAGGTAGGCGAGTGCGAGCGATTCGCTCGTCGCGCGGCCCTCTTCCAGTGCTGCTCGCAGATCTGCGATCGAGGCTTCGACGACGTCGAAGCCGTCAGCCTCGCGTGCGGTCACCGCTTCGTCCCGGCGGTGGCGGCGGGGATCTGCTGAGTGATGCAGTGGGGGCCTCCGCCGCCGAACGCGATGGTCGCGCCCGGCACCCCGACCACCGTGCGGTCGGGGTAGGTGGCGCGCAGGAACTCGAGCACGGGTTCGTCGTTCGCGTCGCCGCCGACCGGCACGATCACGGCGCCGTCGGCGAGGTAGTGGTTCGCGAAGGCCACCTCGGAATCGATGTGCGGATCGAGGAGCGACACATCGATCGTGCGGCCGGATGCGTCGGGCTTCTCGAGCAGTCGCGCGAGGTTGGCGCGCGAGCGCTCGTATTCGGTGGATGCCGGCTCGCTCGGCACCTCGAGCAGCACGCGGCCAGGAGCGACGAACTGGGCGACCCCGTCGACGTGTCCGTCTGTCCCCGCCGGACCGGTGTCGAGACTGTGTCCGTAGGGGAGCCAGATGATCGTGGAGACGCCGAGGTAGTCGCGGAGTCCCTGCTCGATCTCGTCCTTCGACATCGTCGGGTTGCGGTTCGGGTTGAGCAGGCACTGCTCGGTCGTCAGCAGCGTGCCCTCCCCATCGACGAAGAACGCTCCTCCTTCGAGCACGAACGGGGCGCGGAAGAGGGGGATCCCGAGGTGCGCGGCGATGCGGTCGGGCACGAGCGCATCCTGGTCGTACGGGTGCCACCGCTCGCCCCAGGCGTTGAAGCCGAACTTGACGGCCGCGAGTTCGCCGCGAGCGTTGGTGACGAAGGCCGGACCGCTGTCGCGCGCCCACGAGTCGTCCACCGCCACCTCGAGCGGCTCGACGCCGGAGCCGCACAGATCGACCACCTCCGCGGACTCTCCGGGGTTGCACAGCATGATCACCGGCTCGAAGTCGGCGATGGCCCTGGCGACCGTCGCGTAGTCGCGCTTGGCCTCGTCGAGGCGGTCCTGCCAGAGGGCGCGACGTGCGGGCCAGATCATCAGGCAGCCCGAGTGCGGTGCCCATTCGGCGGGCATCGAGAAGCCGGCATCGGCCGGGGTGGTGTTCGTGTCGATCACGAAGGGCCTCCGTTGGGTTCGTGTGTTTCCCCTATTTTGGATCTCAACCAATTCTTTCGCAACTCCCGCGTGAAATCGGGCCGGAATCGGGAACTTCCCGGCGGGCACGCCGAACGGCGCTCCCACCGGGAGCGCCGTGAATCGGCCGGGCGTCAGGCCGGAGAGTCGGGCTTCGCGCCCAGGAACGCCGCGCAGACGCGCAGGCACAGCTGCAGCATCCGGTCGCGATCGAAACCGGGCGCGCCCACCGTGAGCTGCACCGAGAGACCGTCGATCGCCGCCGAGATCACCTGGGAGACATCGTCGAGGTCGCTGAACGAGAATGCGCCGCGCTCGCGGCCGTAGGCCAGAACGCCGCGGAGGATCTGCCGCCAGCGGTCGTCGAGCTCGTTGTGCACGTCGGCGACGGTGTCGTCGACTGCGGCGTCCGACCACACCTGGAACCACAGGATCCAGCCTGTGTCACCCCGACCGTTCGATGCCGACAGCTCGATGAGCCGTTCGAGCCGCGCCCACGGCTCCTCGATGCCGTCCAACTCCGCATCGACCTGCTCCACGAGCGATTCCTCGCTGCGGCGGATGGCCAGCATGAGCAGGTCGGTCTTGGAAGGGAAGTAGTACGTCACGTGGCCGGAGGTCATGCCGGCCCGCTCGGCGATGTCGGAGACCCGTACATTCGCGAGGCCGAGTTCGGCGATCGCCTTCGCCGCGGCATCCACCACGATCTGCTGGCGCGCATGGCCCTTCGCGATCCGGCCGGTCACCCCACTCATAGTGTGTTCATTCTAGCCAGGCCGTCCGCCGACGATCCCGGCGGCCGCAGGGATACCGGTTCCGTGCTCCAGGCGAAAAGGCAGGCGGCTCGTTGCGACGGCGCCGGCCCCGCCAGTACGGGCACACGGTCATGGCATTCGGCCCTGGCAACGGGACATCGGGGGTGGAATCGGCACCCGGAGGGAACGGCGTGCAGGCTCCCCGGCTCACCGCTGAGCGCCGATCTCCCCGACTGCTTCTTCTCGGCTCCCAGCCGAGGTGCTGCAGCGAGGAGCGCTGCCGTGTACGGGTGCCGAGGGTCGTCGAAGAGGTCTTCGGTCGGTCGATCCTCGACCACCGTGCCCAGGTACATGACCACGACGCGGTCGCAGAGGTGACGGACCACCGCCAGGTCGTGGGAGATGAACAGGATGGTCAATCCCAGCTCGGCGCGCAGCCGTTGCAGCAGATTGAGGATCGCCGCCTGCACGGAGACGTCGAGAGCCGCCACCGATTCGTCGGCGACGAGCACCTCCGGCTCGAGCGCGAGTGCGCGGGCGATCCCGACGCGCTGTCGCTGGCCGCCGGAGAGCCGACGCGGGTAGGCCTGCAGCAGCGACACCGGCAGCTCGACCCTCTCCATCAGGTCTTCGGCCCGCGCCTGCACTTCGGCCGGCGGCACCATGCGGTGCACCCGCAGGAGCTCGCACAGCGTCTGGCCGATCGTCATCGAGGGATCCAGAGACGCGCTCGGATCCTGGAACACCATCTGCATCCGTCGGGTCTGCTGCCGGGTGCGCCGGGGGTTCAGGGGCTCGCCGTCGAGCACGATCGACCCACCCGCGAGCGGGACGAGGCCGACCGGCGCCTTGGCG
>JBOGEI010000034.1:0-25545 GCA_050701935.1 Microbacterium sp.
GACGACGCAGACGCAGCAACCAGAGACCGGCCGCCAGGAGCGTCGCTGCGAGACCTGTCCAGACCCAGCCGATGGCGCCGTCTGCTCCGGTGGTCGCCAGCGGCTCCGAAGCACCGCCGGGTGCGGGCTTCGTGCCGGTGCCACCGTTCCCGTTGCCGCCTTCTCCAGGTCCGCCTTCTCCAGGTCCGCCCTCGCCGGGGCCACCAGCATCGCCTGCTGCGAACTCCACCGAGGCCAACACCCTGCTCTCGACGCCGGTGAGCACCAGCTCCGCGCCCTCGATGGCGAAGCTCTCGACCCCGCTGACGGTGACCGTGGCTCCCTTGATCTGGAAGCCCCTGGCCGGAGTGAGAGCCAGGCGCACCTCGCCGCCACGATCGGCAACCCCCTCTGCGGGTGACACGGTGCCGTTTCGGACCTCTGCGAGGTAGCTGAACCGCACGGTCTGTGCTTCGACCGCGTCGACGGCGGCCTTCAGCGCATCGAAGCTCGCGCGCAGCTGCTCCTTCGTGGCCGCCGCGGAGGCAGCGCGCACGGTGAGGGCGGCCGGTGAGCCCGAGAGCAGCGTGGCGCTGTTCGCGGTCGCGGTCGCGAGTGCCTCGCTGAGCATTTCATCGAACACCCGGCCGTTGCCTGCCTCGACATCGTTGGCGTTCATCAGCGCGGTCGCGTACTCGACCGCCTGGGTGAGTGCGGCAGTCTCTGCGGAGGAGTCGTCCGCGGCGTAGAGCCCGGCGACTTCCCCTGCGTTCAGCGCCGTGTCCCACATCTTCAGGTCGTCCATGTCGAGACCGATGCCGTAGCTCTTGCTGCCGTCGACGCCCACCAGCATGTTCAGGCCGCTGGTCATGCTGCCGATCCCCGCGATGCTCGTCTCCTTTGCGAGCGCTCCGTCCAGGTAGGTGCTCGCCATGTTGCGGGTGCGATCCACCGTCACGGTCATGTGGTGCCAGGAGCCGCGGTATTCACCGACGTCGCCGGTGGCGTACACGCCGTTGGTGCCGTCGCCCAGCGTGAACTCGAGCTTGCCGGTGTTCGTGCCCTCGGGCGCGAGGTTGATGCCGGAGCGGTACCAGCTCGCCCAGTTCTTGTTGCTGATGATCGCGCCGTAGCCGTTGACGCCGGTGACCTTCGTCCAGAAGCTGATCGTGAGGTTCTTGTCGGTACCGAGGTCGAATTCGGGGCGGGAGCCCAGGTCGACGTAGCTCCCCGCGCCACCGCCGATGCGCACGGCCGTTCCTGAAGACCCCGGGCGGTCGGAGGTGACATAGGAGACCGAGCCGACCGGCTTGGCAGCGGGTCCGGTCGCCGCGTGATCGCCGGTGTCGTTGAGGTCGCCCTCGAACGCGAGGTGCAGGAACTCACCGGCGGGCGCCGGGGCGGGTGCCTCCGGGAAGTCGGGGAAGACGAGCTCGCCGGCCGTGCGCACGATACCGGTCAGAGGATCCGATGCGTTCTGGAAGTCGTCGTACGCGGTGATGGTGACGGTGTAGTTCTTCGCCGCCTTCAGGCCGCGGATGTCGAAGCCCATCGTGTTCGGGGTCATGTAGAACCGCGAGTACGCCTTGAACGATCCTGTGACCGACTTCGCCGGGTTCTTGCCGAAGTCGGGCACCTGGTTCGCCGTGAACGAGACCGGGTTGCCGGCCTGGTCACGGATCTCGACCTCGTAGTAGTTCACGAGTTCGTCGTCTTTCGCCTGGTCGAAGCGCAGCGTGAGCGTCTCCTCGGTGACATCGGTCGGCGTGATGGCGGCGGCGCCCCACCACGGCGCGGTCGTACTGCGCTGCGCGGCGGTGTACGTGAAGCCGCTCTTGCCCTTGGTCGTGTCGACCACCCAGGGCATGCCGATCCAGCGCTGGTGGGTCACGTCGAATCGACGGATGACGGTGGTGCCGTCCGCGAGCACGGTGACGAAGTTCGCGCTCTTCTGCGGCACCCCGGCAGCAGCGTCGCCCTGATTGCCGCCGAAGTATCCGCCCCCGATGAAGTCGCCTGGCACGTCTTGGTAGATGTAGTTCATCGATGCGTTCTCGTAGACCGTGAAGTCTTTCTGGAAGATGCTCGTCTCCGGGTTCGATGAGAAGTGCGTGTGCGCCGAGCCGAGCAGCACCTGCGGGTAGGACGCGAGGATGCGCTGCAGGTCGGGGCCGGCGAGGTCGTAGTCGCCGTGGAACGGGCCTCCGAGTGACGTGCCGGAATAGCCGCTGTGGATCGAGACGAAGATCGGCTTGGCCGGGTCGTAGTCGGGCTTCGCGGCGATGCTCTGCAACGTGCTCGTCAGATAGGCCTGGTAGCCCGTGCGCTGCCCGCTGTAGCCGAAGGTGTTCGTGCCGTTGTAGTCGAGGCCGATGAAGTCGATGCCCTCGACAGTGGTGTGGAAGTTGCTCACGTAGCCGGTGTCGGCGTTCGGGAAGGACCATGCCGGGGCGCCGGCGGGCGCATCCGCCCGCGCGGCCTCGAACGTCTTGCCCATCAGGTCTGCGATGTCGTGGTTGCCCTGGGTGAGCAATACCTGCGACTCGGGAAAGCTCTCGCGCATGACCCGTTCGACTGCGCGATACCAGCCGGCGACCTTCTCGCTGTCGCCCGACAGGTGGGCGGTGTACTCGGGATCGTTCGCACCGACGACGTCGCCGTTGTCGACCACGACGCTGGGGTCGAAGCCCTTCGCGTCCGCCCAAGACCTGATCGCCTGGAAATGCGGCTTCGCGCCCTCATACGCGACCTGCTCCGAGGTCTTGTCGGCGGTGGCTGCGCCGCTGAGCTCGGTGTCGGACATCGTGATGAACTCGAGTTTCGCGTCGGCGCCGTTGTAGGCATCGTTCGCGGCATCGATACGCTGCTGGGTCATCGGTTGCGCAGCCGGGGCGATGGCCGCTGCCGGTAGAGCAGGGACGAGCAGCGTGAGGGCCGTGGCGGCGGCGATCGCGCTTGCGCCCAGTGTGCGGTGCAGCATCTTCTCGCGACGGGCGCGCGTCTTCGTCGGATGGTCGGGGATCAGCATGCGTTTCCTCGCAGGGTGTGGTCGGGTGCGGAAATGACGAAACGGGGGAGCAGGTCAGGGGAGCACAGGCTCCAGGGCCATCACGGCAGCGACCCACGGCATGGTCACGGGCCGGAGGTCGGGGATGCAGGCTGTCGTGCCGCTCTGGTGCTGCTGGTCTGGTCGTACCTGCACGACTCGGCATCCGGCGGCGATGGCGGCACGGGCGCCGACCGCAGAGTCCTCGAACACCAGGCAGGTGCCGGGGGCGACGTCGAGCAGATCGAGCGCGCGCAGGTAGGGTTCTGGGCTCGGCTTCGTGTGCCGCACGTCGTCAGCGGTCACGACGACGTCGAACGTGCCGAGGCTCACGTTCTCGGCGACCGCATCGACCCAACGACGGGTCGAACTCGTCACGAGGCCGATCCGGATCCCTTCGCGGCGCAGGCGTGCGAGCGCCTCTTCTGCGCCGGCGATCCGCTCCAGGCGCCCCGCGAACGAGGCGATCGTGTTCTCCTCCAGCTCTGCGGCGAGGTCGCTCGCGCCCATCGATGCCTCTCCGAGTTCGATGAGAGCGTGCGCAGCGTCGATGCCGGCGAGCCCCTCGAAGTCGTTGAGCTGCGCGGACGACACCGACCTGCCGGCGCGCGTGAGCCGGGCGCGGATCACTTCGAGCCACACCCGCTCGCTGTCGACGAGCGTGCCGTCGAGGTCGAAGAGCACGGCGGACGGCGGCGTGGAAGAACGGTGATCGGGGGAGGGTGTCGACGGGGTCACGGGACGATTACCCCGCCCTCGGGTGTGCGGGGGACGGCGTGCAGATGAACGAGCGTTGAACGATCGAGGCTCTTCGGCACGACACGGGGGACAACTGTGAACTGCTGTCCTGATCGCGCGGTCACGGGTCTCGTGACTCACCTAGTCTGAGACGGTGCCACCGGCGACCCCGCGCTCTCATCGAGAGATCATGAGCGATCTGATGACCAGGATCATCGACGGAGAGTTCGCACCGGGATCCCGTCTCCCCTCCGAGACGAAACTGGGGCTCTACTACGGCTCGACCCGCGGCACGGTCCGTCGCGCACTCGCCGGACTCGAGGATCGAGGGCTGGTCTCCCCGGTCAAGGGAGCGGGCTGGACCGTACGCTCCGGCCGCCAGAGCCAGTCGTTCGAGGAACTGCGGTCCTTTGCGCAGTGGGCTCGGTCCAAGGGGATGACACCGGGAGGGCTGGTTCGCGGCAAGGAGTTCGGGGAGGCGACCGCAGCGGAGGCGCGTCGCCTGTGGGTGAGCCCGCGGACACGGGTGCTCCGAGTGACCAGGACGCGCAGCATCGACGGTCGCGATGTGATGCTGGAGCGCACGAGCTATCCGCACTGGATCGCCGATCGGGTGGCCTCGATCGCTGACGACGAAGCATCCGTCGTCGAGGCGCTTTCCCGTGACTTCGGGATCGTGACCGCGTTCGCCGCGCACGCCATCGACGCCGTCCCCGTGTCCAGTGCCGACGCCGAGCTGCTCGGTGTGCGTCGGGCGAGCGCGCTGCTGCGGGTGCGCCGTGTGAGCTATGCCCCTTCGGGCGAGCCGATCGAGTACGGCGAGGACCGCTACCTGCCCGACACCGTGACGTTCCTGGTCACGGCATCGCGGGAGAGCACGCCGCTCACCCGCACCCAGTTCTCGCGATAGTCGATCGCCGTCGGGTCACGCCGTCACACCGCGTCGCGTCCGGCGACGCCGAGGGTGCCGAGTAATGTGAATACGTGACAGGAACACGAGCAGAAGCGGCATTCTCCCGCGCTGTCACCGCATTCAGCACTCCGACTCTCGACCTGCTGCACGGACGCTTCGCGCCCTTCGTCGTCGCATCGCTCTCACTGCTGTTCACCGCCGATCGGGCTTCCATTCCGATCGCCGATGCTCAGGCCGAGCTCTCCGAGATCCTCGACGAGCTGCGCGGGACGGGCGACGACGATGACGACCGTCGGGTCCCCGTAGGGACCGGCCGCGACGTCGCCAGGAACTGGGTGCGGTTGGGGTGGCTGGTGCAGCAGATCGATGAAGACATCGAGGTGTACCGTCTCTCCGCGCACGCGGTCGAAGCCTTGGAGATCGCCGGACGCACGGGCGGGGGGCGCACGCGCGTCTCCAACTCCCGTGTGCGCACGCTTCTCGAGGCCGTGGAGCACCTCGCAGACAGCGCCGAGGCCGATCCCGTCCGTCGCCTGGCCCGTCTTCGCGAGGAGCGCGCCGCCCTCGACGCCGAGATCGACCGGATCGAGGAGTCGGGCCGCGCGGATCCGCTGGACGACGAAGAGCTCTTCGAGGAAGCCGAGAACGTGCTGCATCTGGCGCGCGAGCTCCCCGCCGACTTCACGCGGGTCGCCGAGTCGCTCAAGCTCATGCAGCGCGACGTCGTCGCTCATCTCCGGCGTGACGAGCGACCGACCGGCGAGGTGCTCCGCGAGTATCTGCAGCGCGCACAGGACGTCATGAACTCGACTCCGGAAGGGCGCGCATTCTCCGGCGCCCTGCGGCTGATCGGCGACCCTGAACGCATCGACGCGCTCACCGAGCAGCTGCACGGCCTGCTCCGGCAGCCGTTCGCCCGCATGCTCGACAGCACTCAGCGTGCCGAACTCGATGCCGTCGGGCGCCGGGTGGAACTCGGCGTCGAGGAGGTCCTCGCCGCGCAGCGACGGGCGTCGCACGTCATCACGGGCCAGGTCAAGACCCACGATCCGTTGCGGGACCGTCAGATCGACGATCTGCTGCGCGACGTCATCGCGGCGCTCCACGTCTGGGACGGCACAGGGGCGAGCGACGCACCGGTACGCAGCCTCCCGCTCGTCGATCTGGGCCATCTCAGACAGACCGTGAGCAGCATCCGTCCTCCGGCTGTCCCCGCACCTCTCGCGGATGCCGATGACGTCGAGTTCGCCGACGTCGACTCCCGTGCGTGGGGCGGTCCGCGGTATGCGGAGCTCGAGGATTACGTGTCGGGTCTCGGCCCGGAGTTCGATCTCGCCGCCGCATTCGCCGACGGCGCCGACGACACTCGCCGGCCCGTCGACCTCGTCGGACTGCTCGAGATCGCCCACCGCAACGGCATGATCGAGGGCGACGAGGTCTCGGTGGTCGAAGCACTGCGTCCGGACGGCTCGACGCGACGCTTCGCGTTCGGGGCCGTCACGGCGCGCAACCCCAAGGAAGAAGCACATGCCTGAAGAGAGCCTCGTGACGGAGTCGCCGGTCGAGGACCCGTTCATCGAACCGATTCCGATGGAAGACGACGTCGAGGAGCACTTCGCGGGTGACCGCGGCACGCTGGACCCTGAGATCCGGCGCCTGCTCGCGCACATCCTCCAGCGCCGCTTCATCGCCGCGGAGCGCAACCGCAGGGAATGGAGCCTGCTGCTCGATCACCAGCACGTGATCGAGTCGCGCCTGAACGATCTCTACCTCCGCCTGGTCGTCGACCACGGCCGCGGGTTCGCGTACAAGCAGCAGCTGCGCTCCGACGAGATCGACATGCCGGTCCTGCTCAAGGACGCGCCGTACACACGTGCCGAGACGCTGGTGCTCGTGCATCTGCGCACGGTCTACCAGCGCGAGTCGGCCGCCGGTGAGGCATCCGTGCGCATCGACATCGAAGACCTCGAGCAGACGGTGCTGAGCTACTTCAGCGACGTCGACGGCGGCACGGCCCGCCAGCAGAAGGCGATCCGGAACGCGATGGATCGCCTGGATCGAGAGGGCATCGTGCAGGAGGAGACCAGCGGGCGCTATCGGATCAGCGCGCTCGTCGAGGTCGTCCTGAGCGCTGAGACCCTGAAAGAACTCCGCGACTGGCTGCGGTCGCAGGAAGCGGTGCAACGATGACGATGGTCGACACGCTCTTCGGGCTCATCCCGGCGGGTTCGCGGGGGCAGCAGTGGGTGGCGGAAGAGCTGCAGCTGATCAACTGGGGCGGATACGACGGCGGCCCCCATCGCGTGAGGTTCTCGCCGGATGCGACTCTGCTGTGCGGAGGGTCGGGCTCCGGCAAGTCGACCCTCATGGATGCGTACATCGCCTTGATGATGCCGCACACGACGCCGTTCAACGGCGCATCGAACGGGGGCGTGACGGGCCGGCCACGCGGCGAAGAGCAGCGGAACATCCTCTCCTACGGGCGCGGCAAGATCGACGAATCCCGCACGGAGGACGGCACGAAGCTGCGTGTGCTCCGTGGCGACGGCGAGGACACCTGGAGTGCGATCGCGACCACGTGGCTCGACCACGACGGGTCGCGGTTCACGGCTGTGCGCGCGTGGTACATCCCGGCGGATGCGCGCACCCTGGAGGACACGACCCGGGTTCGGGCCACCGTTAACGGACCGTTCGACCTGGGACGGCTGGAGCACGCGGCGACGCTGCGGCTCTCCGACGCGTCGGTGCGGGCCACGGGGCTGGAGACCCTCGCGACGGACCGTGAGTTCTCGGCGCGGCTGCAGGCGGTGCTCGGTATCGGCGCGGCCGGCTCCGGTGCCAAGGCGATCAGTCTTCTGGCGAGGATCCAGGCTGGACAGCAGATCACGACGGTCGACGATCTGTACAAGAAGCTCGTCCTCGAAGAGCCGGAGACCATGGCCACTGCGGATGCCGTCGTGGCGCATTTCGACGAGCTCGAGAGCACGCGGACAAGGATGCTCACCGCGAAGCAGCAGGTGAACGCGCTCGAGCCGATCCGGGGGATCAAAGACCGCATCGCCGCAGCGGCCGAGCGTGTGCGTGTGATCGATGAGGTCGGCGTGTTCACGGATCCGTCCTCGCTTGCCGCGCTCTGGAACGCACAGCGACGCCTCGATCTCCTGCGCGACGTCGAGGTCGAGCTGGGCGATCGCTCGCGTGCGCTGAGCCTCGCCGTGCGCGAGAAGCGTGCGCTCGTCGATGCCGCCGATGTCGAGCGTGAAGGGCTTCTCGACGTGCTGCGGCAGTCCGGCGGCGACCGTCTCGAGACGGCGCAGCGCGAGCTTCGGGTCGCCGAGCGTCGCGTCGAAGACGTCCGTCGGGAGCGGGCCAAGTTCGACATCATCGTCCGGGAGCTGGGTGCTGAGGTCGAGACCGCAGCGCAGTTCGATGCCTTCGTCTCCGGCGCGCGGGGGTCTTCTCCCAAGTCCGAGATCCGTGATGCACGCGCCGCCTTCGCCGATGCCGAGACAGCACGCAGGGCCGTGGAGACCGAGCTCCGCCGACTGGGTGAGGAGCGTGAGAGGACGAGTCGCGTACGCGGGAGCATCCCCGCGCATCTCGACGAATCGCGCACCCTGCTCGCGGAGGCGATCGGACTCGACCCGGCCGATCTTCCGTTCGTCGGCGAGCTCGTCGAGCTGCGGACCGAGTTCGAGCCGTGGCGCGAGGCCTTCAACCTCGCGCTCGGCGGCTTCGCCAGGACGCTTCTGATCGATGCCGAGCAGCTGGCAGCATTCCGCACGGCCATCAACTCCGTGCGCACCCCGGAGCGCCTGAACTACGAGGGCGTCCACACCGGCCTCCCCGAGGTGCGAAACGCCGACCCGAAGACTCTTCCCGGGCGGCTCGACTTCCTGCCCACGCCCTTCACCGGCTGGCTTCAGCAGAGGCTCCAGGATCGCTTCGGATATGTCTGCGTGGACTCGTTGTCGCAGCTCGGCGAGCACCAGAGGGCCCTCACGATCAGCGGCCAGGTGTCTCAGGGGAGCCGCGGTGCCCACGGCGGGCAGGGCCGTACCAACGTCTTGGGCTTCACCAACGATCGCCGCCTGCGCGAGATCGACGAGCAGGTGCGGCGGCTGACCGCGCGGCACGAAGAGTGCGCGTCGTCGGCACACGAGGCCGAGGCCGCCCTCGACCGTATCGAGGCACGGTCGACATCCTTCGCAAGGATCGAGGACCTCACGTGGGAGCAGATCGATGTCGCCACAGTGGAGGCGGAGAGGGAACGCTGGCTCGCGGTCGAAGCAGAGGTCACCACCGCCAGTCCCGAGATCGCGCAGCTCAAGCACCAGGCCGAAGAACTTCGGGCTCGCGCAGGGCGGCTCCGCGATGAAGAGGCGCGTCTCGGCAACGAGCTCGCACAGACCCAGGAGCAGTGGGGGCAGGTGACCGACGATGTCGACAGCTGTCAGTCCGTCATCGATTCGGCGGCGGCATCCGGACTCCTGCTGGGGGACGGGCACGCGTCGTTCCTCGACAGCCGATTCCTGCACGCCGAGACCGGGGGCTCCCCGACGGCGGCGCAGCGACTGACCCACCTCGACACCGCGCTCAGGACGGCAGCGCAGCGTCTTCTCGAAGACCGCCGCGAGGCCGCCGAGGCGCACGAGCAGCAGCGCGAGAGCATGCGCCGCGTGATGTCGGGTTTCCTCGAGCGCTGGGACAACCTCACGATCCTCCCGGATCCCGACGCATCGGTCGGGGAGTTCGAGAGCATTCTCGAGGCACTCCAGACCAACGGCCTGCACGAGCTGGAGATCGAGTGGCGCGACAGCCTGTTGAAGCTCTCCGGCAACGACCTGACGAGTCTCGACTCCACGCTCAGCCGTTCTCTGCGCGAGATCAAGGACCGTATCGATCCCATCAACCGCATCATGGAGGATCTGCCCTTCTACGACGATGACCACCGTCTGCAGATCACCCCGCGCGAGAACCAGACCGAGGCTCGCAAGCGGTTCCGTCGCGAGCTCCGTGAGGTCCGTGGCCTGATCGATGCGGCCGCGACCGATGCGGAACGCGAGACCGTCTACCGGAAGATGAGTCGCCTCATCGCACGGATGCGGCGCACGGCGCCCGACTTCGCAGAGCTCATCGACGTGCGAAACCATGTGCGCGTGAGCGCCGAACGGGTGACCGCGGCGACGCGCGAGCATGTCGCGCTCTACGACCACATCGGCGAGAAGTCCGGAGGCGAGTCGCAGGAACTCGTCGCGTTCATCGTCGGTGCTGCCCTTCGCTACCAGCTCGGAGATGCGGGTGCCGCTCGGCCGCGCTACGCTCCGGTGTTCATGGACGAGGCGCTGATCAAGGCCGACGCCCACTTCACCAAGCGCGCGATCGGCGCGTGGCGGGGTCTCGGCTTCCAGCTCGTCATCGGTGCACCGAACGACAAGTACAGCGCGATCGAGCCGCACGTCGACGTCGAGTACGACATCCTCAAAGACACGCGCGGTCGCTCCTGGGCGAAGGCGAAGGTGGGGCTGCCGGAAGCGGCGGTCTGAAGGGGAACCCGCCGGGGTGGAGAGGTGGCTCCGCGCGGCTACTCGCACTCTCCGAGGAAGCCGAGGTAGCACACGGCCTCGTGCGTGACGGCCGCTTGGTAGTCATTGTTCGAGACCTGCCGCGTCGCGGTCTCCGGCGTGCGGGTGAGGTGACCGAAGTCGCCGAGCGAGGCGACGATCGAGCCCTCCGAGTCTTCGGCGCGCATGCGGTCGATCTCTTCGCGGTGCTGCCCGCAGAGAGACGCTGCGGAGGGGACCAACTCGACGCCTGCGCACGCACCCGCGTACTGGGCTTCCATCGCGGCGATGCAGTCGGTCCAGTCCTGATCGATGACGCAGGGGCTCACGCCGTCGTCTGCCACGAGGTAGAGGCCGGTCTCATACTCCTCGCTGTGGAAGGTCTCGGGCTTCTCCGGCGAATCGACCTTGGTCCAGTGCCTCGCGGTGGCGAAGGCGACGACCACGACGATGACCGCGATCAGCAGCAGCGCCCCGACGACCGACAGAGTCACCCAGAGTCCGACCCGGCTCTTCTTCTGTGGGCCCGCGGCGTAGGGCGCGGGCTCTGGCGGCACGCCCCCGTATGCCGGGGGAGCGGCGGCGAAGGCGGCCGTCTGCGCGAAGTCGTGCCCGCCGAGCGGCAGCGTCTCCGAGGTAGGGGAAGAGCCGAGCGGTGGGAGCGCCTCCACGGGAGGGGCAGGCTGTGCAGTCGTGGCGAGCCAGTACTCGTACCAGCTCTGGCTGGCCTGCGGGTCGGCGGCCACCTGCTGCGCTTCGACATCCGTGAGCTGGATGCCCAACCCTTGTCGGGAGCCGGCGTCGAGCAACGACGAGCGGAATTCTTCGAAAGACAGCGCCATGCTCGTGATGATGGCAGAAACCAGGGTCGTCCGACAATCCGCACAGCTGAATCGGGGCAGGCGGGAAGCGCAGGTCTGTCTACTCGCACTCTCCCAGGATGCCGAGATAGCAGACGGCCGGGTGCGATACCTCGCGTTCGTAGTCGTTGTTGGAGACTTGGCGAGTCGCCGTCTCAGGTTCCCGTGTGAGCCGACCGAACTCCCCGAGCGAGCCGACGACCGCACCTTCGGCATCTTCGGCGGTCATGCGATCGAGTTCTTCGCGGTATTCCGCGCAGAGCTCCTCCGCCGAGGGGGCGAGCGAAGCGCCATCGCAGGCCGCCGTGTACTCGGCCTCCATCAATCCGATGCACTCCGTCCAGTCCTGATCGACGGCGCAGGGGTTCGCGCCGTCGTCCGTCACGACGAAGAGGCCGGTGTCGTACGTCTCGCTGTGGAAGGTCTCGGGCTTCTCCGGCGAATCGACCTTCGTCCAGTGCCGCGCAGTCGTGAACGCGAACACCACGACGACGATCGCGATCAGCAGGAGGGTCCCGCCAGTCGAGGTCGTCACCCAGAAACCGACCCCGCGCTTCGCCTGCGGCGCATCCGGCGACTCGAGTGGTATCGCGGGCGGTGGTGTGTATTCGAACGTGCCGGCCGGGGCGAAGTCGTGCCCGCCGAGCGCCCGTGCCTCGCGGTGGGGGCCGGCGGCTGGAGCGACCTGACCGGTGGTGGCGAGCCAATGGTCGTACCAGGCCCTACTGGCCCCCGCGTCGTCGTGTACGCGTCGTGCTTCGGCATCGGTGAGTTCGAGGCCCATGCTGTGACGGGAATCGGCGTTCAGAAGCGATGAACGGAACTCTTCGAATGACGCCGGCATGCTCGCGATGATATGACATCGCACCGATTCGGGCGAAGCGTCGTATGCCCTCCTCCGCATGTACGTCGATGTCCCCGGCGTCCGGAAGAATGTCGAGGTGATCGGTATGAGGAGCTTCTGGAACGCCCTGCCTGTGGAGGGGCGTTGGCTGCTATCGACGGTCGCTGTCCAGACGCTCGGACGGGGCATGACCCTGCCGTTCACGATCATCTACTTCCACGAGGTACGCGGCTTCGACCTGGGCATCTCGGGGGCGCTGATGAGTCTCATCGCCATCCCCGGTCTGATCGTCACGGGCCCCGGCGGAACTCTCATCGACCGCTTCGGCGCGCGGCGGGTGCTGATCATCGGTCTCCTGTCGATGATCGCCGGTTGCACCCTCCTCGCGTTCGCCACGCATCCGGCCGTCGCCGCCGTCGCGGTCATGCTCATCGGTGTGAACTTCGGTGTCTCCTGGCCCGGTTTCAACGCGCTCATCGCCACCGTGGTCGAAGGCGAGGTGCGTCAGCAGTACTTCGGCGTCAACTTCGCGCTGGTGAACCTCGGGATCGGTGTCGGCGGGGTCATCGGCGGCTTCTTCGTCGACGTGAGCGATCCCACCACCTTCACGACGATCTTCCTCATCGATGCTGCGAGCGGTCTGATTCCGCTGGCGCTGGTGCTCGGCCCGCTTCGGCATGTGCGAACGCAGCACGAGGCAGAGGCCGATGCTCCTCCTGTCGGCGGGTACCGCGAGATCCTTCGTCGCCCGGCAGTGCTGTGGCTGACTCTTCTCACCTTCTTGTCGGTGTTCATCGGGTACGGGCAGATGGAGGCGGGCTTCCCGGCCTTCGCGCGACAGGTGTCCGAGGTATCGACGCAGATCGTCGGCTTGTCCTTCGCCGTGAACACCGCTGTGATCGTGCTCCTGCAGTTCGCCGTGCTCCGGTTGATCTCCGGCAGGAGGCGCACCGGGGTCATGCAGGTGATGGCCCTTATCTGGGCGCTCTCGTGGGTGCTGCTCGGGGCCACGGGATTCCTCCCGGGTACTCTGGCCGCAGCCATCGGCGTGATCGCCTACATGGGGGTCTTCGCATTCGGCGAGACGATGCTCCAGCCCACCGTTCCCGCGATCTACAACGACCTCGCTTCGGACCGCACGCGCGGCCGGTACAACGCGATCAACTCCGCGGCCTCCAGGGCGGCGCGATCCTGGGGCCGCTGGTGGCCGGCGTGATGCTGGGCGGGGGGCTCGACGTCTGGTTCATCGGTGTCATGATCGCGGGCAGCCTGGCTGTGGGCGTGCTCGCCATCGTGCTCGAGCGGGTCGTCTCCCCTCAAGCCAACGGTGTGACAGACATCCATCGAACGGGGGAGGACGGCGCGGTGCGCACCCAATAGGCTCCGAGCATGGCATTGGAGTCCCTCTTCCTTCGGCTCGACCGGATCGCAGGTGGCCGGCAGGCGGGCGTCGCGATCAGCGAGGCCGACCGCACGCACCCCAAGACGGTGCGCGCATTCACCTGGATCCTCTGGCTCCTCGTGCTCGAGCTGGTCATCGGAGTCGGGGCCGTCATCGTCGCTCTCGCGTTGGCCGTCGACGGGGAATCGGTGTCGTTCGCCGTCTGGATGCGCACACTGGTAGTGCTCGCCATGACCGCAACGCTGTTCTACTTCGCCTGGCGCGCCCAGCGCGGGTGGCGGTGGGCCTACAAGCGTCTGCGGCTGTTCGCGCAGATCTTTCCCGTCATCACGCTCGTGATGGCGGCGATCCCCGGCTTGTATCCGCTGTGGATGGTGTCCGAGCAGATCGTGTTCAGCCTGATCATGATCGGCATCGCCGACTTCCTGACCAGCGACCACATGCGCAGTACTTTCGCCGCGCCCCGCACTGCATCCGAGGGCGGATAGCACGAGGGGCCCCGCGACGCCACTCCCTTTCGCTGATCGTCGCGCCAGGGCACGCTCTCTCGAAGACAGTCGAGAGAGGGAGCACCATGGCGAGACTGATCCGCGTCGTTCCGGGAGAAGATCCGGGTTTCCGGCGCGTACGCTCAGGTTCGGGGTTCCGCTACGTCGATCCGGCAGGCGAGACCGCTCCCGAGGCCGACCGGGAACGGATCCACGATCTGGTCATCCCGCCCGCCTGGCAGCAGGTGTGGATCGCGGCAGATCCGCTCGCGCACATCCAAGCCGTCGGCGTCGACGGGGCTGGACGCAGACAGTATCTGTATCACCCTCTTTGGCGGGTCTCTCGGGATCGCCGAAAGTTCGTGCGCGCGCTCGATCTCGCAGCCGCACTTCCCCGCGCACGGGCGCAGGTCACCAGGGCACTCGCCCAGGAGGGACAGACGAAGGAGCGTGCCCTTGCCATCGCCTTCCGTCTCCTCGACGACGCGGCACTGCGCATCGGATCCGAGCGCTACCTGGTTCGGCACGGAAGCCGCGGTCTCACCACACTCCGCCGGCGTGACGTGCGGGTGGACGGGAGTGAGGTCGCGCTGTCGTTCCCGGCCAAGAGCGGTCGCACGGCGTCGATCGAGATCACCGACGAGGCACTCGCCGAAGCACTCACAGACTTCGCCGCAGGAAAGTCCGGAGCCTTCCTCCTCGCCTATCGCCGTGGTCGTCGGCGGGTGCGTATCACTCCCGTCGAGGTCAACGGGTACCTGGGGGAGGTCACCGGGGCGTCATTCACGGCGAAGGACTTCCGCACGCTCCACGGGACGATCATCGCCGCAGACGCTCTTGCTCGCATCGGCGAGCTCGACAGCCGCAACCACCGCAGTCAGGCCGAGCGCCTGGCCGTGCAGGCGGCAGCGACCGCGCTCGGCAACACGACCGCCGTCGCTCGAGCCAGCTACATAGACCCGCGCGTCTTCGGCCAGTACGCCCGCGGACGCACGCTCGATCTGTCCGTCACGCCCGAGACGGCCATCCGCCGGCTTCTCGGTGGCCCGGAGATCTCGCGGAAGGTCAGCCGGCGAGCAGCAGCGAGGCGACGGCGCTGAGCTTCAGGCCCAGCGTGGCATGAGGTGTCGCCGACACGGCAGTGCGTGCGGCATCCGGATGCCAGGATGGATGCATGGACACAGCCAACCTCACCCGCGACGAGACCGCAGCGCGATCCGCCGCAGTCACCGTGCACCGCATCCGCGTCGAGCTCGACTTGACTGGCGCACCAGAGCGCGCACGCAGCGGGTTTCCGACAGCGACCACGCTCGAGTTCGATGCCACCGTCGAGGCGACCTGGCTCGATTTCATCGGCGAAGAGGTGCAGCGGGTCGTCGTGAACGGCGTAGACCAAGAGATCGTCTACGACGGCGCTCGCGTCACGCTTTCGGGCCTCGCGGCGTCCAATGTCGTCCGCGTAGAGGCCGTCGGTGCCTACAGTCGGTCGGGAGAGGGCCTGCACCGCTTCCATGATCCGGTCGACGAAGAGACGTACCTGTACACGCAGTACGAGCCGGCGGACTCGCGTCGGGTCATGGCCTGCTTCGAGCAGCCGGATATGAAGGCCGAGTACACGTTCATCGTGGACGCCCCGTCCGGATGGGAGGTGCTCTCCAACCAGACGGCCGCGCACACCGATCTGGGTGTCGGGGTGCAGCGCGTGGAGTTCGCTCCGACGCTGCCGATCTCGAGCTACATCACGGCGGTCGCCGCAGGGCCGTACGCGCGTGTGGATGGGGAATGGCAGCGGGACGAGCAGAGCATCGCCCTCGGCGTGTTCGTCCGACGATCGCTCGCACCGCACCTGGAGGCCGACGAGATCCTCGAGGTGACCCGGCAGGGACTCGACTTCTTCACAGATGCCTTCGCGTATCCGTATCCCTGGGGCAAATACGACCAGATCTTCGTTCCCGAGTACAACCTCGGCGCGATGGAGAACCCGGGGCTGGTGACGTTCACCGAGGCCTACCTCTCCCGAGGTGCTGCGACCGACGCCCAGCGTGCCGCGCGTGCCAACACGATCCTGCACGAGATGGCGCACATGTGGTTCGGCGACCTCGTCACGATGACGTGGTGGGATGACCTCTGGCTCAAGGAGTCGTTCGCCGACTACATGGGCGCGCACGCTTCGGCGGTGGCCACGCGTTTCCACGACGCGTGGGTGAAGTTCGCCGCGAGCCGCAAGGCCTGGGCCTATCAGCAGGATCAGCTACCGACGACGCACCCGATCGTGGCGGACATCACCGACCTCGAGGCCGCGAAGCTGAACTTCGACGGGATCACCTATGCCAAGGGCGCGGCCGTGCTGAAGCAGCTCGTCGCATTCGTCGGCGATGAGGCGTTCTTCGAGGGCGCCCGCAGGTACTTCACCGCCAATGCTTTCGGGAACACGACACTCGACGACTTCCTGGTGCAGCTGAGCGCCGTCTCAGGGCGCGACATGAGCGACTGGTCGGCGGCCTGGCTGCAGACCTCGGGCGTGTCGACTCTGTGGACGGAGAGGGATCCGGAGAACCGTCTCTTCCTCGTTCAGACCGACCCTCGACCGCACCGCCTTCGCATCGGTCTGTACGAGCGGGTCGACGATCGAATCGTCCGTCGCGAGCAGCAGGAACTCGACGTGGTCGGAGAACGAACCGAGGTCGAACTGCCTGAAGCCGATCTGGTGCTCCTCAACGACGACGACCTCACGTATGTCAAGGCACGGCTCGACGAGCGCTCTCTGCACACTGTGGAGCAGTCTCTGTCATCCATCGATGATCCGCTGGCACGCGCACTCGTGTGGTCATCGCTCTGGAACGCCACGCGAGACGGCGAGCTCGACGCCACGCGGTACCTCCAGATCGCGCGGACGCATGCGCCGGCGGAAGCCAACATCGGATTGTTGACCGGAGTCGTCGCGAACGCGGCCTACACCATCCGTCACTTCGTCGCCGATGCGAAGCGAGTCGAGGAACAGCGGAGGTGGACGGATGCCGTGTGGGCCGCCCTTCAGTCCGCCGATGCGGGTAGTGACGCACAGCTCTCCTGGGCGCGGGCTTTCGCTGCGGCGTCGGCATTCGACGATGCGCACCACGAGCACGTGCGGGCTCTGCTCGACGGCGATGCCCCTGAGGGGCTCGTCGTCGATCCCGATCTGCGTTGGCAGCTGCTTACGGCGCTCGTCACCACGGGGCACGCCGACATCGCAGACGTCGATGCAGAACTCGACCGGGACGACACCGGCGACGGGCGCACCGCCGCCAGGCAGGCGCGCTCCTCTCGCCCCGATCGCGACGTGCGACGCGAGGCGTGGGAATCCGCGTGGAACGATCTGTCACTCAGCAACGATCACCTCGACGCAGAGATCAGCGGGTTCCGCGCCGGTGGACGACGGGATCTGATCGATAGCTTCGATGACGAGTACTTCGTTCGGATCGGTGCAGCCTGGAACGCGCGCAGCATCGAGATCGCGCGGCGCCTGGTCATCGGGCTGTTCCCGGCCAGTGCGTCGTCGGAGCCGGTCGATACATGGCTGGCTGCGAACGCGAATGCGCCGGCGGCGCTGCGGAGGCTCGTGATCGAGCAGCGTGACCACTTGGAGCGGGAGCTTCGGGTCAAGGCCGCGCAGGACTGAGCCTGCGCGGCCGGACCTCGATCAGCGTCCCAGGGAGTTCTTGATGATCTTGCCCGCGCTGCTTTCTGCGAGGGTGTCCCACAGGTCGGCGGAGCTCAGTGACACGTACACGCCGGGGGCGCCCTGATCAGCGCACCCGTCGCCGTACGAGACGACGCCGATCTGGTAGGCGGTCTCCCGCGCGGGAGGCTGACGGAACAGTGGGCCACCGCTGTCACCCTGGCAGGAATCCTTGCCGACGACCCCGGCGCAGATGTTGACGCCAGGCCGGAAGTCTTCGTAGCTGAGTTCGCACTCCGCAGTCTCGAGCATCGGCACCTGCACTTGGCGAAGGCGGTCGGGGAAGTTCCCGAGGGCAGTGTCGGTGTTGCCCCAGCCGATGACGGTGGCGTTCTGCCCCGGGCGCAGGAGAGCATCCGTGCCCTTGGTAGGCAGCTTCACCGGAACGACGCCTTCTACCGGTGCGTCCAGAACGAGGAAGGCGACATCGTACGCAGAGTCGCCGGCGAGGTAACGCGGGTGGACGACAGCTGCCGTGCCGAGAGCATCGGAAAGCCCGCGCTCCTGCCCCTGAGTCTTGTCTGACAGCACGGTTCGGCCGACGACGACGGAGAGACCTTCGACATCGAGCACCGGAAGCCCGGTGATCGAGTCGGGCACGGTGACGCAATGCGCTGCCGTCATCACGAGCGTGGGGCCCAGGAGAGAGCCGCCGCATGAGGAGCCGTTCACCTGGAGCGATGCCATGAACGGATACGCGTCGTTGGGCACCGCCTTTCCTCCGATGATCCGCGAGTGAGCGCGATCGTCTGGTGCCGGGGGCGTCGTTCCGTCGTCGGTCTCCGCCAGAGCTGCCGGTGCGGTAAGCACACCCCCCAAGAGGACGGCTGCTCCTACGACTCCGGCGCCGAGCATTCTCTTCGTTCTGGATAGTACGGTCGTCATGGTGATCTCCGTTCAGAAATGTGATAGGTAACACGTTACTTCGGAGTTATTACATCACGTCCAAAAATGCCGGGCAAGGGTGAATCGAGGGCTCGGGCCGCGGTTCGCTCACCGAGTAGCGCTCGAGCGGAACCTGAGTGGCGACCGCCCTGTCTTCGATTGCCCGCGTCAAGTTGCGGCGGAGCCCTTCGCGCCGATCAGCTCAGCAGCCGCTTCCTGGCCGAGTGTGCGGAGGTCGACCCGGTCGTCGCTCGAATGGCACAGGATCGTCGCGACCGCTGCTGCCCAGGCGCGCGCCCTGACCCAGGTCGCCTCGTCGTACCGATCTCTCGTGGCTCGACGGAACACGTGTCGACCTTCGGCATCGAAGGCGAGCCAGCCTGCGGCGAGATCGTAGGCGGGATCGCCGGAGGTCACGTCACCGAAATCGATCAGAGCTGACAGCCGATGGCCGTCGACGAGGATGTTCCCGGGGTGCAGATCGCCGTGGATCCACACGGATTCGGTGCTCGGTGCGGCATCCAGGCCGGTCTGCCAGAGGGTCGCGAGTGGCCGGGCGATCGTTGGGGGGAGATCTGCCAGACGTGAGCGGATGCTCTCGTCTCGCCGTCTCAGCGGCACGCCGCGCACGGGGTTACGTGGTGTATCCGATGGTGCGACGCGATGAAGGATCAGGAGTGCGGCCGCAAGCTCCGCGGCCCAGGTGGTGTTGTCACGTCTCGGAAGACCGAGGGCCGAGGTGCCGGGCAGCCACGGCACGATCGACCAGTGCCAAGGGAAGTCCGCTGAGGGCGAGCCGGCGAACACCGGCAGCGGCGTGCGGATGTTCGCGGTCGCCAGCTGCATCGAGAGCAGAGGCAGTGCGAGTTGTTCGTGTCGGATCAACGGTCCTGCGAGGTCTCGGCGCGGAATTCGCACCGCGAGGGCCGAGCCGAGACGCCAGGTGACGTTGTCCCATCCCTCCGCGAATCGTGTCAGCGGAAGTTCGGCGAGTTCCGGCGCCGCGGTGCGCACGAGTTCACGGACGTCATCTTCGCCGAGCACGATCTCTGCGGCGGGGGAGTCCGCCATCAGAGGTCGAGGGACTCGCCAGGCTCCAGCGCGAAGAACTCGCCGCCGCCCTGCTCGGTTGCCCACTGCAGGCGCTGACGGTGCATGTTCCTGCCGATCACCGACAGTGTCATGTCGTGCGTGCCGAAGGCGCGTCGCGGTGCGACGGCGAGCACATAGTCCATCGCCTCGCCGATCTTCAGCCACGGGGCGCCGAGCGGAGCTGCGAGGGTTCCGACCTCGACGCCCTCGGGGACGGCGTAGGAATCGCCAGGGTAGTAGAGCTCGTCGTTCACGAGAACTCCGACGTTCTCGACTGTCGGGAGCGAGGAGTGGACGACCTCGTGAATGCCACCGAAGAACCGCAGGGTGAATCCGCCGACCTCGACGGTGTCTCCAGGGGCGACGACGGTGATGTCATAGTCGGTTGCGGATCGTGCCACTCCGGAAGGAGCGTAGATCGGCGTTCCCGGCGCGGCTCGCAGGAACCGATCGAGGTGGTCGGGCGTCCAGTGGTCCGGGTGCTCGTGCGTGATCACGACACCGACGAGGTCATCGAGGTCATCCAGGGGCGTCGTGAAGGAGCCCGGATCGATCAGAAGGGTCTTCCCGTTCGCATCGAGGCGGAGGGCGGCATGTTCGAACTTGGTGACGCGCATGATGAGAGTCAACTCCTTCATGTGCTCCACGGCAAACGGATTCCGCGCGCCACGCCCGGGCGTCAGGTCGAGGTGGCATCGATTTGGCGCACGGAGAATCGTCGTGGCATACTTGAACGGTTGTCGCGCGACGGAAACGTTTCGCCAGACGGCCCCATCGTATAGCGGCCTAGTACGCTGCCCTCTCACGGCGGTAACGCGGGTTCGAATCCCGCTGGGGTCACACAACACGAGAAAGCCTCCGGTTCGCCGGGGGCTTTCTCGCTTTTCCGGCTCAGTCGACCGCGCGCAGCGACATCGTGCGGAAGGTCGTCGTGCTCAGCGGCAGGATCATCAAGGCCATCATCGCGCCGCCGAACAGCGTGAACGCGACCCAGAGGGCCGTCGCAGATGAGAGGGCCCCGAATCCGGCCATCGCGAGCGGCATCAAGCAGTCGTCGCCCAGCCGGGTGAGCGAGCCCATGCGGCCGAGATAGGCCGTGTCGACGGTGGCTGAGAAGGTCGCGCTCAGCAGTACCGACGCGTATCCGGCTGTCGCGCCGATGACGAACGCGGCGGTCGCGACGCTCCACGCCGGACCGAAGCCGAGCGCGACGATCCCGGCGCCTTGGACCACCAGGGCCCAGAAGCCGGCGCGTGCCTCGTGACGCGGTCGCCACTTCGCCACGGAGACGGCGCCGATGGCTGCGCCCAGGCCCAGCAGGGCTTCGAACAGGCCGACCGCCTGTGCTCCCCACTCTTCTGCATGCGCTCTCAACGCGAGTCCGATCCCGACGGCGGGACCGACTGCGAGGTTGAGCCCCGACAGAGCGATCACGAGGGTGCGGGTCGTGGGGTTGGAAGAGAGGTGCGCGAATCCGCGTGCGATGCCGCGCAGCGCGGACTCCTTCTCTGCGCGAGCGAGGCGGAATCGTGGACGCAACCAGATCGCGATGAAGGCGATGACCAGAGAGAAGGTCAGTGCATTCACCGACGCGCTGCCGACGAGGCCGGTGTACGCCACCACCACCCCGCCGATGGCTGCGCCGCCCATCGTGCCCAGGCGCGATGCCGTCTGCGCTGCGGCACCGTAAGAGGGCAGGTCGGAGGCCCTGACCAGCTGGCGGGCGATCGTCCCGGCCGAAGGCTCGTAGAACGCATCGCACACCCCGAACGCGATCGCGGCGAAGAGCAGCACGGCGACCGAGGGCGGTGTCGCGAGTACCCATACCGCCACGGCCACCAGCACACCGACCCTGAGCACGTTGAAGATCAGCATGATCCGACGGGCGTCCGCACGGTCGGCGAGTACCCCGCCGAAGAGCAGGATCACCGCGCGAGGAACGGTACCGGCGGCGATGATGAGTCCGGCGACGGCGGGCGAAGCGATCTGCACAGCGGTCCAGGCGAGCGCGATCGTCCACAACGCGTCACCGGCGTCGGAGAGTGCTTTGACACCGATCCATGCATGCACCAGATGATCGCGGCGAAACGGAGGCGGTGCGACGATCTCCTCGGGCTCGTTGACGGCGACCATCATGGCGTCGTGGGAAACGCGTGTGCGAACACGAAGATCGGAGCACGGTCCTGGCCGTCGTCGAGATCGACGCCGTCCTGCCACTCTCGGATCGTCCGGAGGATCCGGGCGGAGAGGTCGCGCAGCTCATCGGGAGAGGCCCATGCCGTGGTCTCTGTGTTCGAGCCGTCGTAGTCCGCATATGCGGGATCGTGCCTGCCGCGGTGCCAGCGTTGCAAGCGGTCGATCTGCATCCGGATGCCCTGTCGCTGGGCCTCTCTGGCCAGCAGCGCATCGGCAGGGGAGTCGGCATAGTCGTCTGTCGACCAGCTCAGCCCGCGCCGCGCCACCTTCCACCAGCTGGTGCGCTTGTCGCCCGTCGGGTCCGCTGCACGTTCGACGACACCGGCGCGCTCGAGCATTCGCAGGTGATGGCTGATGCTCCCGACCTGGCTGTCGAGAGCGCGCGCGATGGCGGTGACCTGCGCGGTGCCGTACAGGAGCAGGTAGTCATAGATGCGTCGGCGCAGTGGGTGGTGCACGGCGGTGATCACGGAGATGTCTTCCACAGCAGACGACGCTAATCGCGCCGTGCCAAGCCCACAAGACTTCTTGTATACCTCGGGAAATCAACGAAAGACTCGCCCCGGAATGTCCGGGACGAGTCGATCAGTGCCTGGTGCAGGTCAGCTCTCGTCCGCGAGCGAGTCCTCCGACGAAGCGCGGGCGATGCGTCGGTTGCGCCGCGTTCGACGAATCATCCAGATGATGAGCACGACGGCGCCGGCGATCGCTAGCCAGGGGAGGATGAAGCCCAGGGCGATCACGAGAGCATTCAGCGACACCACGAGACCATTCCATCCGGCGAGCAGCCCGTCGCCGAAGCCTGCGGGGTCGGCGGTGGTAGGTGTGCTCGCCTTCGTCAGCTGCACCTGCAGTGACGACATGGCGACCTGGTCGTCGAGGGCGGCGAGCTGCTGCTCGTACGACTCGAGCTGCGCCTGGCGGTCGGTGAGGGCGACTTCGGCCTCGATGAGCTCGGAGACGCTTCCCGACTGCGCCATGAGCTGCGTGAGCCGCTCGACGGACGCCTTCGTGGAGTCCACCCGGGCCTGCAGGTCGATCGCGACGGAAGTCACGTCCTGCTTCGACGTCGACGAGGACAGCACCTCTCCGGTGTCACCGAGCGCGGCGATCACCTCAGCCAGATCGGCGGATGGCACGCGGATGCTGATCCAGCCGTATGCCGAATCGGCGGGTGCGGGGGCGGGCTCGGACGTGCCGTCGGAGGCGACCGACTTCCCGATCTCGGTGCTCTCGACGTAGCCGCCGTGTTCTTCCGCGAGGGCTGCGATCGCCGTCGACGCATCGGGGATGCTCTTGACCTGGACCGTGGCCTGAGCGGTGGCGATGATCTCGCGACCGCCGTCCGGCATCGCGGCGCCAGGCAGCATCTCGCCGCTCACGTCGGAGCTCAGCGCACCATCCGGCAGCGACTCCGGGGATACGCCAGTGATCCTCTCGGGAGATGAGGGTGCGGAGTCCGCGCCGTTTCCGCCCTGGGTGCTCATGCCCTCGGCGGTCACCGAGGACGAACCGCCCACTGCGCCGAGGATGGGCGGGGTGACGAGCACGCCGACCACGAATGCCGCAGCGATGCCGGCGCCGGTCAGCCAGCGTCGACGGCGAACACGAGACCTCGCCTCAGCCGGGGGCGCTGATGCGTGCGCTCGCTCCGTCGCGATCTCCGCGAAGACCGATTCCTCGATGCGCGCGATGGTCTCGTCCGACAGATCGGGCAGGTCGCCGGGGGTGGTCTGGTCGTTCATGCGTCTCTCGCTTCCTTCACGGCGCCGCGCAACTGGGTGCGTACTCGAGAGAGACGGTTCCGGACGACGGCATGGGTCACGCCGAGTTCTTCGGCCGCCGCCTGGTAGGCGTAGCCCTCCGACGCGCACAGACGGAAGATCTCGCGGTCGAGTTCGCTCAGGGTGCCCACTTCCGCAGCGATCCGTGCCGCCAGCTCCGCGGTGATGACCTGCTCCTCGACACTGATCGTGTCCGGCAGCAGGGTCTCATCGGCCGCTTCGGCCGTGTGGGCCTGATCCCGTCGACGCTGGCGCAGTCGGTTCGCCGCTTGGAAGCGGCAGATCGTGGCCAGCCACGGCAGGATCGATTCCCCCTGGAGTTCGAGTCCGGGGAGCTTCCGCCAGGCGACCACGAAAGTCTCCTGGGTCACGTCTTCCGCATCCGCAGGCGATGCGAGGATGCCCTGCGCGATCCAGTACACAGGTCGAACATGTGCGCGGTACAGCTCGCGGAAGGCGTTCTCGTCACCGGCCGCGGCCTGCGCCGCCCACTTCTGGTCACTTGTCTGCAGGGGCATCCTGATTCCGTTCGGTGTCTCTCACAGGGAAGGTGTCGGTGGGCGCCCCATCGTCTCAGATTCAGTGCGCGGGACTCTGCGCCGCGTCGTGCGCTGCCCGCGCCGTGCTCTGCGACATCTTGTCGATCCAGGCGAGCGCGAGGGCGGACAGGATGAACACACAGTGGATGACCACCTGCCAGAGGACGCCGATCGGGGTGTACTTCTCGCCGTCCGTGCTGATGCCGCTCTCGCCCATGCCGCCGACCTCGATGAAGGTCTTGAGGAGGTGGATCGACGAGATGCCGATGATCGCCATCGCGAGCTTCACCTTGAGCACGTTCGCGTTCACGTGAGAGAGCCACTCGGGCTGGTCGGGGTGGCCGTCGGTGTCGATGCGCGAGACGAAGGTCTCATAGCCGCCGATGATCACCATGATCAGCAGGTTGGCGATCATGACCACGTCGATCAGGCCGAGCACCGTCAGCATGATCGTGGCCTCGTCGATGTGGGTGATGTCGCCGAACACGTCTTCGGCGATCAGGTGCCACAGCTCCACCATGAACACCACCACGTACACGACCTGAGCGACGATGAGTCCCAGGTAGAGCGGTGCCTGCAGCCAGCGACTGACGAAGATGAGCGAGCCGATGGAGCGGGCCCAGGGGTTTCGAGGGGTGGCGTCGAGCGGTGCGGTGCCGCGCTCGGGGTTCTGGAGGGGAGTGGTCGAAGTCACGCCGACTATTTCACCATGTCGCTACTCGCGGGTGCCACGGCTCCGGTAGCATTGCCCGGGCGAGAGGGAGTATCCCGAATCCGCGCGTAACGTCATCACGAGCACCGTCATCGCTGCTCCGGGCGCGCGCCGCACATCTGTGCGGGGGAGAGACTTTCGACTCATTCCCGACCCCTCCGCGAAAGGTGCAGTGCGCCGTTGGAAATCCCCGTCTGGTTCGAGATCACCTCGATGGTCGTCCTCACGATCATCCTGATCGGCGACCTGCTCCTCATCCGGCTCCGGCCGCACATCCCCTCGACGAAGGAATCCACCCTCTGGGTGGTCTTCTACGTCGGTCTCGCGCTGCTGTTCGCGGTGCTCCTCGGCAATTTCGGGGGCTGGCAGAACGCGGGTGACTTCATCACCGGCTGGGCGCTCGAATACAGCCTCTCGATCGACAACCTGTTCGTCTTCGTCCTGATCATGGCGCAATTCGCCGTACCGAGGCGACTGCAGCAGCAGGTGCTCATGGTCGGCATCATCATCGCGCTCATCCTGCGCGGTCTCTTCATCCTCGCCGGCGTCGCGATCGTCGAGAACTTCTCGCCGATCTTCTACATCTTCGGCGCATTCCTCATCTGGACGGCGATCCGACAGGCGATGCCCGACGGCGACCACGAGGGCGAGGTGCAGCGCGAGAACTTCATCGTGCGGCTGCTGCGTCGTCGCGTCGACATCAGCGAGACCTACGACGGATCGAAGATCCGCACCACGGTCGACGGCAAGCGCATGTGGACGCCCATGGTGATCGTGTTCATCAC
>JBOGEI010000035.1:0-25513 GCA_050701935.1 Microbacterium sp.
CAGCCCCGCTCGTCGACGCGTACGCGGATCCGTTGGCGAACGCCTGACCCACGCCGCCGGGCATCGCAACCGCTCCAGACGTCGGAACACCCCACGTCGACACCGGGACTGCGCCGGAAGCGGCATATGCGGTGAAGATCGGACCCGCTACGGCGAAGGCTCCGGCGCTCGACGTGACGGTCGCGCCGCCTTCGAAGGATTGCGAGCAGGTTCCGCCGCTGCAGGTCTGCGCCGAGGTGGGCCACCCGAAACGGCCTGCTGCGCCTCCCTCGGCGAAGTAAAGGTCGCGCATCTTCCCGGTAACGGCATACGCGCCGACGCCCCTCTTGAAGTAGACGGCACCGTTCGCGAAGGCCTCGGCCATTCCACCACCGTTGAAGGTGTAGCTGACGAACGACGAGGGCACGCGCGCACCGAGAACTGCGGCCTGCGCCGTCGCGACCGCATCGATCTCCGGAGAACCCACACGGGCTCCCCCAGCAGCCGACCACAGGATCGTTCCGTACTGGAAGTCCTGCGAGCACAGCGAAGGAGTGCAGACACCGGCAGCGACCGGGAACCCCAGACGCCCCGTGGCACCACCCAGGCTGAAGTAGTGATCCCGTATCGCCCCAGAGACGAAGTACGCAGCCCCGCTCGTCGACGCGTACGCGGATCCGTTGGCGAACGCCTGACCCACGCCGCCGGGCATCGCAACCGCTCCAGACGTCGGAACACCCCACGTCGACACCGGGACTGCGCCGGAAGCGGCATACGCGGTGAAGATCGGACCCGAGACAGCCGACGCACCCGCGGTCGACGACACTGCGACGCCTCCCTCGAATGCCTGCGAGCAGATCCCGCTGGTGCAGGCCTGGTCCGCTCGGGGCATTCCCAACGCCCCTGTCGCACCGTTCTGTGCGAAGTAAGCACTGCGCAACGGCTCGGCGACCATGAACGTGCCGGCGCTGCCCGAATACACCGATCCTCCGGTGAACAGCTGCGCCACACCTCCCGCGAGCGTCTGCTGGTTGAGAACCGGCCAGCCCACGGGGCCCTCTGCGCCCGAACGACTGAAGTAGTACTCGCGCAGCTGACCGGCCCAGACCGTCTTCGCGCCGTACGCCGCCGTCCAGTAGACCGAGCCGGCCGCGAATGCACGCGCGTAACCGCCATTCAGACGCATCACGTCGCTGCCGGGGGCTCCCAGGCCGGCTGCTCCGCCCTGTGCGAGGTACTCACCCTGGATAGCCGTGCTCGCCGTCAACGCGCTGGCGGCCACTTGTGTCGATCCGAACCAGTCTGTGAAGTAGTTGTAGAAGTTCCTGTTGCCGTAAGCGGAGCATCCGTCGCCGGTGCCATAGCCCGCCCGGAGCGCGGCCGCGTTGGGCTGGTAGGGCGTGTAGTAGTAGAGGGCCGAGGTCGCCTTGTTCGCCACGTACACAGGCGCGGAGCCACAGGACGCGCTGGGATTGAAGAGGATGTTCCACGTCTTGCCGGGCGCGTACCACTGGAACCACTTCCCTTCCATGTAGATCTGCATCTGGCGTGCTGCGCCGTAGATCTGGTGGAAGAAGCCGATGTAGTTCGGGTCACAGGGCGCGGTGTCGGGGCAGCCCTGTCCCAGCGCGATGTTGTAGCGCCACGCGCTCGGCCACGTGTGAGTCACGAGCCCCTGCTCCTTCTGGAGCATCACGATCAGCACCTGAGGGTTGATGTTGCAGGCTTGTGCCACGCGATAGATCACCCGTGCAGCCGATTCGTTCGCCGCGCCGTTGTACCCGCTGCAGTACGCATCGGCGGGGCGTGTGACCGACGTGATCGTGAAGTCCTTGAGACAGACGATCGGCTTGCCGTTCTCGTCCGTGCCGCCCAGGCATCGCGAGACCTTGCTGTTGAAGAATGCCTGGATCTGCGCTTCGCTCATCGAGCCGCTGTCGGTGAACACGGCATCGCTGATGATGTTGCCCGGAGTGAACCCGACGAGGCTGCTCTTCGCGATCCCCGTCGTTGCGGAGTCGACGGCAGAGGTGGTGAGCGCCGCTGCGCTCGGGGCCGCAGACGAGGATGTAGCGGCGGCGGCAGGGACCACCGTGCCGATCACCAGAGCGGAGACAGCGAGGAAACAGGTGAGGATTCGGGGAAACCTCAAGTTGCTTCGCGAGCGTGGGGCACGTCGAGACATGTGACCAGTGTGACGGAAGTTGCAGGATGATGCCACTGTTGCCAGGATCGCACCACAAGTTTTCGGCGTGTCGCCCGTATCTGCAGGTTGTTCTCAGCCAGTCAGAGCTCGGCGTGAAGCGCCCAGAGCCGCTCGGCGGCGCTCGCCCAGGAGAACGCCCGTGAGCGATCGGCCGCAAGCACGCGAAGGCGTTGTGCTGCCCCGCTCGTGGCTCCGACGACAGCATCAGAGAGCTCGACGGCGGGAACGAGCATCCCGCCATCGGCGACGACGTCACGATGTGACCCGCTGTCGACAGCCACCACAGGGATGCCGAGCGCCATCGCCTCGACCGCGCGCCACGGCCACCCGGCGACGGCACTTGTCGCGGCGTACGCGGATGCGCCGGAGAGGACAGCAGCGCGATCCTCGATCGAGAGCGCTTCTCGCAGGTGCGCGCGCTGTTCCGGAAGTCCGGCAGCCGAGGCGACGTCCGCGTAGGAGGGCTCCGCGCCCTCGGGAGTATCGATCACGACTGCATCGAGCCCCGCCGCCGCCGCACCCCGAAAGCCGTCAGCCAGGCTCGTCGGAGAGCCCGTAAGCACCACGTATTCATGGGGAAGCGAAAGCGCGACGCGCCGCGACGAAGCGTCGACCGGAACACTGAATCCCTCCGGTGGCGCCCCGGCGATCACGCGTATGCGATCGCCGATCTTCGCCAACTCCGAGAGACGTTCCGCGACGGCATGCGATGGCACAACGACCGCATCGGCGTGTCTCACGGCACGTCGGAGCATGCCGCGCTGCCAGGCGACGCTCGCTTTGGAGAGCATCTCCGGGGCGTCCCAGGCGCGCAGATCCCATACCGTCACCGTGGTCTGGTCATTGTCGTGCACTCGATCGTGGCGGACGAGCGGCGCCATCAGCGTCGGCGAATGGATAAGTCCACCACCAACACCCGGGGTGATCCCCAGCTGCCAGGCCGCAGCAAGCTCACGACGCCCCATCCCGAGCGTGCGCACGTCACCGATTCCCGCGACCGGTACCGACGCGCCCGCCGGAACGATGGCATCCACAGCGCACCCGGAAGGCGCTGTCGCGACCAGGCCGGTGGCGAGCCCCATCGCGGCATCGGCGTGATCCGCATCGACGACGCTCACGAGCTGATCCAGAACAACACGCAGCCGAGCACCCATGCCAACAGGCTAACCTTGCGGTGCCCCTCCTCTGCGCAGCGCACCACCCGCGCCGCGCGAATGTCAGCGTTCGCACAGATTGCGCCCACCACGGCATCAGCGGATCATGCTTGAATGCTCGAGTGAGCGATGGTCGACTTCCCGTCCGGCGCCGATGGATCGGGTGGACCGTCGGCGTTCTGCTGTCCCTTCTGATCATCGCGATCGGCTGGGTCACCGTCCGCGGGATCGGCGCAGTCAACGACCTCCAGCAGGTCGCCAAGGGCGCCTCCCAGCTGAAGGGCGCGATCGCAGCCGGCGACCTCGACGGCGGGAAGCCCATCGCCAGGAGCATCGCGAGCAACGCGGCCTCCGCCCACGACCTCACCTCCGACCCCATATGGCAGGCGTTCGGCGCGCTGCCGTGGATCGGACCCAACTTCCGCGCCGTGAGCGAGATCGCCGAGATCGCCGACGATGTGTCGTCCGATGCCCTCACGCCCCTCCTCGAGGTGGCAGCAGACTTCGACCTGGCCAGTCTCGGATTCACCGGCGGAGCCATCGACCTCGCACCGTTCGCCGAGATCGCCGAACCGCTCAGCACCGCCGACACCGCGCTCAGCGCCGCAGCTCTGCAGGCACGACGCATCGATGCCGATGCCACGCTCCCCCCTCTCGCCGACGCCGTGAGCCAGTTGCGCTCGTCCGTCACCGAAGCTGCGACCGTGGTCGGATCCCTCCACGGCGCGGCCGTTCTGCTGCCGACGATGCTCGGCGGCGAAGGCCCTAGGAACTACGTGCTCGCGATGCAGAACAATGCGGAGCTGCGCTCGTCCGGCGGGATCATCGGCTCGATCGCGCTGCTGCATGCCGAGAACGGCAAGATCACTCTCCAGACCCAGGCATCGACTCGGGACTTCCCGCCACTGGAGGCTGCTCTTCCGCTCAGCGATTCCACGATCGCACTGTTCGAGGACCGCCCAGGACGGTACCTGCAGAACATCACGAGCATTCCGGATTTCGCGGAGGCCGGCCAGACCATCGCCGCACGCTGGCAAGGCCGATTCGGTGGGACCGTCGACGGCGTCATCGCCGTCGACGCCGTCGTCGCGAAGCACCTGATGGCAGTCACCGGAGATCTCGCGTTCGGCCCCTTCACCGCGACGTCCGAGAACATCACCGACATCCTCCTCTCGGAGATCTACGCGGCAGTTCCCGATCCCGCCGTGCAGGACCAGATCTTCGCGCAGGTCGCGAGCGCACTGTTCGGCGCAGCACTTTCGGGTGGCGACCCCAAAGCGATGATCGGCGCACTGGCGGATTCGGCCGATGAAGGACGCATCCGCATCTGGAGCGCCCATGAGGACGAGGAGAGTGTGCTCGCCTCCTCGGCACTCGGTGGCACGATCCCGGAGGACGACGTCGATGCCACCTACGTCGGTGTGCTGATGAACGACACCACCGGCGGCAAGATGGACTACTACACCCGTGCCTCCATCACCACGGCGATCGGCACGTGCCGGGGAGAGCCGACGACGCAGGTGCGGGTGACCTGGACCAACACCGCTCCCGCAGACGCCGCGACCTCGCTGCCGACCTACGTCACCGCCGATGGCTTCTACGGTGTGCCCGCCGGCAGCGTGCGCACGCTGATCGCGATCTACGGGCCACAAGGCGCGGCGCCTTCCCATATCGATCGCGACGGCGCAGAAGAGGGCGTGCAGACGGCGATGATCGACGACCGGTCCGTCGTGCAGCACGAAGTGTCCCTTGCACCAGGCGAATCGACGACGATCACCATCGAGTTCCAGGGAACAGGCGCCGGAGAACGTCTCACCGACGTATTGCACACGCCTCTGATCGACGACCCCGACACGACGCGGGTGCCTCTCCAGTGCGCCTCGTGACTTTCCCAGCTCTATAGGGTAGTGTCGACTCACTGGGGAATATCTGGCGTCTGCCATCCTGCCGTGGGGGCAGGAAGACGCCACGCAGTCGGATGCAGGGGTGTATCCGAAGGCGATTCCGCGTGAAATTCTGGGGAGAAATCATGCTGAAGAAACTGGCTGCCATCAGCCTTGCCGCTGGCGCGCTCGTACTCGCGGGGCCCGCTGTCGCGAACGCCGCGCCGACTGTGCCGGCTGCGTCGTCCGATACGTATCCGACGCCTCCTGGCGCGAAGGTCGGTGACCCGATCATCGACATCTGCGAAGTCTCGACCATCGTATTCGGCCCGGGGTACTTCCTTCCATCCGAGAACGTCAACGTCGCCGTCTCCGGCTACAACGCCGGGAAGGCCGCCGTCTCTGGCAACACCGCCACGGCCGACGGCAGCCTGACGCTCACGTTCCGTCCGCCGTCCGACGGCGAGGGATCCTACGCCGTCGCCTTCAACGGCTCGCGCTCCTACACCGCGACCATCACGGTTTCGCACGGACATGACGCGGCTGCCAGCTGTGATCACGATCCTGGTGTCGCGGCTGCGGGATCCGAGCTGCCGCTCACCGGCGGAGCCATCGAGCTCGCCCTCACAGGTGGAAGCGTCTCGCCGTGGGTCCTCGGCGGCGGAGCCGCGGCGCTGGTCGCTGGTGGTGCCCTCGTCGCAGTCGGCGTATCCCGCCGCAAGCGCGCCTAGATCCGGCTGCCGCCTCGTGCGGTGGTCGACTGGACGACGGTGATCCCTCCCCCTCCGATCACCGTCGTCTGGTGCATCCGGTGGAAAACACCGGAAGCCCACGGCCTTCCCCTCCCTCGGGTGGGCGGCCGTGGGCTTTTGTCGTACCCGATTGGCGGGGCACGATTTGCCTGCCCTCTCGCGTCCCACGACCTGCCCGCCGTCGAGCCCTACGGGCAACGCACCATCGACGGCTCCGAACCTCCTACCGCTCCCGCGGCCGCGCGTCGTGCGCGCGCTGCGCGGGCCGCCTCCGCGGTGGTGATCAGGGCGTGGGCGTCGGAGTCGGAGGATGCAGCGTCTGCTGCATCATGTCGCGGATGAACGCGTAGTCGGGCTGATGCTCGTCGACACCGGCTTCGGGTGTGAGTTCGATCGTCGTGACCGGCTGCTCCTTCGCCTTGAGCATCAGATCGAAGAACTCGGGAAGCTTGTCGGATGGCAGATCGGTACTGATCAACGCCGTTCCCGCCGCTGCCACCTCGTTGAATCGTGTGAGGACGGTCTGCGGCGTGAACTGCGCGAGGATGGCCGCCTGCAGCTCTCGCTGACGCTTCATCCGGTCCCAGTCGCTCGTCGTGTAGCGCGAGCGGGCGTACCACTGCGCCGTATCGCCGTCCATGCGCTGCTTGCCCGGTTCGATCCAGCCGATGGCCCACTCGTTCACGTCGCTGCCGGTCCACCCCTCTGGCGGGCCGCCCTTGGGCAGGCGCTCCGTGACATTGATCTCCACGCCACCCAGGGCATCGACCAGCTCGGCGAAGCCGTGCATGTCGACGAAGACGTAGTACGGGATCTCGATACCGAGAACCCCTTCCGCCGCGTCCTTCGTCGCCTCGATACCCGGGTCGGACCCCTTGGCGACCGCGTCGGGATAGAGCGCGGTGCCACCATCTTCACGGCATACCTCCGCGGCGTTTCGCACGTGGTTCATCCAGCCGTTCCATCCGCAGGTCGAAGAACTGTGCCCTTCGAACCCGTTCGGATACAGCTCCTGCATCGGGCTCCCGTCGCTGAACGGCGCGTTCGGCAGCTCACGCGGAATCCCCGTGATCGTCACAGCTCCCGACTCGGCATTCACCGAGACGACGGAGATGCTGTCGAATCGCATCGAGTCGCGACCGTCACCGCTGTCCGCACCGAGGAGGAGGATGTTGTAGTACCCGTCGCTGGGCTCGACGCTGGGACCGCTCTGGCCGAAGATCGAGCCGATGGTGTTGCGTACCGATCCGACAGCGGTCGCGGCATACCCCGCCCCACCTCCGACCAGCCCCAGCAGCACCAGCGCCACGACTGGAATGGCGAACCGGGAGGCACCGGGTACCTTCACGAGCCGCACCAGACGCAGGGTGTCGAAGGTGAGAACGACCCAGAGCACGACGTAGCCCACCAACAGCACCTGAACGATGGTCAAGACGGCGGCGGAGATGAAACCGCCACCGATCGTGAGCCACAGCAGGACGGGACGGGCGAAGAGCGCGAGGCCCAGCGCCACGATCGCGAGGAACCACGAGAGCAGCGTCGCCCCGATACCGAAGCGCCCGAGTCGACGGTTGCCCGCCAGAACCTGAGCGGAGCCGGGCACGAGGAGATTCATCGCGACCAGCCACCAGCCGCGTTTCGCCATCATCCCGGAATCGGAGGAGTCAGGATGCCGTAGCGGCCGGGTCTCGATGAGCGGGCGCCGTGTTGCGCGCGGAGGCGCAAGGGTCACAGCGACTCCTTCAACCGTTCGTTCTTCTCCTCGACCTGCGCCTCGAGGTCACGGGCATACTCCTCGACGCGGTCGGCGAGAGCGGTGTCGGAGGTTCCGAGAATCCGTGCGGCGAGCAGACCGGCGTTTCGGGCGCCACCGATGGACACGGTCGCCACCGGAATCCCGGCAGGCATCTGCACGATGGAAAGCAGAGAATCCATACCGTCGAGGTACGCGAGCGGCACCGGGACACCGACCACGGGGAGCGGCGTCATCGAGGCGAGCATTCCGGGAAGGTGGGCTGCTCCCCCGGCGCCGGCGATGATGACGCGAACACCGCGCGCCCGTGCTTCGCGCGCGTAGGACATGAGCTTGTCCGGCGTGCGGTGCGCGGAGACCACCTCGACCTCATGCGGGATGCCGAAGTCTGTGAGCGCCTGAGACGCGTCGCTCATCACACGCCAGTCGGAGTCGGATCCCATCACGACGCCGACAAGAGGCTCGGCGGAGGAGTGCAGTGGCTCGGTCACCAGATCAGGGTACGGTCTGCCGCTGTGAGAATCCCCGAACGGCACACCCCTAGCTCGCATGTGTCGAGGATGACCGGGCGATGGAAGCGCTTCAGAGGAAGTGCGCGGCGACGGCTCGAGCGACGTAGACCGCATCATCGAGATCGTCGTCGGCGACATTCACGTGGCCGACCTTGCGACCTGGTCTCGGCGCCTTCCCGTAGGTGTGGATCTTCGCCTGCGGATGCTCCGCCATGGCGGCACCGAAACGCTCGTCCAGCGTGCCATCGACAGGTCCGCCAAGGATGTTCACCATCACCGACCACGCGGCGCGCGGCGCGGTGCTCCCGAGCGGGAGGTCGGCGACAGCGCGCAGGTGCTGCTCGAACTGACCGGTGACCGCTCCATCTTGGCTCCAGTGGCCACTGTTGTGCGGTCGCATGGCGAGCTCGTTGACGAGGATGCGTTCATCGTCGGTCTCGAACAGCTCGACCGCGAGCATTCCGGTCACACCCAGCCCCTCGGCGATGGTGCGTCCGATCGCCTCCGAGACCTCGGCCAGACGCTCGGCGGCCGCAGGGGCTGGAGCGATGACCTCGGCGCACACGCCGTCACGCTGCACGGTCTCCACCACCGGATACGCCACGACCTCGCCACCGGGGCGACGTGCCACCTGCTGAGCGAGCTCGCGCACGAACGGAACGAGCTCTTCGACGAGGAGAGCATCGCCCTGCACGAGCGCATCCAACCAATCCTGCGCCTCCGCTGCAGCCCGTACGACGCGTACGCCCTTGCCGTCGTACCCTCCGCGCGGGGTCTTCACGACGCCGGCGCCTGCGTGCTCGTCGAGGAACGCCTGCAGCTCGGCGATGGTGCGCACAGCCGCCCAATCGGGCTGAGGGATGCCGAGCTCTGCGAGGCGCGCACGCATCACGAGCTTGTCCTGCGCGTACTGAAGAGCATCGGGCCCGGGGTGCACGACCACGCCATCGGCGACCAGTTGCCGCAGCACCTCCTGCGGCACGTGCTCGTGATCGAAGGTGATCACGTCGACGTCTGCGGCGAAAGCCCGCACAGCCTCGAGATCGCGATAGTCGCCGACCGCAGTGGCTGCGAGCCCGGCCGACATTCCTTCACCTTCGGCAAGCACTCGCAGTTCGAGTCCGAGTTCGACCGCCGGAGCGATCATCATCCGAGCCAGCTGTCCTCCGCCGATCACGCCAACACGCAGCGCCATGTGCCGCCTCCATTCGTCTGGACCCATTCTCCCGCACCCATCCGGTCGCGCACGACAGGTTGCGGCTTCGACGGCACGTCTGACCACTCCGCCCCGTGTACCTCACACGGGGCGCGCGCCAGGGGCGTTCAGTCGCCGGTGGCCTGCGCGTCACGATGAGCGAGAATCTGCCCGACCTCGATCTGATCGGCGAGAGTCTCGTGCACGAGCGTGACATTCGGGACGTTCGGCAGCCGGAGCGGGGCGTCGACCCCGTTGGAGAGCGTGATCGTCCCCGAGCCCCACATCCGCTGAAGCGGACCGCGCCGAACCGCGATCGTGTATCCCCGCGCGTGCGACATCTCCTGGCGCCTACGGGCACCGATGCCATGGCGTGCGATGACACGCCTGGTCGTCACCGTGGTGCTCCGGGAGTACCAGATGACGAACGGCAGCACGACGGCGAGCAACACCAGAGCGCCGGCTGCGGCCAAGAGCATCCAGTCCTCGAATCCGGCCGGAAGGTTGCCGAAGAAGTAGGCGGTGGCGCCGAAAGCCGCGATCAGCACGAGGGCCGACCAGAACAGGCGGCGCGCGTGGCTCCGGAAGCGCGCGATCAGCAGCTCCTCCGAAGGTGTACCGGGCGGTGGCATCAGAGGCCGACCGCCGAGCGTCACAGGCTGGGTCACCCCACCATTGTGCCTGTGATCTGCGACAAAGCCGTCTGTGCGGCGGCGTGTCAGCTTCCGGCCGCGCGTACGTGCACGACGTCGCCGGCGGAGATCTGGTGCTCCACACCGTCGGATTCGACGAGAAGTCGCCCATTCGCATCGATCGCCGTCGCCACTCCCTCGAGCATGCGGTCGGCGGGCATCGATACCCGCACGGTCTTCCCGAGAGTTGCGCACCGGGCGGAAACCGCTTCGAGCAGACCGCTCATGACAGCATCCCCGCTGTCGGTCAGCCCGGATAGATGAGCATCGAGCCGGTTGAGATAGGCCGCCAGCAGTCGATCCTCGTCGACCTCGACTCCGAGTGCAGCGAACGAGGTCGCGGTCGGGACCGGGAGCTGCTCGCTCGTCATCGCCGTGTTGACGCCGGCACCGACGATCACGGCATCCGTCGTCGCTTCGGCGAGGATCCCGCAGATCTTCTTCCCGTCGACGAGTACGTCGTTCGGCCACTTGACGGCGACGTCGCGCCCGGGGAGCTGGTCGGCGATCGCCTCGGACATCGCGAGGCCCGAGGCGAGCGGAATCCAGCTCCGCGCGGTCGGGTCGACGGGGATCGCGCGCAGCAGCACGGAGATAGCCAGTGCCGAACCGTCCGGAGCCACCCAGGTGCGATCGAGCCTGCCCCGCCCCGCAGTCTGGTTGCGCGTCACGAGGGTCGCGAGATGAGGCCACCCGTCGGTGTCAACGACCTTCGCCTGCAGGTCGGCATTCGTGGAGCCGGTATGCGCGACGAGTTCGAGGCGAGGCGCCGCGGCCTTCGCGAGCGGAAGGTCCATGCTCATATCTCCTCGTCGTCGGCTTCTTCGTCGTCGTCGTCCTCGTCTTCGCGAACGGCCCCGACCTCGTGGGCCTGCCACCGCTCCCACTGCGTCATGAGCCCTTCGACCGCAGCGTGGAACTTCGCGGTGGCCACACCCTGGGTGGTGTCGCCGAAGTAGTGCTGCACCCACATCCGCAACCGGGCGATCGCGGCCTCATCCGCTCGTACCCTCTCGACTTCGGCGACGATGTCGGTGGCCGCTTCCGCGGTCAGCCATTCACAGTCGGCGAGGTATCCCTGAGTGTCGATCGCGGCCTCGTCATCCGTCGGACGAGTGATCATCAGCGGCTTGCCCGCCGCGAGCCGGTCGTAGACCATGGCCGAGATGTCGACGACGGCGACGTCGGCCGCGGTGAGCTGCCAGCCGAGCTCCGGGGCGGCGTCATAGATGTGGTGAGCGCTCGCATCCGCCGCGTTCGCCGCGTTGATCGCCGCGACGATCCGTCGGTGGGCTGCGCCGTAGGCCTCGTCGACCACACCGCTTCGGGGATGCGGGCGGTAGATCACGCGGTGCGCACCGGTCGCCAGCAGCCGACTCACGAGCGCCTCGCCGTGCGTCGCGATCGACCCGTAGTGAGCGCTCGGACGGTCGCCTTCCCAGGTGGGCGCGTAGAGCACGACTGTTCGCTCGTCCGGCGTGTAGGGCAGCGCTCCCGAGTAGTGGTCGGCTTGGGGCCGTCCGATCTCGATCGTGCGCTGATCCACGTCGTAGTCCCACAGGGTGCGCGACAGGCGGTCGCGCGCCGCCTGCCCCGCGACGAAGGCGTAGTCGTAGGCCTTGTACTGGTTGGTGGTCATGTACATCTTGTCGGACTCGCCGTGGTTGATGAACACGTGCCAGCGTCGCCCGTACCGGAACATCTGGAAGTTCCGCGTGTTCTGATTCACGTACAGCACGACGCGGATGTCCTGCGTGGCGATGAACCGCTCCAGATCACGGATCTTCGGCACGAACGCGACCGGCGGAGCATCCTCTTCGAGCAGTTTCTCCGTTCCGGTCGCCTGCCTGGAGAGCACGACGACCGGCCAGCGCTTGGCGAGCTCGGCGAGCGGGCGGTACCACTGGCGCATCTGGTACATGTTCACCACGCCGTCGGCGAAGTACACCGCGACCTTGAAGTGGCCGACAGGGTAGGGCTCGCGTTCTGCGAGCCGTCGACGCACCCGTTGCACGGCGGTGCGGGAGGCGAGCGCCCGCTTCAGCAGACGGTACGCCTTCTTCGCGTCAGACAATGCACCCATCCCTCCAGAATAGTTCGTCCTCGGTGGACCCACCCGCCCGCAGCGGGACCGCACGACTCGCGGTCGGGGCCTCGCCCATCCTCATCAGGGAACGTCCGAAGACACCGTGCCATGATCATCTTGTGTCCGCATCCGAATCAGCCGCTCCCCTGCAAGGGGTGTCCTTCGTGATGCCGGTGCTCAATGAGCGTGCCTACCTCGAGCACGCGATCGAGTCGGTGCTCGCCCAGGACGTCGATGTGCCCACGGAGCTCGTCCTCGCACTCGGCCCGTCGAACGACGGCACCACGGAGCTCGCGCGACGACTCGCCGCGACCGACGACCGCATCCGGCTGGTCGACAATCCGGCAGCTCACATACCGGTGGGCCTGAACGCGGCGATCCGCGCGAGCCGCTACGCGACGATCCTGCGCGTCGACGCGCACTCCGAGCTCTCCCCCGGCTACGCGGCCCGTGCTCTCCGGACTCTCGAGCGCACCGAATCGGCGAACGTCGGCGGCGTCATGCATGCTGAAGGGCGCACGCCCTTCCAGAAAGCAGTCGCTCGTCTCTACAACTCCCCCGTCGGCCTCGGCGGAGGCGCCTACCACGGGAGCTCGCAAGAGGGCGAGGCCGAATCGGCCTACCTCGGGGTGATGCGCCGCGATGTGCTCGACGAGATCGGCTTGTTCGATGAGTCGATCCGGCGCGGGGAGGATTGGGAGCTCAACCTCCGCATCCGTCAGGCCGGGCACCGGGTCTGGTTCGACCCCGAGCTGTCCGTCACCTACTGGCCGCGAGAGAGCTGGCTGCGCCTGGCTCGGCAGTTCCGCGCTACCGGTGCGTGGCGCGGCGAATTGGTGCGACGATTCGGACGCCGCAACGGCATCCGCTACTTCGCCCCGCCCGCACTCGTCGTGATGGTCGCTCTCGCCCTCGTCGTCGGGATCCTGCAGCTGACGGGTGTGCTCAGCGGCGCCTTCTCGCTGGTCTTGTCGCTCCTCGTGTACGGACCGCTCGCGCTGTACCTGCTGCTCGTGCTGGCTGTCGCCCTGGCACCGGGCGGAGGGAGCGCGCGCCAGCGGCTGTGGACACTGCTCGTTCTTCCGACGATGCACATCTCGTGGGGCCTCGGGTTCCTCGGCGGGGTCCTGCGCGGTGCCCGCGACACCGTCGACGCGTCGCGTCTGGGCACGCGCAACACCCCGCTCCCCTGAAGCCGACCTCGGCTGCACTCAGCGGGTGACGAACCCCAGATCGAGGATGCGGTCGACCACACGCTCGGCGGCATGGCCGTCGTCGCGGGAGTTGAACTGCTTGCGCCACGCCGCATAGCGCTCCGCGTAGGCCTCGACGTGTCCCTGATCGTCCAGTGCGGCGGTGAGCTCCTCCTGTGTCCGCACCAGTGGTCCAGGGGCTCGCTCCGCGAGATCGAAGTAGAAGCCACGCAGCTGGCCGCGATAGTGGTCGATGTCGGGAACCAGGAAGTACATGGGCTTTCCTGTGACGCTGAAGTCGAACATCACCGAGGAGTAGTCGGTGATCAGCGCGTCTGCGACGAGCAGCAGCCGCGCGGTCTCCGGGTAACCGGTCACGTCGATCACCCGCGCGCCGGCCCGGTCCCGCCCCTGCTCCAACGTGCGGGAGTGACCGCGCACCAGTACGACCGCATTCGCCTGCTGGGCGAGCAGTTCGGCATCGACGAAGTCCACCATCTCGGATCTGTCGTCGCGCCAGGTCGGTGCGTAGAGGAGCACTCGCTCCTCCACGCCGATGCCCAGCGCACGGCGTACAGCAGCAGGGTCACCGGTGACGAGCGCGTCGTTGCGCGGGTATCCCTCCACCCAGATCGGGCGGCCGAAGAACGCGTATGCCTTGCGGAGAATACGCTCGGAGTAGGTGTTCTGGGCGAGAAGCACATCCCACCGACGCGATTCCTTGACGACGGCGGCCATCCGCCGCGGATCGAAACCGGGACGATGCAGAGCGAGCCGCTTCAACGGCGTGCCGTGCCAGGTCTGCAAGACCTTCTGCCCTGTCTTTCGGGCGAACCTGCGGCGCAGCCAGTCGTTTACCACGAGCAGACGTGCGGCGCCGCGCGCGTGCCACCACTGCGGGCTGCCTTCGACGACGGCGACGGCTCCCTCGGGGACCTCGACCGACAGGTCGACGACGCTCCAGTAGCGCCGCACCTCGGGGGCCCGCGCGGCGAGCTCCCGATCGATGGCCCGAGGATTGCAGCCGACGCTGCGTCCGTAGAAGCTCTCGAAGAAGACGGCGTTCTCGGTCCCGCCCGTCTGCGCCACGTAGCGCTCTTCCAGAGTCGAGCGCCCTTCTGCGGTCTCGTACACCGGGTCGACGGGCGCAGCGATCTGGACCGTGCCGCCGGCCACGGCGATGCGCACGCCCTTGAGGACCACTGAGGCCAGCTGCGCCTCTTCGAGGTCTACTCCTGCGATCCGCAGATCGTACCGCCCCGTCGGCAGCGGAAGCGAGGGTCCGCCCCAGCGCGACGCCTGCAGCGGGAACGTGGCCTTCCAGGTCTTGCCACCGCCGCTGATGCGAGCATCCACACGCGCTCGAGGTCCGACCAGTGCACCCGCTGACGGTCGCTGACCGGTCCCTGAGATGATCAGGGACTCCGCCTCGTCATCGATGCGGGCCGTTGTCATGCTGCTCCCTTCGGCGCGGGAATCCCCCGCGCGCGGATGACCTGGTAGACACGCTCGGTGTTGCGTCCGTCCCGATACGCGTGCATCTCCGCGCTGAGCGTAGCGGAACGCTCGGACGCCGCGTCGTACGCACCGTCGTCCGAGAGGAGGGCTTCGAGCTGCGCGAGCAGCTGCGCCCAGTCGGTTGCCGCTTCCGGCCCTGAGACGTCGTCGAACCGGCCGTAGAAGCCACGCGTGCGGGCGTACTCCGCCGCATCCGGGGCAAGAAAGAGCACTGGCATCCGCAGCAGACCGACGTCGTAGGCGAGCGAAGAGTAGTCGGTGACGAGCACGTCGACCGCTGCGAGTGCGGGAGTCACATCCGGGAGGAGCGCTGCACCGAGTGCACGCACTCGTCTGCTCGGGAGCGGTGGCGCGTATCCACCGTCACCGAGGGGGTGCGAGCGCACGAGCAGCATCGCGTCGTTCTCTTCCAGCACGCGGAGGATACGGACCCACTCCGCCGCAGACGGGACCGCAGGGTCGGCGGCGCCGTCTCGCCAGGTCGGTGCGTACAGGATCGTGCGCGTCGTGTCGGGAATCTCCCCCACGACGCTGCGAAGCATCGTGGCGGCTGCACTCCGACGCTCGGCTGCGGAACCTCGGGAGAGCACATCGACTCGAGGCTCGCCGCTGACGACCACACGATCGTCGCCGAGCCCGAACGCGGACTCCAGACGCCCCCTCGCCCGGTGGGATGCGGCGGGAAGCACGCGGATCCGCTGCGCAGCCGCTCGATAGAGGACTCCGACCGCCCGGCGCAGCAGTGCAGCCCCTGGCACGTTCGGCACCTGGGTCGTCGCGGGCGAATCCAGACCGATCCGCTTCAACGGGATCCCATGCCAGAGCTGGACGACGAACCCACCCCCGTTCGCGTAGCGGTTCACATCGCCGAGGCCGTGGGTCACCACGAGCACGCCTGCCCGCGCGGTCGCCCACCACCCGCGCAGACCGCTCTTTCGGACGAAGCGGATCCCGAGGGCCGCGGCGTCTCGATCCTCTCGGTCCGAAACTGTGAGCCAGAGGGTGTCATGGCCGGCGGAGGACGCGTACCTCTGGAGGGCGAGGGCGCCATCGCCGACTCCGGCACCGCAGCCGAACACCCAGCGGCGGCCGCGAGGGAGCAGGAAGGTGCCGATGCGTCCGACGGCATACAACGGGATCCGGAGCAGCTTGGCCGCGTTGCCGGTGCCGAAAGAGAAGGACGCCACCCCGCGAGCCTATCGCGATGGTGGCGTCCTTCTCTGCGAGGGCGAGGCTCAGCCGGCGAGTTCGCCGAGCGTGACCTCGACGTCGTAGGACTTGCCGTCTCGGACGTAGGTGACCTTGGCGGTGCTGCCGGCCGCCGCCGCACGCACCTGAGCGGTGAGGTCGCTGGCGCTGGTGATCGGAACCCCGTTGAACTCGGTGACGATGTCACCCTCCTTCAGGCCTCCTGCTGCAGCGGCGCCGCCATCCGTTGCCTTGGCGATGTATGCCCCGGAGACAGTGGCACCCTGGACGCTCGATGCGTCCTGCACGGATGCTCCGAGAAGACCGTGGGTCGCGGCTCCGTCTGCGATGATCTCGTCGGAAACACGCTTGGCGATGTTGGACGGAATGGCGAATCCGATGCCGATCGAGCCCGACTCCTCGGAGCTGCCCGAACTCGCGATCGCCACGTTGATGCCGATCAGCTCGCCCTTGCTGTTCACGAGCGCACCACCCGAGTTGCCGTGGTTGATCGCGGCATCCGTCTGGATGACTGCGATCGAGATGGAATCGGATGTCTGCTGGTTGCTGTTGCCGGGGATGTCGAACTGGAACGGTCCCTGGCCCTGGCCCTGGTCGGGAGCCTGCTGCTGGTCGGGGGCGTCTTCGGAAGACGAGTCCGGCAGTGCGGACGATGCGATCTGGATGCTCCGGTTCAGGGCGCTCACGATGCCGGTCGTAACCGAGTTCGCCAGTCCCAGCGGGGCACCGAGTGCGACCGCGGTGTCACCGACGTTGAGCTTCGACGAATCGGCGAACTCCATGGGCGTGAGACCCTTGGCGTCCTTCAGCTTGATCACGGCGAGGTCGTAGATCGGGTCTGTCCCGACCACGGTGGCCTCATAGATGCGCCCGTCCGATGTGGTCACTCGGATGGTCGGATCGGCGACCGCACCGCCGAGGGTCACGACGTGCGTGTTGGTGAGCACGTAGCCGTCGTCGCTGATGATCACCCCGGATCCGCTGCCGCCCTGGTCGGCGCCCGCAACCTCGATCGTGACGACCGACGGCAGTGCCGCGGTCGCGACCGCGGTGGTCTCGTTGACCGAACCGGGGTTGTTCACCGTGACCGTCTGCGGGCCTTCGGCAGTGCCGGACGAGGGACGATCCTGGAGTCCGTTGAGCAGAGCACCGCCGCCGAAGCCGGCGACACCGCCGACGAGGGCTGCCGCGACGATGAACGCGGCGAACTTCGCGCCTCCACGAGGCTTCTGCTCTTTGGTCTTCGTGCCGTCCGCCGGTGCACCCAGCGGTGCGCCCGAATCGAGTGGCTGGGTCGGCTGCGTGTATGACGCCGCCGTGGGGATGCCGAAAGCGGCGCCCGGCGCGGTGGCCTGCGCTGGTGCGGGCGGCGCCGAGTAGCCGTTCGGCACGGGAGCGATCTGGGGGGCGGCTGGCGCCTGCGACGTGAAGGTCGACGGCACCTCGTGTCCCTGCCCGGGCGCGGCAGCGGCCGGCGCGGCGGGAGTGGGAGCGGCGGTGGGCGGCCCCGTGATGTCAGCGGCGTCAGGCGTAGCCGGCTGAGCGGCGACCTCTGCTGCCTCGGTGGACGGCACGGCGTCGTTCGACGCGGATGCCGACTGGTCCTGGGTGTTGTCTTCGTTCATGGTGTGTGCTCCTTCAACGACCATTTCAGAATGACGCCTGTATCTGTGCGTTCTCTATGTCGAAGATGAGTTTCAGCTATGGCCTTAGCCTGTTCTTCATGAGTGTCATCCCCGGCGCCTGGCGGCGCACGGCAGCAGGTGCAGGTCTGCTCGCCTCAGACGGTTCCGTCGCGCCCACCATCTTCGCAGAGATGTCGGCGGCAGCGGCTCGTTCCGGCGCGATAAATCTCGGCCAGGGCTTCCCCGATGAGGATGGACCCGCCGAGGTGCTGGAGGCCGCGCGCAGCGCGATCTCCGACGGCGCCAATCAGTATCCGCCAGGACGCGGCATCCCCGATCTGCTCGAAGCCATCGGCGACCATCAGCGTCGGTTCTACGGACTCGACGTCGATCCCTCCAGCGAGGTGATCGTGACCGCGGGTGCCACCGAAGCGCTGACGGCGACGCTGCTCGCGCTCATCGACGGACCGGACGACGAGGTGGTGGTCTTCGAGCCGTACTACGACTCGTATGCCGCCGCCGTCGCCTTGGCCGGTGCCCGGCTCCGCACGGTCCCCCTGCGCGCTCCAGACTTCCAGCCCGATCTCGAGCAGCTCGCTGCGAGCGTGACCGATCGCACACGGATCATCCTGATCAACGATCCCCACAACCCCACGGGTGCGGTGTTCGGCAGCGGGGTACTCGAAGAGGTCGTGCGACTGGCCGAGAAGCACGACGCGATCATCGTCACCGACGAGGTCTACGAGCACCTGGCGTTCGACGTGCCGCATACGCCGATCGCCACGCTGCCGGGAGCCGCCGATCGCACGCTCACCATCTCCTCTGCCGGCAAGACTTTCTCGACGACGGGCTGGAAGATCGGCTGGGTGCATGGCCCGGCCGCGCTCATCACAGCGGTGCTCACGGTCAAGCAGTACCTCACCTACGTCAACGGATCAGCGTTCCAGCCCGCCATCGCGGTCGGGCTGAGGATGGATGACTCCTACTTCGCCGGCGCTGCCGCCGTGCTCGCACGAAAGCACGAGATCCTCGGCGAGGGACTGCGTGCGGCCGGCTTCACCGTGCACGCCCCCCAGGGCGGCTACTTCACCGTCGCGGACGCGACCGCCCTCGGTGGAGCGGATGCTGCCGCCTTCTGCCGGACGCTGCCTGATCGCGCGGGAGTGGTGGCGATCCCGTTGACGGCCTTCGTCTCGGAAGCGAACAGGGCCGAGTACTCGGGACTTGTGCGTTTCGCCGCCTGCAAGCGCGTCGAAGTGCTCGAGGAAGCCGCCGCGCGTCTCGCCAGGTTCTCTGCCTGAATCCGCGGCGAATCCGGCTAGTGCTCCCGGGCGGTGACCGCGTATCGCCGCACACGCAGTGACGGATTCGTCTCCCTGACCCGCTCGATGACCGATTTCTCGACGACCGCCACCGCGGTTCCCGAGGCTGTGCCCACGCCCGCGAGCACGACGCCCTGCGGGTCGACGATCTGCGAATGCCCGACACCGATGGGCGTCGGGTGGTCTGCGGCGACCACGTACACCGTGTTCTCGATCGCGCGTGCCGCGAGCAGCGTCGTCCAGTGGTGCTCTTTGAGAGGCCCCCTGACCCATTCGGCCGGCACGACCAGGACGTCGGCTGCGGCATCGACCAACGAGCGCGCGACCTCGGGGAAGCGCAGGTCGTAGCAGGTCATGAGCCCGAAGCGCAGGTCGCCGACCTCGAAGGTTGCGGCCTCCCCCAACGCCCCGGCTTCGACCCAGTCGGACTCGGTCTGCCCGAACGCGTCGTAGAGGTGCTGCTTGCGGTAGACCGCGAGGATTCCGTCGCCCCGCACCGCCACGACCGTGTTGCGCACGCGACGGCCGTCTGCGGCCCGTTCAGCGAGGCCGGCGACGATCACGACCGCGTAATCTGCGGCCAGTGCGGTGAGGGTCGAGACGAACTCCCCGTCGAGGCCCTCGGCGTTCGCGGCCAGAGTGTCATCCATCGGGTCGACGAAGTAGCTCGAGTACTCCGGGAACACGATCAGCTTCGCGCCGCGCGCTGCGGCATCCGCCGTCAGCTCCGCGATCCGGTCGCGATTGTCGGCACGAGACGCCGTGGGTGCGAACTGGCATACGGCGACGGGAACGGCTGCAGTCTCGGACATACCCTCATCCTCTCGCATCGACACGCCCGGGGCGTCACGCGGAGGCCCCCTCGATTCGCCCGACCTCGGAATCCGTGATAAGTTACTTCTTGTGCCGCGGGGTGGAGCAGTTCGGTAGCTCGCCGGGCTCATAACCCGGAGGTCGCAGGTTCAAATCCTGTCCCCGCAACAAATGAAAGGCCCTCTGACTCGGAGAAATCCAGGTCAGGGGGCCTTTCGCTTTTCTGTATCCAGCGGCTTCGCACCGCTTCGGCAGTCTCAGCCGCACGCAGTATCGCAGAGAAAGGCCGCAGCGAGAGCCGGCCGGTGGACCAGCTCGACGAGCTTGCGGCCTGCCGCTGAGACATCCCGCACAGACGCGAACGGGCGCCCCCTGAGGGGCGCCCGTTCGGCTTTCTAGAGGAAGGTCACTTCCCCGCTGCGGCGTCCAGCTCGAGCAGCTTCTGCACGGCAGCGGTCAGACGCTCATCGGCCTCGGCGAACTTGGCGAGGTCACCCGCCTTGAGTGCCGTCTCGCGGTCGATCAGAGCGGCCTGTGCTGCCGACAGCGCCTCTGCCTGGGCATCCGTGGGCTGCGGGGTGGGATCGCTCGGCACCTCGCCGGTGTCCGGAACGACTGCATCCGGATCGGGTTCGACGGTGTCGTCGCCACCGGTCGCACCGGAATCACCTCCGAAGAGGGTGTCGAGGGCCTCGGTGAGAGTGTTCTCGAAGGCGACGCGATCGCCGAAGGCGACGAGCACCTTCTGCAGTCGCGGCAGCTGCGTTCCCTCAGACGACTGCACGTACACGGGCTGCACGTAGAGCAGACCGCCACCGACGGGCAGCGTCAGCAGGTTGCCGTAGATGACCTCGGACTCACCCTGTTGGAGCAGGTTGAGCTGCGGGACGACCGACGTATCGGAGTTGTAGGTGTTCTGCACCTGACCGGGCCCCGGGACCGTGGTGTCGGTGTCGATCTCGAGCATGCGCAATTGGCCGTAGCCTTCTGCCTTCTTGCCCTTCTCCGATCCCGCATCCGAATCGACCGCGAGATAGCCCATGAGCACGTCACGGCTCCCACCCGCTCCCTGCGAGTTCGGGATGAAGGTCGAGAACATCGAGAACCGCGGAGTGTCCTGACCCGGCATCTGCATGGTCAGGTAGTACGGCGGCTGCAGCATCGACTCGCTGCGCGGGTCGTTCGGCGTCTGCCAGCGGTTGTCCTGCTGAGCGAACGAGCCCGCCTTGTCGACGTGGTAGACGCCGAGGATGTCGCGCTGCACCTTGAACAGGTCGGTCGGGTAGCGCACGTGGCTCATGAGCTCGCCGGACATCTCGCTGATCGGCTTCACCGTCGACGGGTAGACCTTCTGCCAGGTCTTGAGCACCGGGTCCTCGGCATCCCACGCATACAGCTTCACGGAACCGTCGTAGGCATCGACCGTGGCCTTGACCGAGTTCCGGATGTAGTTGATGTCGTCGATGGCGAGCGTCGGCGACGGGATGTTCGAGTCGGCGATCGCATCGGACAGGCTCACGCTCGTCGAGTACGGGTACGTCTGGCTGGTCGTGTAGCCGTCGATGATCCAGACGATGCGACCGTCCACCACGCTCGGGTACGGATCGCTGTCGAGCTCGAGGTACGGCGCGACCTTCTGCACCCGAGTCTTCGGATCACGGTCGTACAGGATCTGCGAGTCCTCGTTCACGAGGTTCGAGAACAGGATCTGCTCCGACTGGAACTTCAGCGCGTAGAGGAGCTTGGTGAAGGTGTCGCCGATCTTCGGACCGCCTTCTCCTTCGAACGTCGTCTTCGTCTCGCTCGAGCCGTCCTTGCCACGCGGGTAGTCGATCTCCGCGGGCTCAGAGCCCTCGGGGGCGCCGACGATCGAGTACTCGGGAGAGTTCTCGCCGAAGTAGACGCGCGGTTCGAAGTTCTCACGATCCGACAGGAAGCCCGAAGTGGGGATGCCGCGTTCGAGGAACACCGGCTCGCCGTCCGTGGTGCGCTGGTTGCCCGCTGCGGCCACGAGGCCGTAGCCGTGGGTGTAGACCGCGACGCGGTTGTTCCAGTTGTCACCGTCGCCCAGGCCCGACATGTCGAGGTCGCGCACGGACACCACGGTGTCCTGCATCTTCCCGTCGATCTCGTAGCGGTCGACGTCCATCGTCGTCTGGAACTGGTAGTACCCGCGGTACTGCTCGAGCTGACGGACCGTCGGCGGGATGACCTTCGGGTCCATGATGCGCGTGGACGCGGTGGTCTCGGCGTCGGCACGCAGCTGACCGGCCTCAGCATCGGTCTTGGCGGCGAACGGCGTCGTCTCGAGATCCGCGACCCCGTACGCCTCCTTCGTGCCGTCGATGTTCCGCTGGTAGTACTCGGCCTGGTAAGCGTTCTGGTTCGGCTTCACCTGGAAGGTCGTGACCACCCAGGGGTATCCGACGCCGACGACGAGCGAGGCCACGATCAGCAGCGCGGTGGCGGCCAGCGGGAAGCGCCAGCGGCCGATGACGGCCGTGACGAAGAAGAGGATCGCCACTACTGCGGCGATGATCGCGAGGATAGCGAGGCCCGGAATCGTGGCGTTGACTCCCGTGTACGCCGCACCGGTGATGCGATCATCCGGCTGGACCAGCGTCTTGTACTGGTCGAGCCACAGGCTCGCAGCCTGCACGAGCAGGTAGAGCCCGGCGATGACCGCGAGCTGGATGCGCGCAGGCTTGGAGATGCGCAGTTCACCCTGTCCGATGCGCACGGAACCGTACAGGTACGACACGAGAGCGGTGACCAGGAGCGAGAGCAGCAGCACCGCAGAGACGAATGCGAGCAGGATCGTGTAGAACGGCATCGCGAACATGTAGAAGCCGGTGTCGATGCCGAACTGCGGGTCGACCGAGGAGGTCGCCACACCGTTGGCCCAGAGCCAGACCGTCTTCCACTGCCCGGCGGCCGCGAAGCCGGCGAACAGGCCGAAGAAGATCGGCATGCCCCACATCGCCAGGCGGCGCAGAGGCTCGATGACCTCCTGGTACCGGTCGAGCTGGGAGCTCAGGCGCACGTACACCGGACGGAGCCGGTAGGCGAGCTGGATGACGACGAACAGCGGCACGCCCATACCGAGGAAGCCCACCACGAACATCACCGCCGTGGCGATCCACTGCGTCGTGAGGACGCCGGTGAAGCCCACCTGGTCGAACCAGAGGAATTCGGTGTACAGGGAGGCGAACACGAAGAACACCGCGATCAAGGCGGCGATGATCACCAGGGAGATGCCGAGGATGCGTCGGGAGGTTCGAGGCGTGGCCGGATTCGGAGCTGAGGTCGAGGTCACCTCTCCATCCTAGGCAACGCTCACTGTGCGCAGGCTGTCATCCCGGTCACGGCGCGGTCACGGTGGCGCTCGGCGATCAGCTTCCGGCGCGTTCGCAGGTCGGCAGCGTGGCGAGGTCGCCGCCGTCGGCGATGACCTCCAGAGCGGCCAGCGACTCGTCGAGCGTCGCGGTGCGGATCACCTTGAGACCGTCCGGCACGTGCCCGACGACCTCATCGCAGTTGGCCGCGGGGGCGAGGAAGTACTCGGCCCCGGCGTCTCGCGCTCCGTAAAGCTTCTGTCGGATGCCGCCGATCGGGCCGACGGTTCCCGCCGCGTCGATCGTCCCGGTACCCGCGACGTCTTTCCCGCCGTTGAGCTCGCCCTCGGTCAGCGTGTCGATGATCCCGAGTGCGAACATCATCCCGGCACTGGGACCGCCGACGTTGTCGAGCTGGATCGTCACATCGATCTCGAAGTCGTAGTCGGTGCGGAGCGTGATGCCGATGAGCCAGGCCGTCGCATCGCCCTCGGTGCGCTTCTGCGGAGTGATCTCGACGGTCTGCTCCGCGTCGTCACGCTGCACGGTGAGCACGACGGGGTCTCCCCCGGAATCCTGGATGGCCTGGCGGAGCTGCGTGGCAGAGGTCACCGCAGTGCCGTCGATCGCGGTGATCACGTCATCGGCTTCGAGGATGCCGGAGGCCGGTGAGTCGGCGAGCGCCTCGACCACGACGACCTGGGCGCCGGTGTCGTACCCGAGCTCGTTCAGCGCGGCCGCGGTCGCCTCGTGCTGGGAATCGACCATCAGTGTGGCGTTGCGCTCGTCACGCTGCTCGCTCGTCACCCCCGCCGGAAAAACCGAATCGAGCGGGACGACCGCCTTGGATGAGTCCATCCACGCCAGCGCGAGCTCGAACCAGCTGGGGGTGCGCTCGCGATTGCCGACGACCTGGACCGTGGTGAGGTCGAGCGTGCCTGCGGTCTCGAACGTCTCGGTGCCCTCGACGCTGATGAGCGGGACCTGCTCGCCGTCCGCGCCCTCCGCGGTGCCGAGGGTGTCGTAGACCGGGCCCGGTCGCTGGATCACGTAGGGCGACGGCAGGAACGTCAGCACGACCAGGGCGATGAGCGCCACGACCAGCGCCCAGACTCCGAGTCCGAGCTTCCCAGACCGTGTTCGATCCACTGCATTCCTCCGTCGTTCGCGAGCGGCGTACACCGATCTGCCCGCATCGGGTTCGCGCGCAGAAACCTGTGACTAGCGTAGAGGCCACGGCAACAGAAGTGCTGAGAGGGCGAGCGACATGGCAGACAACGACCCGACACCCGAGGACTTCCAGGAGTTCCTGCGGAAGATGCTCTCGAACCAGAGCGGCGGGGACATCGATCCCGAGGCGCTCCGAGGCGCCTTCGAAGGAATGGACGGCTTCACACTCGACCCGGCGATGATGCAGACGATCATGTCGCAGCTCCAGGGCGCCTTCGGAGGCGACCCGTGGGAGAACGCGCTGCGCCAGGCCCTGTTCATCGCCAATCGTGACGGGCAGGGCGTGACCGACGGTTCGCGCACCTCGCTCGCCGACTCCTTCGCCCTCGCGAACCTGTGGCTGGGCGAGGCGACGACCATCTCCGAGCTCTCCGAGGCCCCGACCGCGATGACCCGGGGCGAGTGGGTCGAGAAGACCCTGCCGGTGTGGAAGGAGATCGCCGACCCCGTGTCGACGAGCATCGCCGACGCGCTGACCTCGGCGTTGGACACCCAGGTGCCCGAAGACATGCGAAGCGTCGTCCAGGGCGCAGGAAAGCTGATGCGCGGCCTGGGCGGCTCCGTGTTCGCCGCGCAGTTCGGACAGGTGCTCGGCAACCTCTCGCTCGAGGTGGTGTCCGGCGGCGATGTCGGCATCCCCGTGCTCCCGGCGGGGACCGCGGCGATAGTCCCGCAGAACCTGACGGCGTTCGGGGAGGGTCTCGAGATCCCCGAGGACCAGATCGCGCTCTACCTCGCGACCCGCGAGCTCGCCTATGCGCGTCTGTACCGGCACGCGAAGTGGCTGCACCTGCACGTGATGGCGCAGATCACCGACTTCGCACGCGGAGTCACCGTGGACGTGGACGCCCTCGAAGACGTGGCCAGCCGCCTCGACCCCTCCGACCCCGAGGAGCTGCGTGCGGCCATCGAGGGAGGGGCCCTGCTTCCCGTGCAGAGCGAGGCGCAGCGTGAAGCCCTCACCCGACTCGAGAACCTCATCGCGACGATCGACGGCTGGGTGGACGTGGTGACCGCCCAGGCGACCTCGCGCCTGCCAGACGGTGCCCGCATCGC